>DAIDJG010000126.1 GCA_027451445.1 Singulisphaera sp.
GGCAACATGATCGGCGCGACGCAGACCTCGACCGGCAACACCTGGGCGTACACTTATGATTACAGAAACCGGATGACCGGAGTAACAGAACAGTCTGCGACGGGGACGCTTCTCTCGCAGTCGACGTACACGTACGACGCCCTGAACCGTCGGATCGAAACCAACGTCAACGGCACAGCGACCTGGACCGTGTACGACGGTCAAAATCCGTGGGCGGACTTCACGGCGAGCAGTGGGGGTTCCGGCGGCTCGGGTGGATCTGGCGGTTCGGGTGGGTCTGGAGGTTCGGGTGGATCTGGAGGATCGGGAACTGCGACCCTCGCCGCGCATTACCTTTACGGGCCGGCGGTCGACGAACTCCTGGGCCGCACTAGCGCGAGCGGTTCCACGGTGTGGTACCTGTCGGACAAGCTCGGATCGGTGCGTGACGTCGTCGATCCCACGTTGGGGACGGTGCTGGACCACGTCAATTACGACAGCTTCGGAAGTGTCACAAGCGAAAGCAATCCGTCGAACGGAAGCCCGTTAAAGTTTGCGGGCATGCGGTACGACTCGTCAACGGGGCTCTATTTTGACAACGCGCGGTATTACGCCCCCACGGTGGGCCGGTTTGTGAGCCAGGATCCCAAGGGATTCTCCGCCGGGGACGCGGACCTTTACCGGTATGTGAACAACTCGCCCACCAACGCGATCGACCCCACGGGCACGTCGGAGACGATTCCGACCGACGCGAGCATCGCTTCGGGAGGCGCGGCTACAGCCGGCACCGGCGGGTCGATGAGTATTGGTCAGTCGACGCCATCGACCATTGCATTGGCCGAGCCGGACATGTCCAGTGCTGGCACGAGTGTACCAACCCCTCCGATCGCCGCGGCTCCTGACCCAACGTCGGGGAACGATCCGTCGTCGTCGACTCCGCCAATTGATGTGGCTGCGATTCCAACCTCCGCAACCGATCCCGAAGCACCCACGCCACCTGTAGTCCCTTTGCCTGAACCGCCGCCTGTGAGCAATCCCACGGAGCCAACCGGCCCAATTCCTGTCCCGACGTATCCGACGATTGTGGCCAATCCAACGATAACTGCCACGCCGTCAGACCCTTCGATTCCGCCGGACCCTGAAATTCCTCCGATTCCTCCTACTCCGTCGGACCCAGGGACCGACCCGCCTTTCTAGAATCTGCATCGATCTCAGAACGATCCTCTCCAGGCCCCTCAAAGGTATATCTTTAACCTCACCTTTCACAGGAGTGGTGTTGGCTCCCCGTACACGAGATCGCCGGCGTCCCAGCATTGGGAGCCCGGACTCGTGGGCAATTCCAACATCCCTGCACGCAACATTTTTGCGACGGCGCTAAGTCAGCGCTATTGCTGGTCGGGGAGTCTCGGTAGAATAGGCGTCCACCGGTGAAAGCCGCGGGTGGTGTCCGTCCGTGTTGAGTGAACCGAGAACACGGGTAAAATAGGCAAGACATCCCCGGTCCTCCTCTCTTAGGTGTCTGGGAGGACAGTCACCATGAGCGCGACGTCAGAGCCGCTAGAGCGAGATCAATTCGAACTGTTCAACCGCGCCCGTGCGGGCGATCAAGCCGCCTGGGAAGAGCTCTTCAAGACCTGTTATCCCAAGGTGATCCGGGTCGTGAGGCGCAGGCTGGATCGCCCCATGCGATCGCTTTACGACTCGACGGATTTCGCGAGCGATGTGATGAAGAGTTTGGCTGCGAACCTCGATCGTCTGGACTTCGAATCCATCGGGTCGCTCGTCGCTTTCCTGGCGCGAGTGGCAGAGCAGAAGGTGATCGACGAGCATCGTCGCCGCTACAGCCTTAAGCGCGATGTCAGTCGTGAACGAGCCATCGACGCGGAGAACGCGGCGAACGAATCGGCACTAGCCTCGGACTATCCGACCCCCAGCCAGTTTGCCCAGGCCGGTGACGTGCGCGAACAACTCCTTGCTGAACTCGATACGTCGGAGCGCAAAGTTATCGAATTGCGTCAACTGGGGTACGATAACGCCGAGATCGCAACGCTGACCGGGTGGAACATTCGAAAGGTCCAGCGATTCCTCAAAGAGTTGCAGGACTCGTTGCGGGATTCGGGAACTCTGTGATGCAAACGCTGATCCCGACGCACCGTGCCAGTCAAGAACCCGACTCCATCGAAGCCGCCGTTCGCGCGCTCGATCTCGCGTGGGCAGACGGGGAAGTGGGCATCGAGGAGATCAAGGCTGCATATCACGATAACGACTCGCTCTCCTTATTGACCGCCCTGATCAAGACAGATCTCCGTTGTCGGTTCGACCGCGGGCTGCGGCCCGCTGCCGCGGACTACCTGGACGAGTTTCCGGGACTGAGGGAAGACAAAGATCGAGTGGTTAGCTTGATCTACGAAGAATTCTGTCTTCTCGAGGAGCACGGGGTAAATCCTGATCCGAGCGCGTTCTGCGAACGCTACGCATCTTGGCGTTCCTCGTTGGCTTCCCAACTTGAGTACCACCGAGTGCTCAGCCAGTTCGTCGCGCCGGTTTCCACTCCACGATTTCCTGAGCCTGGTGAGCGCTTTGACAGGTTTCAACTCGACAAGCTCCTAGGCAGAGGCGGTGCGGCCCGCGTCTATCTGGCGCGCGACGAATCGCTAGGTGATCGCAAAGTCGCGCTCAAGGTTTCATCGGATCGGGGCAACGAACCCTCGATTATGGGTCGCCTTGCCCACGAACATATCGTACCAGTCCTTTCCGTTGCGTTTGACACGAAGACAGGTCTCCGCGGGCTGTGCATGCCCTATCGGCAAGGTCTCTCTCTCGACAAAGTGATTCAGATTGTCCAGCCCTCGACAATCCCGCAACAGGCTCGCGCTCTCAGCGACGCGATGGCCACGGTATCCGATGAGACCGGCGTTCAAGCGGCAACGGACGTCGAATGGGAGGGGTTCCCCATCAGGGGGAACTACGCCGAGGGAGTTGCTTGGATCGGTGCGACTCTGGCGCGGGCGCTCGCTCACGCACACGAGCGCGGGATCTTGCACCGCGATGTAAAGCCCGCCAACGTCTTACTCACGGTGCGCGAAGGACCGCAGTTACTCGATTTCAACCTTGCCCATGATCCGCACACAGCCGTTCGTGCCGAGGCCGCGCTGCGTGGCGGGACGCTCCCTTATATGGCTCCGGAGCAACTCCGAGCGTTTCTTGATCCTGACGAGTGGGAACATGTTGGAGTGGCGGCTGATACCTACTCGCTGGGTCTCCTACTGCGCGCCCTTCTGATCGGCGAAGAGCCGGAAACGCCCGAATTCAAATTGCCGCTGCCGCGCGCGATTCGCTCGCTCCTGGATCGCCGCGCTGCGCAACCGCTCACCATCAGGACAATCAACCCAGCCGTTCCGCACGCGCTGGAAGCGATCCTTTCGCGTTGTCTCGCCTTTGAGCCGGACCTTCGCTATCCGAGCGCGTTGGACCTCGCCGAAGAGCTTGAGAGTTTCCTGACGCGACAGCCACTCCGGCTTGCTATCAACCCATCCAGGCGCGAACGTTTCCAGAACTATGTGCATCGGAACCGGCGCGCCGCGACGTTAATCGCGGGACTAGTCCTGTTAATCGTGGGCCTAATCATCCGATTTGCGCCGATAGAGTATCAAGGCGACTTCAAAGCAGCAGTGAAACAAGTACGAGCGAGCCAATTCGAACGAGCCGTTGTTCCTCTGCGCTCGCTGTCGACCCGCTTCCCTGACTCACCTCTGCCGCGGATCTTGCTGGGAATCGCACTCGATCGGGCGGGCGATCCGCTGGAGGCAGACGAACAGCTCAGAGCCGGTCTGACTGGGCCAAGTGCGGGAGCAACGATCGCGCAGTTTTTGCGTTCGAATCCTGGACTCCGCCCCAGGGTTGTTGAGGCCGCCGACCACCTTCGTGCGAGGCGCAAGTTTGACGCAGCGCGATTGGCATACGAACTCGTTCTGCGGGGTGAGCCCGGGAGCCGAGACGCACGGTATGGATTGGCTCTGTGCTTCGAGATCCAGAGAGCTTATGAGTCGGCTCTGGGGTATTTGTCACCCGTGATTAAGGAAATCGAAAACGAAGGAACCGATGAAGAACGAAGGCTGCTTCTTAGGTGTTATGCTGTTCGTGCTCGTATCTTAACTCGCCTCGGCGATTCCTTCGCCAATCAAGACCCGGCCAGGTCGGACCGATGCTTTGCCGAAGCCGAGAGCGATCTCGACCGAACAGAAGCACGCTTGACCGCGGCCGACCGCGACGGTCGCTTCACGGTTCAATTCCTCCGCGCTGAGCTTCAACTCGGTCGAGTCGACGTCGAACTCGCGCGCGGTGCGAAAGATTCCGCGGCGCGGTGGTGGGAGAACTCTCAGGAGATTCTGGCTCGCTTGAAGCGCGAAAATCCAGAACGAATGGAAATCAAGCTTCTGAGCGATCGAAGTCGTGTTCTCGCGGACAAGGTCAGTGGCACGTCTCCTGGACACACTAACTCTCCGTCAGACTAAATTCCCGATCGCGCCGGCCATCAACCCTCAAATTCTCGTTTCGAACCGCTAACGATAAGTCGAAGACCGCATGCTCGCTTGTTCCCCGGACGCATCCTAGCCGAACATCACCTAAGTTAAGGTAGCGACACTCCGGTCTCTTTAGCTGAGCCGTGATCGCTTCCCTACCGTCCTTAACCCTGGGTGAATCACACGCCATGGCCAACGGAAATATCACAGAGCTCTGGGAGGGGTTACGAGAAGCGGGGATGCCCGAAGTGATGCTCTTCCTCCCTGACAATACGGCTTGCCGCTGCCATTGGGATGACACGGCGCTCGTCGGTAACTTGCGGGTCGCGCTGCTGGCGGACCAGGAACGGAAAATCGTACGCATCGTGCCGGTCGACCAGTGCATCGGGATCGGTATTGCCAGTCCGAAAGGGACCGATCCGTCAAACCAACGCGGCGTCATTCACGCCAAACTTGCGGAGCGCTTTACCGGAGTGGCCACGGTTTCCGTTCCCCAGCCTCGCGCCTCAGCAGCGGGCGAGCCTGCAATTCGTCGGGAAAACGGTAGCCCGACCGGATTATTCAACCCGCGTGCGATCAACCGCTAGACCCCACTTCGAAGGCGGCCGGTCGCCCCGAAAACCGCGAATCCAGACCTTTCGCACCAGACTCAGGAACGTGGGTGGAACCGATTGTGCACGTCGAGGAGCCGGCTGAGCTCGACGCGCGTATAGATCTGGGTCGTGGCGATCGATGCGTGGCCGAGCATCTCCTGCACTGCGCGAAGGTCGGCTCCGCCGGCGAGCAGATGGGTGGCGAAACTGTGGCGGAGGGTATGAGGGCTGACCGTCCCCTTCAAGCCGGCCGCGCGTGCGTGCGTCTTGACAATGTGCCAGAGCCCCACCCGGGAAAGCGAACTTCCCTTCCGCGTTACGAAGAGTGACTGGGTCTCCGGCCGGCGGGCGACGAGCGCAGAGCGATCTTGTTTGAGATACGTCTCCAGGGCCGTCCTCGCCCGAGAGCCGAGCGGTACGAACCGCTCCTTGTTTCCCTTGCCGATGCACCGGGCCAATCCGGCAGTGAGATCCAGACTCGACGGGCGCAAGCTGACCACCTCGGAAGCACGGCATCCTGTCGCGTAGAGCGTCTCCAGCGCCGCACGATCGCGCCGGCCAAGGCGCGTTTCCGGATTGGGCGCTTCGAGCAGACGTTCGACCGCCGACGGGCCGAGCACCGTGGGTAGACGGTCCCAGACGGTAGGCGCGATCAATAGCTTTGCCAGATTCTCGGAAAGCTTTCCCTCGATGATCAGGTAGCGGAAGAACGTCGAGAGGCTGGCCAGGTGGCGGCCGACGCTGTTGGGGGCGAGACCGGATTGACCCAGGAAATCGACGTACCCAGTCAAGGCCTGGACGTCCATGGCGTCCAGCGGGCCGGGCGCATGCTCCTTGCGCCAGCGCGAGAACCGCATGATGTCGGCGCGGTACGCCGCCAATGTGTTCGGTGAGACGCCGCATTCGGCCATCAAGTAATGCAAAAACGGGCCGATCGGGTCGCTCTGGCGCTGAGGGGCAGGGGGCATGGGCACGTGGCCTCGGGTGGATACCGACGTCGTCCGACTTTCTTGTTCATCGACGCATCCCGCGGGGAACCTTCACCTTCCCGCCGCATCCTCCCGCTGAGACGACCGTTTGAGCAGGCTCGCGCGGGTCGTCTTGGCCTGTCGGTGCCGGCTTTGGTAGGGTGTGGGCGCACGTGATGGTCTTGCCGAACGGTTGAACGGAAAGGACGAGCGATGGGAGTGGTATTCGATCGGGCGCGGCTCGTGGCGTTACTCAAGCGCGACGCCCTCAAGCTGGGGACCTTCACGCTGGCGAGCGGGCGGACGTCGCACTACTACGTCGACGGCCGCAAGGTCACGCTCTCCGCCGAAGGCGCCGCGCTCATCGGGGCAGGGGTTTTCGCTCGCCTCGCGGAACGGCCCAACGTGGTGGCTGTCGGCGGGCTGACCATGGGGGCGGACCCGATCGTGGGGGCGACTCTGGCCGTCGCCGGAGCGGAAGGGCGTGCCGATCTGCGCGGATTCCTCGTGCGCAAAGAGGCCAAAGGGCATGGGACGGGGCAACTCGTCGAAGGGCCGCTCGAACCGGGCTCCACGGTGGCCATCCTCGATGACGTGGCGACCACAGGGGGCTCATCACTCCAGGCCGTCGCGGCGGTCGAGGCCCTGGGGTGCAAGGTGGCGCGCGTGGTCGTCGTGCTGGACCGGCTCGAAGGGGCTGCGAAGGCGTTTGCGGCGAGGGGGCTTGAGTTCGAGTCGCTCGTGACGATCCGGGATTTGGGGGTGGAACCCCTGGAGTCGTGAGCTTCGACAAAGGAGTCGGCCGTGGAGACGAGCCTTCATCGAGAGATCAAGGAATGGTACGGCAATGCACCCGGAGCGCGGACGGAGGTTGGCGTTCAGGGCTATCGGATCGACGCCGTATCGTCCGAGGGGGAACTGGTTGAGGTGCAGTCGGGACCCCTCGGACCGCTCCGGCCCAAGCTACGCCGGCTGCTCGGCGAGCACAGGATTCGCGTCGTGAAACCGGTTCCCTTGACGCGGAGAATCGTGCGCCGAGCCCGTCGGGACGGGGTGGATGCGTCCGCCCGTCTGAGCCCCAAGCGGGGTTCCGTGCTCGATGTGTTTGACGACTTGATCGGATTGACCACGGTCTTCCCCCACGCCAACCTCTCGGTCGAAATCTGGGGGGTCGACATCGACGAGGTGCGCGTGAACCGCAAGCGGTGGCCGGGATACATGGTCGTCGATCGTCGACTGCGGCAGCTCGTGGAGAAAACCGTGCTACGCACCGCGAACGAGCTCTGGACATTGCTTCCCGAGGACATGCCCGATCCGTTTACGACGCGCGAGCTGGCCGAGCGGTTGGAGCGACCCAGTGCGTTTGCCCAGCGAGTCGCGTACTGTTTACGGCTCACAGGCGCGGCACGCGTCCTTGGGAAGCGGGGTCGGTTTCCACTTTATTCACGGACAACCGTTTCCGAAACAGCCCGTGCGGGAGAGTGTGCTTGACAGGTTCCGGCTCGATGGAAAGACCGCCTGTGTCAGATCCCGATGGGCCGCTTTGGCCGTCCCGAGGAATTGGCCCCGCTCGCCGTTTACCTGGCGAGCGAGGGGTCGTCCTACATGACAGGCGCGACGCTCGTGATCGATGGGGGCTACACGCTCTGGTAACTCGTGCGTTATCGCTCCCGCTTCCCGTAGGAGACGGAAACGAGCTCGGGCTCCGCTCTGGCTTCGATCGCATAGCTCTTCGGTAAGCGGTCGATAAGCTCGTCGTGCGTCCGTTCGCGGCCTGCTTCGAGCCAGCGATGAACCACGTGGAACGGCTTTGGTTTTGAGCCGGCGCGCGGGTCCTGGTAATCGGCGTCGATTCGGAAGCTCATGATTCCGACGGTGTTGTTGCCCGTCATCTCGAAGCGAAGCAGTAACTTCCGGACGCCGCCCGGCCAGTCGTTGTGGCGGAAGACGCGGGTGGTGCCTGGCGTCGGGCCGGCGATCCGAGCGGTTTCGCGCCAGGTGTTTCCTTCGTCGGTGCTGACAAGCACCTTGATCAGGTCCTTTTCGCTCCGAGCCCGGATCTGCGTGCTGAAACGGAGAGCTGCAAGGTCGCCAGGGACGTCGATCGGTACCGTCATGGTTCCTACGCCGCCTTGCCACCAGCACGACCCGTCGTCGACGCGGAGATTGTCGAAGACGACGCCCAACGTGGTCGTCGTCTCGTTCTTGTCGAAGGTGGAGTCGGGCGGCGTGATCCGGCACGAGATCGTACGCGTGGCGAGCGTCGGGTCAGGGTCGGCGGCGACGGTGATCGTGTTGCGCCCCTGGGCTAGCCGGGGCAACGTGCGCGGAGCGTGCTGGAAATCGTTCTCGACAACAATGGACTCGATCCGCGCACGGTTTGCGGCGTCCGTCGTCATTTCCAATTTCAGCCAGTAGGCATAACGACGCAGGATCTTGCCGGAAAGGTCAGACGCGGCCTCGTAGACACCGTCCGTCTCGCCGCTGCCGAAAGGCGCGAACGAGCGGCCGTTGTTCGTGGAAAGCGAGATCACCGTCTTCGCCAGACTGCCGTGGCCGAGCACCTTGATCTTCAATTTGCCGCGGAGATACACGTAGGGCGACGACATGGCGATGACCGCCACGCCGGGATGCGACGGGTCCTTGACGCACAGCCCCTGTTTATCAACGGCGAGGTTCTCGTAACGCTCCGCTCCAAGCGCCAGCTCATTCGTCGACAAGTCCGGCGCGTAGCGCTGGACACCGTTGCCGACGATGCCACCGCGATACCCGGGTACGAGGTCGTTCACATAGACCAGGTCGTTTTCGGGGGCCCGGGAGCGCAAGCCGTCCCAATCGGGGGCTTCGTTCATGTTCACGTGGAGGTCCCGATGTCCAGCCTCGCGTACGATCGACTCACCGGGCCGGAGCGAAAACACGGCTCGATGTCCGACCTGGTAGCCGTACTCGTAGACCTCGCACTTCCGGTCGTACTCGACCATGGTGGCATCCCAGCCGTGGGTTCGGGCGGGAAGGTAGCCGAGTTTGTAGTAGGGGCACTCGGCCAGGAGCTCGGGCCCTTTCTTGTAGCCGGTCCAGCCATCCTGGCGCATGAAGTCCACGAGCTTGCCGCCGTTTTTCCGGTAATCGGGATGCTGTTTGAGCCAGCCGTCGACTGCCGACGAGATCTCATCGACCGAAGCCGCTACGCCGCTTCCCGGTTTCGGGAAAAACGTCATGAGTGAGCCGTCGAACATGTGCCACGCGTCATCGTACCGCGTTTCGGCGACACTGTGTCCGTTCAGGATGCGGCCGCGCGCCTCCCGGCCATCGGCCCGGCTGAGTGCCTCGAATAAGGCGCTCGTGCAACAGCACATGCAGTAGCCATAGACGTTGAAGATCTTCACAGGGTCGTGCGCTTCCCAGTCGGCGGCCAGATACTCGTTGGGAGGCGCGCTCTGGTGCCGGTACTTCAGGATCGACGTCCACAGCCCCTTTGAGCGCTCCTGGTCGCTCATGCCCGGCTTCGTGAAAGATTTGAGGATCTGCTCAACGGTCGTGACGTCGTCGACTTGATTGGAGAGCACCTTGAGGTTGTGCACCTGGCCGCCGTCGTCCGCCTGTGCAGAGCGAGCGCAGTGTGTCGCGAACAATCCCAGAACGAGCGTCGCCAGCACAGTCTTTCTCACACGCGCCTCCCTGGACGATCCGCAACGGATACGGGTGTCCCTCTGAGCGACATTCCTGCGTATCTCTACTGAGGGACCCCTCAGCGCAGCAAGAAACCGATTGTAGCGGCGGCGGTTCCAACGGCAATCGAACGGTTTGGAACGCCGGCGTGGGCACGGCACTCCGTAAGAAAACGAACTCCCGTCGTTTCTTCTCTCAAACCCACGACTTCAGTTGGTTACCTCTTACATCCTGAAAAAACTGACCGCTGGGACTTGACTACACGCCTGCTTGCTTGATAGGATGCATGCATGAAGCGGCACGGTTTACGGAAACCGAGTCCTGAATCTCACTCTTGCTTCTCCGATTCGCACCCTCGTAAGTCGTTTGCCTTTAACCCCTACCCGCGTTTTCTCCTTGGGTGGAAAGCGTGCGGTGCCGCATAGATGCGGCTGGATCTGGTTTTTCTCGACCTTCAGGAGTGTGTACCGATGGCCACAGCGACTGCCAAACCTGCATTGCCCACCGACGAGGAGGTCCACGGGGCAATTTCGTCGTTGAAGATGATTTCCGACACGACTCGGCTCAAGACCTTGTTTCTGCTCGAACAGCGCGACCTGAACGTTGCCGGTTTGTGTGACGCCTTGAGCATCACTCAGCCGGTGATCAGCCACCACCTGGCGCTCTTAAAGGTCGCCGGCATCGTCGAGACGCGGCGCGCAGGCAAAAACGTTTTCTACTCGCTGTCGCAGCTCGGCGAGTTCGCGGTGAACACCGCGCGGAAGCTGATGAACGACGTGATCAATTGACGCATCTCGCATCCTACGGCCGCCGCGTCGTCGAAGGGGGCTCATTCCCATTCGATGGTCCCCGGCGGCTTGCTCGTCACATCATAAACCACGCGGTTGACCCCCTTGACCGTGTTGATAATCCGGGTTGAGGCTCGCGCCAGCACTTCGTGCGGCAGCCTCGACCAGTCGGCCGTCATGAAATCGTCGGTTTCGACAGCCCGCAGGGCGAGCGCGTTCTCGTACGTTCTCCCGTCGCCCATCACCCCCACCGACTGGACCGGCAAGAGAACCGCGAAGGCCTGCGCAACCTGGCGCTCCAGGCCAGCGTTGCGCAGTTCTTCCAGGAAGATCGCGTCCGCCTGGCGGAGCACCTCCAGCCGTTCAAACGTCACCGCACCCAGGCAGCGCACGGCGAGACCCGGGCCAGGGAACGGGTGTCGCCAGACCAAGGGGTCGGGTAGGCCCAGCTCAAGACCCAGTCGCCGCACTTCGTCCTTGAACAGGTCGCGCAACGGTTCGATCAGTTCGAAGCCGAGCTCGGCAGGAAGTCCGCCGACGTTGTGGTGGTGCTTGATCGTGGCCGCAGGCCCGTCGGCGTCGCCACCGCTTTCGATCACGTCGGGGTAGAGCGTCCCTTGTGCCAGGAAGCGTGCGTTGGCAATCGAGCGTGCTTCCTCGCGGAATACGTCGACGAAGGTGTGGCCGATCCGGACCCGTTTCTCCTGCGGCTCCGTCACGCCATCGAGTGCGTCGAGGAACTTTTGCGACGCATCGACCACCCGCAGCTCGGCGTTCGAGTGTGATCCGAAGACTTCTGCGACGGATGCGCGTTCGCCGAGCCGCAGCAAACCGTTATCCACGAAGACGCAGACCACGCGAGGACCGAGCGCCCTGGCGAGGAGCGCCGCACACACCGCGGAATCGACGCCGCCCGAAAGTCCGCACACCACACGATCGGTGCTTCCGACCCGCTCGCGGATGGCGGCCACCGACCGCTCGACGAACGCTTCCATGGTCCATGAGCGCGGGCTCTGACAGATGCGGTCGAGGAAATTACCGATGATCAAGGCGCCGTAAGGAGTGTGGGCGACCTCGGGATGAAATTGAAGGGCGTAGACGGGCTTGGTGCGGTGTTTCACCGCAGCGACCGGACACGTGGCGGTCGCTGCGAGCGGGATGAACTCCGGACCCGCGTCCATAACCTGGTCGGCGTGGCTCATCCAGACCGTGGTCGATCGGGGCACGTCACGGAAGAGGGGCTCCTGGGCATCGATGACCTCGCACTCCGCTCTCCCATATTCTCTCGCGCGCGCAGCTTTGACACTTCCGCCAAGTGCCTCGCAGGCGAGCTGCATGCCGTAGCAAATCCCCAGAATGGGTATTCCCAGGTCGAAAAGCCGGGGGTCACAGTGAGGCGCGTTGGGCTCGTAGACACTCGAAGGGCCGCCCGACAGAATCAAGGCAAGAGGATTCAGCTCACGTACGCGCTCGATCGATACGTCATGTCGGACGATCCTGGCAAATGCATGGCGCTCGCGCACGCGACGGGCGATAAGCTGAACGTATTGCGAACCGAAATCGAGCACCAGGACGGGACGTATCGCAGCGTCGGAACGGTCCATCGCGGGAAGGGCCTCTCGGAGAAAAATCCTAGTGTAGCAAGCCCGATCCCCGTGGAGAATCCCGAACGATTGAATTACGCCTGATGTCGCGATCAGAGTTCCGAAGGGCTCTCGCTCTCATTCCAGGGCGGGATGTCGACCTCTCGTCCCGTCGCAACGTCATAAAAAGTCACACCCAGGCTGGAAAGCTCGACGACCGCGAACGTGCGCGACGTCTCGACGACACGCTCGGAGATCACCGATCCCGGGTTCACGACCAGACCCCCGCTCCCGCGGTACTGCATCGGCCGATGGCTGTGTCCTCCGATCAGGATGTCCGCGCGCAACTGCCCGAGGTAGCCGTCGAGGACAGACGGCGGGTGGGTCGACGGGGCGATGAATTCCATGTCGCTATGCGGAGTTGCGTGCACGAGAACGACCACGCGGCCGTCGAGCTCGAAGACGCGATGTGCGGGCAAATCTCGGAGGTACAGCCACGTCTCTCGGCTCGGCGTGCCGCCGCCGAAGTCATCGCCCGCCCCGAGTCCTCGGGAGATGGCCCACCGGTCGTGGTTGCCGCGAACACACGGCACATTGCGCTCGGCGAGGAACGCAACCGCGACGTCAGGGTTCGGGCCGTAGCCCACGAGGTCGCCGGCGCAGACGATGGAGTCAGCACCGAGTGCCGTGAGGTGTCCCCACGCGAGTTCCAGCGCCGCGGGATCGCCGTGGACATCCGAGATGAGGCCGAGTTTCACGACGTCAGCGCTCCTCGGTCCGGGCCGGTCGCGCGGCGGCTGCAAGTTCCGCGGAGCGCCGGGTGGCCGCTTCCACGGCGTCGATCAGGGCCGCACGCAAGCCGCCGCGTTCGAGGGCATGAAGGCCGGCGATGGTCGTGCCCCCCGGGCTGGCGACCTGGTCCTTGAGCACGCCCGTGTGCAGGCCCGTATCGATGACCATCTTGGCCGCACCGAGGACGGTCTGTGCGGCAAGCGCCGTGGCGACGTCTCGGGGGAGGCCGACGCGTACCCCGCCGTCGGAAAGAGCCTCGATGATCACGTAGACGAAAGCCGGACCACTGCCGGACAGACCCGTGACGGCATCCAGCAGCGCCTCGGGAACCCGATAGGCCCGGCCGACGGCTTCGAGGCACGATCGCACCAGCGAGTCGTCACTTTCAAACGCATGGGGGCCCAGACAGTAACCCGCCGCGCCCTCGCCCAGGAGGGCGGGCGTGTTCGGCATCACGCGCGCGAGTCGCCGATCCGGCCCCAGCCCGTCGGCCAGCGTGGCGATCGAGACGCCGGCGGCGATCGAGATAACGAGGTGTTCAGGCGTTACGACGGGACGCAGGTGTTCGAGCACGTGCGCCATGCTCTGCGGTTTCACGGCCAGCACCAAAACGTCGCAGTGCTGCGCGACGCGCACATTCGAATCGTGGACCGCGACACCGGTTTCGGCCGCCAGGGCCGCGCGCGCCGACGCGACAGGATCGCTCGCGAGAATCGCATCCGGCTGGGCTGCACCCGCACGCACCATCCCGCGGATCAGGGCCGTGGCCATCTTGCCCGACCCAATAAAGCCCCAACGCGGTGCCGCGGTGTTCATGGTTGCTGACATCTTTCCTCTCGTAAAGGAGCACGGTCGGCGGTCGAGACTGAGCATTCCCATCCTCGCACGTTACAAATTTCATAACGCGCCGGTAGTTCGGCGTCCATCACCGCCCCGCTCGTCCAGGCGCCGGCGGATGACTTGTTCCTGCCCTCCGCGAATCAGGTGAGGTCATCCCCGTTTTTTCGTGGCCTACCGCGATTCTTTGACCATAATGGGTTCGCGTGTTTGGTCCGATCTGCGGAAACGTCGTAGATCCTCCGGGCCTTGCGCAACTCTGTCGGCGACAGGGCATGAACCATGAAAGCATGCGTGTTTCTAATTCTTCTAGGGTTGGGAGTCACCGCGTTGAGTGTGCCGCGCGGCTCCGTTTCGGGGTGTTGCGGTGGTGACGGTCCAGCGTTGGCCGCGTGCAACGGCTCGACGCCCTGCAAGGTCTGCACCAATTGCAAGCGCTGTGCGCATTGCAAAGGGGGCGGAACCTGCGGCAAGTGCAAATAAGGATGGGACGGCGATCCCGATCGATCGGGTCGGGCTCCTTTGAGGATGACGCGATGCGCGAGAAACTCGGTCGGCGCGGTTTCCTGCATCTCACTGCATTGACCGGCCTCGACGCGGGACTGATCCTTGCGGCGAGACCGGGGGTGGCACAGGTTCCTCTGCCCGATGCGAAGCCAGTCCCGCCAATGCAAGTGATCCCCTTGCCGGGCGACCAGGCATCGATTCAACGCGATGGGCTGGAACTCACTCGATACCACTTCGGCCCGACGCTGCGACGCCCGTTTCTCTTCCCGGTCAACGGTCCCTCGGGTCGATCGTTGACCCGGATGGGTCACCCGCACGACCCCGTGACTCATAGCCACCATAACTCCGTCTGGGTGGCCCATCACGATGTCAACGGCGACTCGTTCTGGGACGATCGCGGGACCGGGAAGATCGTCCACCAGCGAATCGTTCGCTACGATGATGGCGACCAGGCCGTCGTCGTGGCCCAAAACGCGTGGGTTGGCAAGAACGATCGGGTTCACATGCTGGAGCGCCGCGGTGTGACAGTCCGATCACTGAGCGAAGGCGAATGGCTCCTGATCCTTGACCTTCAGTTCGACGCCGACAAGCAGAACGCGACGCTCGGCGCGACGCCCTTCGGCATGGTCGGCGTAAGGATGGCGAAGACGATCGGTGTGACGGACGGTGGCGGACGGATTCGCAATTCCGAAGGCAACGTGAACGAACAGGGGCCGGACGGCGTGTTCCGAAAACGTGCTCGCTGGGTCGACTACGCCGGCCCGATTACGAAGCACGCGATCGAGGGGATCACACTGCTCGATCACCCGTCAAACCCCAATCACCCCGCCCATTTTCACGTGCGCAATGATGGCTGGATGGGCGCGAGTCTGACCCTGGAAGGCCCGCGAACGATCGAGCTCGGGCGCCCGCTTCGGCTCCGCTATGGCTTGTACGTTCACAAGGGAGTGCCCACAGCCGCTACGCTCGACACTCAATGGCGTGCTTTTGCGCAGACGACGGCTGAGGCGTAACACTTTCTTACCGCTGGAGTTAGCTCAGTTCGACCAGAATCTCGAGAACGGACGTTGTGCGTAATCCCACCCAGAAATAGAATTCGTCGCGGTAGCCCCTTCTCAACGACGCCTCGATTTGCCTCACGGCTCCGGTCGATTCTTAACCACTGAGACCCCGGGGCATGAATCGGGCCACCGACAGCAGAACGGGTCGGCTATCTCTTTCACGGATGAAACGACCGTCTCATGTCGATCTTCACCCGAACAAAACATACGCTTGCCCGCCAACGGCGTCCTGAGGTCCGGATCGGGCTCACGATGCGCCTGAGCGAGGGTGCTACGAATCGAATCCGCGCACCGATCCCCGCAGGGCTACTGGGAATGCTCCTGCTGGTGGTGCTCGTCGAAGCCTTTCTGGCTTCGCGGCCGCTCGACTTCAACGACCCAGTCAGTCTGAATTGGATCTACAGCGCACGCGATGCCTCGCGGGAAGCGCCGAGACACGATGTTCTGTTCATGGGCGACAGCCTCATCAAGTATGGCTTGATCCCCAGGGTCTTCAAAAAGCACTCGGGACTCTCCGCCTACAACCTCGGAGCGGCCCGTGCCCCGTCTTCCACAAGCTATTTTTTGCTCCGACGAGCGTTCGAAGCAGGCAGTCGGCCAACCGCACTGATTCTCGAGCTCAAGCCCGGCCAGTTGCTCTGCGTTCCCGAGTACACGGTTCACGAAGATCAAGCGATCTTGACGCTTCGCGAAGCGACGGAGCTTGCCAAGGCCTATCGGGCCGTGACGTTCGGTCCCGGTTTCATCGACCGTTTCTTTCGACCGGATTCCTTCTGGACTCAGATCGTTCTGGGCCGGGTGTTGACCTCTTACCGGACCCGGCTGGAAGTCCGTTCCAGGGTCCTTGGGTTCGTGAAGGGTCAGCCGGACCTGATGCCGGACCACGACCGCATGGTCAACAGGAACTGGACGGCGAACGACGGCGCCAATGTGATGGCCGACAAGCCGGGATTCAACGGGTTCGTCGGTGAGGCCGAGGAACGCGTGTTCATGGTCGCGCAGACCTTCCTCAACCCCATCAATCTTGACTTCGCCGATCGCCTTTTCAACCTGGCGACCCACCACGACACTCGCGTTTACTGGCTCTTGCCTCCCATCACGCCGAAACTCCAGGAACGGCGCGAACAGACTGGTGCCGAGGAGCGGTATCTCAAGTTTGTTCGGGCCGTCCAGCAGAAATACCCAGGCGTCACCATTCTCGACGCCCGGCACTCGGGCTTCGAGCACACGCAGTTCTGTGACGTCATTCACCTGAGCAACCGAGGGGCAAGGTCGTTAAGTCGTTCCGTGGCCCTGGCGGTGCGCGACGATCTGGCGAAGCACTCTCGCCCCACCGGGGGATGGCTCGAGCTACCGTTCCTCGAAGGCGAAGATGCGGAACTTGTGGAAGACATGGAGCGATCCCATGAGATCATCCTGAACGGGGAGCACCCCAAGCCATCGATCGCCGCGGCACCAGCGGCCGCGCCGAGACGCTAAGCAGGTCCGCATAAATAATTTGACAACGGTCGGCGAGTTAACGCCGTAGACGTCACCGTTGCCAAGAAGTCAGGTTGAGACGGCTCACGGGATTCTGCTCGATCGCTCAAGCGGCCTGTGAGCAGACGGCGTGTCAAATTATTTTTGCGGTTTTGCTTAGCCGGCAACTGCGCCGATTCGTAATCCGCCCTTGAAAACACGGCGGAAATTCGGATAATAATTCTCTTTTCCACAACACTCGGAAAGCGGTGGATCGGGGAGATTGATTCGTGGCCGTACCAAAGAGACGTAAATCGAAGTCCGCCAAGGGTAAGCGACGGAGCCACGACTTCCTGGTTCCTCCCGCCTTGAACATCTGCCCGCAGTGCAAGCTCGCGGTTCCTCCGCATAAGGTGTGCGACCTCGTCGAGGAGTGCGGCAACGTTCAGCGCAGCAAGCCGCACAATCCGTTGGCCAAAGAAAAGGTCTGAGTTTCCACCTCGACGAACCCAAGACAACGTCAGCGATCGCGTAAGGAGCCGTTCCCATGGGACGCCAGTGTGAGGTCAGCGGCAAGAAAACGACGTTCGGCAACAGCATTACCAGCCGTGGTAAAGCCAAGTACCTGGGCGGTGTCGGTACGAAGTGCACCGGCATCAGCCGCCGGACGTTCAAACCCAATTTGCAGGAGATCCACATCTGGCTGCCGAACGGGAAGACCCGCTGGGTCCGCGTGGCGACCTCGGTGATCCGGACCGGCGTCCTGACCCTCGAAGTCGACGGCAAGATGCAGACGTTCCCGCTCATCAAAGCGTCGAAAGGGAGCGCCAAGAAGCGCGCCGAATTGAAGAGCCTCTATCCGATCTGAGCGGCACATCCCATGTCGAAGCGTGAGGGCGGGGAAGACGCGCGGGGTCCCAAACGCCCGCCCAACCCGCCCCCCGGCGCCAGGAAAGAGGGCCCCGCCCAGGGGCCCCAGAAGCGCCCGGCACCCAAACGCCCCGGTGGCATCCGGCTCAAACGTTTGGGCGGCGACGATTTCGAGCTCGACCACCCACGCTGCGTGCGCGAGATGGAGCTCGACTTCGAAGAAGGTATCGAGATCTGGAAGGCCGGCGATCCCGAGGCAGCGCGCGATGCCCTGCGCTACGCCCTGCAGGGGTGTGGCGACAACCTCTGGGTCCACGTCGCACTGGGATGGATCGCCCTCAAGGAGTTCCGCGACCCCACGCTCGCACGCGGACACTTCGGCTATGCCTTCGAACTGGCCGAGCGAGCCTTCCCGCCCGGTTTTCGAGGCCGGCTCCCGCGCCAACGACTGGCCAACCGTCCGTTCTACGACGCCATCGACGGTCTCATCGCCTGCTACGACGCACTCGGCAAGCCAGCCGAGGCCGCCAAGCTCCGTGCGCAAGTGTCGGCCCTCTCGGGAGAACGCCCCGGTCGCTCGCCTCATCCCTCGTCGTAGGACCGTGCCGAACCGTATTCGGCGTGCAATCTCCACGATGAGCGCAGCGTGTCTTGCAGATTGCACGACAGCGAGCGCGCGTGGTTGACTCACGAATCGGCCGCATTGAACATAAAGCCGCCGTGCTAACATCTTAATGACCGTTCTCCCGGCGCTCGGTACGCGCATTGCGATATGAGCCGGGGCTCTCGGGAGGGTCGATGTTCCAGACCTTACGCATCAAGCTGCTACTCGGACTGGCGCCGCTGTTGGCGATGATGGTCGGTCTTGGGCTGTGGGCCGTCGCCATGCTCGACCATCTGGGCGGTCGGATCGACGTCATCCTGCGCGAGAACTACGAAAGCGTCCTCGCGGCCGAAGGGATGAAGGAAGCGCTCGAACGCATGGACTCGGCCGCGCAATTCGCGATCAACGGCCAGGACGAACGTGCACGCAAGCAATTCCGTGATTACCAGTCGATGTTCCTGCGCAATCTGGAAAAGGAACGGAACAACGTCACGTTGGTCCTGGAAGGGGAACAGCTTTTGGCTGATGAGCTCACGGCTCTCTATGCGAAGTACCTGAAACAAAGCGAAGAGTTCTACGCCCTCCCCGCCGAACCTGCGGGCAATCGGTCTGAGTTCTATTTCGAGCAAATGTATACAACCTTCCTCGAGATCAAGAACAAAGCCGATCGTGTGCTCGAGATCAACCAGGCGAACATGAAGTCCGAGGATCGCAAGGCCCGCGATGCCGCCACACAATCGAAACGCGTGATGGCGTTAGCGCTTGTTGGAGCGGCGCTGGTCGCATCCGTGATCGCGCTGATGTTGGGGCGATCGATCCTCGAGCCGATCCAGGCGGTAACTCGGGCGTCGCGCGCCTTAACACGAGGCGACGTGGATCAGGTCGTGCCCGTCGTATCGCACGACGAACTGGGCGAGCTGGCGGCGGCCTTCAACACGATGGCGCGCACGATTCGCGACTACCGGCAGGCCGGGACCGCACGGCTGCTCCGGGCGCAAAAGACCGCTCAGGCGACGATCGACTCATTCCCCGATCCGGTCGTGGTTGTGGATCCTACGGGCACAGTGGAACGCGCAAATCCCGCGGCAAGGCGCCTGCTCAACGTGATCCCTTCGGAGGATGCCGCGATCCCCTGGACCCCTCCACCTCAACTCAGGGCGCCGCTCGCGGACGTGCTGGCCGGGCGGCCGGACAATTTGCCGAGTGGACTGGAGCACGCGCTCTGCTTCCGCGACCTCGGCCAGGAACGGTTCTTCTCGCCCCGCGTTCTGCCGATCGAGGGTGAAAGCCACGAATTGCTCGGTGCTGCCCTCGTGCTCTCCGACGTGACAAAATTCCGGCTCGTCGACCAGCTCAAGAACGACATGGTCTCGACCGTGAGCCACGAACTGAAAACGCCGCTTACAGGAATGCAGATGGCCGTTCATCTGCTCCTCGAGGAAGTCGTTGGTCCCTTGACCCCGAAACAGACGGAACTGCTCCTCGCTGCCCGCCAGGACTCAGACCGGCTACTGGCGATGATCAACGACCTGCTTGACCTTACCCGGATCGAGCAAGGTCGCGTTCGCCTCGACCTTCAGCCCACGGCGCCGGCGGATCTGATCGGTGAGGCGGTCGAACGTTTCGAATCCCAGGCGAGGGACGCGGGCGTCTCCCTCAAAGGAAACGTCCCTTTCGGCATGGCCCCCGTCCTGGCAGATCGGGAACGAATCGCGCATGTGTTCGATAATTTGATTAATAATGCGTTGGTGCACACGGGTTCGGGCGGGTCGATTGAGCTCTCGGCCTTCGCGAGCGACGCGATGGTTGGGTTCGTGATCAGGGATACGGGGGCGGGGATTGCGTCGGAACACCTGTCCCGGTTGTTCGAGAAGTTCTATCGTGTGCCCAGTCCCCGAGTGCGCGGAGGGGCGGGACTCGGCCTCGCGATCGCGCGCGAGGTGGTCTCCGCCCACGGCGGCCAGATCACGGTCGAGAGCCAGGTGGGGAAAGGAACGACCTTCACGTTTACGCTGCCGATCGACCCGGCAGTCGGACTCTCGGGCGTTCATCAGGGGACGACGCAGGAAACGACCGCCTAGAGCGCTGAACGGTTGGGTTGCACACGATCAGCCAAGACGGTCCTCGCTCTACATCACCCCAGACTTCTGCGCGTGCCTTGACGTTTCGGGTGTAGAGAAAGTTTACTCCCTCCCCCCATCGTGGGGGAGGGCTGGGGTGGGGGGGCCGTCGCACGGCCATTGGTTGCCCGGAACCCCCCACCCCAACCCTCCCCCACAAGGGGGGAGGGAGTTTCGATGCTTTCGTGTTTTGATAGGTTATCACCGTGCGCAATCCAATCGTTTCACGCTCTAAGCGTCTCGATGCGCGACGATCACGACTTCTTCCGCTTGTACACACAATAGAGGAACGCTTTCCCGTCCTTCGTCGTGAACGCCTCAGGGCGCGGCTCGCCGGGACGCGCGAAGCAGAGGCTCAGCGTATCGCCCTCGAGCTTGTAGATCCCCGGGACCGTCTGGTCCTCGTACGGACCGTCCTGGTCCCAGGTGTTGATCGCTTTGATCTTTCTCGAGGGCGCCAGAGTGAAGATCCCGCGCCGTCGGACCATCTCGCCGGAACGTAGTGTGACGGAGTTCCCCTTATATTCGGCGGTCGAACCTTTGATGTGTTCTCCCGACACTTCATCCCCTTCCGATTCCATCTTGACCAACGTCCAGGTGCCTTGAAGCTTGTCGAGGTCGGACGTCGCCGGAGGTTCGGCAGTCAGCATCAGAGCGGCTGCCAGGGCGAGTAGAGCGGCCATGGTTGCATCCTCGAAAGTGAAGTCGGCGCGAAGTTGCGGTCAAAACGCGATGAGGCTGAAGACGTCGGCGGGGGCGAGCCGCGATCGTCCTTCCAGGAACGTGAGCTCGATGACGAACGCACACGCGACGAGTTCGGCCCCGGTCTGCTGGACCAGGTCGCGACATGCGCGCATCGTGCCGCCGGTCGCGAGGACGTCGTCGAGAAGAAGCACGCGGCGACCTGGCCCGAACGCATCGCTGTGAACTTCCAGCCGGTCGCTCCCGTATTCGAGCTGGTATTCCAGCGCGAGGGTGGCGTAAGGGAGTTTGCCCGGCTTGCGGATCGGCACAAACCCCGCGTTGAGCCTCAGCGCCAGGGGCGCTCCGAAGATAAAGCCGCGTGCCTCGGCGGCGGCGACCGTGTCGATTCCGCGGTCGGCAAATGCTTCCACGAGGCGATCGATGACGGTCCCAAACGCGTCGGGATGGCTCAGGAGCGGCGTGATGTCCTTGAAGACGATACCCGGCTTCGGAAAGTCGGGAACGTCGCGAATCCAGTCACGCAGATCAGTTGGCGCGGGGGCATTCATTCGGGGCTCCTGGAAGGGGAACAGCGTCATCCTATACCAGCGGGCCTCGGGATGCCACGGTTGCGGCTGAGCCGATGGGAGAATGCCCTCTCGAACATCAAGGCGAGAACGAATCCATGTCGGAGTTCGCGGGGACTTGCCGGACAGGGGGAGTCGAGAAAGGAGGGGCGGAGCGCGTGCTCATCTCCGAGTTCGGGTCGGCGCCCTCGGACGTCATCGGCAGGCGGATGCCGACGAAGTCGGTACCCCCTCGGATGGTCCCGGACTGGATTGGGCCGACGCCTCCGACGTACATGTCCTTGGCCGTGGCGACCGCCAGCATTGTCCCGGAGTTCCACACGAGCTGGCCGCTGGTGCGGTCGTAGGCGAACATCGCGAGCTTGGCGGTCCCTTGCTGGTCGTTCTTCTTCACCAAAGACATCTCGGGGATCGTCCCCGCGGGCATGCCGGTGATCGTCTGAGGAATGGTGGTCTGCGGAATGCCGAGGAGCCAGTTGGAACTGTCGGTGCCGTAGACGCCGACGCGTGCTTCAACGATCCACTGCGCTTGCTCGGGCTTGGATCGGAGGAGGACGCCCTGCGACAGCATTGCCTGGCGGATGCTGGAAACGACCCAGCCTTGATCGACCGCGCTCGCGTTCGTGGTGTCGAGGTAGACGGGCACACCGGTCAACGGCCGAAAATCAACGCGCGCGAGGGCGCTGTCCCAGGCGTTGGTGAGGAGAAGTTGTTCCGTTCCTGTCCTCGACGTGCCCGAGGTCTTCACAGTACCGCAACCCGCCAGGGGATGGAGGAGCAGTCCGCACCAGGCCATGGTCCAGCAGACGCGTTGCGTCGACATGGTTCGCCGTGATCTCCCAGGATCGGTTCCGGGCGAGCGAGACAGGATGACGATGTGCAAATCGAAGAGAACGAAATGGCTTCGAGACTGTGCGTTGGCCTGGCGGTTGAGGCCGCGCCCCAGGGCGCGGCCTCACTCGGATTGCGATTCGTCTCAATCGTTACTTGGAAACGGCTGTGCCGGGCGCGGTTGCGGTCGCAGGAGCCGTCGCGGCCGGAGTGCTGACCCGTGTACCGGTGCTGGGCTTGAGCGGCCGGTTCGGGATATCGTCGACCGGTGCACCGACGGGAGCCGGGCGGCTGCGGGGAGCGGCCGCACCTGGCGTGGCCGATGCGTTGGGGGCCTGGCTGCGCGTCGACGGCGGATTGCTCATCAGCCGGACATCCTTGTCCTGGTATTTCGCATAAACATTCTGCTCATTGCCGTCCTTGATGCGCCCGCTGAGCTTGTTGTCGATCTTGGCGTTTTGCATCAAGCCGGTGAACACTTCATTCATCTTTTCTTTGAGCTTGACCTCGTAGATCATCTCGTAGGTCTGCTTGCGGACCTTCTCGTCCTTGAGGGTCACAAGCTTCATCGCGGGGATCACTTCCTCGCGCTTGAGGATCACCCACGTGGCCTCGGCGACCTGAATCGGCCCAGTGATGGCGCCGTCCTTGGGCTTGGCTCCGAGCTTGTCGTCCGGATCACCATCGACGAGCTGACGGAAGGCCGCGTCCGACACCGTCCGGGGATACGCGTGCCGGCTGATGGGCTCGGCAAGCAGTCCGCCGAGCGAGCGGCTGCCCGTATCCATCGACCGTTCCTGGGCGACGCGCTCGAACCCGCCGGGGTTCTTGTGCACCTCTTCCCAGATCGCCTGGGCCTTGTTCAGGGCGTCGGTCATGATCAAGCGGACGCGAATCTTATCGCCGTACTGGGCCTGGAAGGCCATGTTGAGGTCTTCGTCCGTCACCTGAACGAACGGTGCGGTCAGCTTGCGCAGGGCGAGCGACGGGTAAATGATATCGCGGGCGTACTGCACCGGGCTGATCCCGCGCTCCTTGTCGAGGGTGCGCAGCCAGGCCTCGCGCCCCATGCCCCCGCCGAGCTTGCCGGCGATATTGTCGATCTCCTCGTCGATTTCAGCGGCCGTCACGTCGAGCTTCTTGGAGCGCATGGCCTGCTCGATGAGCGTCCGGGCGATCATCGTTTCGAGGATCTCTTCGCCCTTGCGGGCCACGCATTCGTCGGACAGCCTCTGGCGGGTGATCACCTCGCCGTTGACAATGGCGATCGGGTCGGAGGGATTGACGGGGATCGCCGTGAGCACCGGCTTGGCGACCTCCTCGGGCTGAGCGGGAGTCTGCGGTGCCTGGGCCGGCGCTGGCAGCGGGGGAACTTTCTTCGGCCCCTGGGCCAGGACCAGATCTCCCCCGATGAAACCGGCCGCCGCGAGGGCGAACAAAACTCCCTGGGCCTTATGACCGCGCTTCCTTGCGCTCATCGGCTGGCGTCTCCCTTTAATGCGACAGGATCGACCCCGGAAAGATTATCCTCAAGTTCCAGGGCCATTCGGCCGACACTCTAGGCGGATGGCCCCGATGGGTCAACGTCAATTCTTGCGTGGTCCGAACGCCCAACGACCGTCCGCCGGCGCCCCCGTTTCACTCCTCGGCCTCCATGCTCTCGGCCTTCTTCCCCGAGATCTTGCCGAGGTCGCCCAGGATTTCCGAAAAGACCACCGGCGGCACGGCGCCGAAGGGAATGAGGCGCGCGTCGTCCTGGCCGGAGGGGTTGTCGTAGGTGTAGCTGCCAACCTTCACGCTGTTGGCCTTCACGAAGTAGACGTTGCCGAGCTTGATCTCGGACGTCATATCGATGCCAATGTAGAACCCTTCGAGGTCGAGGAACGCATCGACGCCCGCGGCGGCGAAACTCTTGCGGTAGGAGTCGATGCCGCCGCCGTCGGTCACCGAACCGCGCGACCACCCGAGCTTGTCGGCGCGGCCCTTGAAGGTCAGCCCGTTGACGGATGTACCGGCGAGCTCGGTCCAGATCTTGATCGTCCGTTGATCGTCGCCCACGCGCACGACCGGCCGCTCCAGTTGCGGGAACGGGGGCACGACCTCGTAATCTGCCAGATGCGTGCGCCAGGCCTTGAGGGTTGCCTCATCGAGCTCCAGCGGGTGGATCATGCCCACAAAGCTGTTCTCGGGCAGAACGAAGGGATCGTCCGATGCGTCCGTGAGCGAGCCGTCGTCGAGCGTGCGGAAGGTGCCGAGACACTCGCCGGCGGAATCGGAGGCGCCCCAGATGAGCCGCTGGCCGAACGGTTTCAGCAGCGGGTGGGCGAGGAAGAGCTCGACCCAGCGCGCCGAGGGCCAGCGGTATTGCCGCACCATCAGGTTCTCGAGCCGCAGGGTCTGCGCTTTGACCACCTCGCGCAGTGTGGCCCCCAGCCCTTTGAACTCGTCGAGGACTTCCTTCGCGGCGGTCTTCGGCAGCGAGGCGACGGCCTTGTTCTTCTCGACATCACGAAATTTTAATTTGAAGTTGGCACCGATCGAGGCTTCGATCTTGCGGCCGCCGCAGTCGATGAGCCGCGACTGGTTCGGGGAGAATCCGAGCCAGGGCACGACCCGGTCGCCGAGCTCGTCCGGCGTGATTCCCAACCGCTCGGCGGCCGCGGCGAACGCCTCGACGGCGGCCTGGCCGATGTTCTTGTTCTTGGAGCGATAGCGGATCGCGAGGGCGTCGAGCGTCGTCAACGACACGTCGCTTCCCAGCAACGCGAGCGCCTGCACGGCATACTCCGCCATCTTGCCGCGGTTCGACTCGGCCCAGTGGTGGACCAGGCTGTTCAGGACCGGAACGCAACGGTCGTCTCCCAGAAGCGCGGCGGTGGCCATGGCCCAGCGGTCCTCCGGCGCGGCCTTGGTGGCCGCGAATCGCTTGAGGACCTCCAGGGCGAAGTCGCCGCTGCTCCCACGGTCGATCAACGCGTAAAGGGGGCGGGCTTCGACGTCGGCCTGGATTTCCTTCGCACGCGATTGCCTGTAGAGAAGATAGCGAACTTGTTCCGCCGTGAGTGGCTCGCCGTCGCGCAGCCGAATTGGAGGAAGCCTGGACTCGTCGAGCCAGTCGACAACGGGCGCCTTGAGCTTTGCGGCTGCACGAGTGATCCGAGCTTCCACTTCTTCCTTCGTGATCGGCTTGCCGCTGGCCGTGCGGGCCGCGTCGAGCGTGGTGAGCATGGCGTCGCGGACATCGTCGTTGCCCTCCAGGTCAAGCCTGGCTCCAAGCGCGGCGAGGGCCTCGGCTGTGCTGAGCTGGCTCAGCACCAGCACCACAGCGCCTCGGACGTCGGCCTTCTTGTCTTCCATCAGCTTGACGGCCCTGGGGAGGACAGCGTCGCCCCGTTGTGCCAGCGCGCGGGCCGCTGTGGTCCGAACCGGCTTCGATTTCGAAGCCAGGAACCCCCATAAGGTTTCTTCAAACGTCTCCGGCTTCCAGCGAGCGACCAGCTTCAGGTAGCCGAGTTGCTTCTCGGTGCTGGTCTCCTTCAGGCCGCGCTCGAGCTCCGACCGGATCGCGGTATCGTGCGTTCCGTCATCAATCTCGATCAGGTGTTGCACCGCCGCGAGCCGGGTTTCGGACGCCTCGTGCTTCAGCGCTGCAAGTACGATGGGCAATGCCTTCGCGCGTACGGCTTTGACGGCCGACGAAAGCAGGCGAATATCGCCCCAGTAGCGATAGGCGTCCTTGCGGCGCGAATTCGATTCGTCGAGCAATGTCACCACGTCATCGACCACCTCGGCGCCGAAGTGCTCAACCATCCAGATGCCGAGTTCCTGGCCTCGGGTCGACGGCTTTTCCATCATCGCGCGACAGTTGGCCAGCACTTCGGCGTCGTATTTCCCTGGGAAGGCCGCGAGTACGAGGTGCCCGATTCGCAACTGATCGAGGTCTTGCTTCATGGCTCGGTAGTTCGAGACGACCGATTCCTCGTAGCGACCAGGATCCCGTTCGAGTAAGGTTTTGCAGACCAGCAAGGGCATCCGGCTGGACGACAAGATCCCATCAATCAGCGGAGGAAGCTGATCGGGTGCCTGCGCGAGGAGCAGATTGACGAGGCCGCCGTGGTCGATCGTCTCGTAACTCCGGCTCATCGACCGGCCGCGCGCCAGAGATGACTTGAGATCCTTGGGCGACAAGGAGAGCAGAAAGCGCCCGGCTGAGTTGGGAGAGCCGTCGTCGCGTTGGAGCCGATATGCGCCGGCGGTCAACGCAGTCACGTCGGCGTCCGCCGCTCCAGCGCTCGCCAATTCGGCACGGAATGCGGCATGGAGATCCTCGTTGGCCTTCTCCTTGCTGAGGGCATTCACGAGCCACGTTCGCAACTCAGGATAACAGGCCGATGCCAGCATAAACGCCAGCGCGCGGCGATCTTCCTCATCGAGACGGTCGGGTGGCGAGAGCGCCTCGCCGATCGTTTGCGCCCAAACCAGGTAGTCGTTCCTGACGGGCTTCGCGGCTGCGAGAAGTTGGGGATCACCGGTCTTGATGTACTGGATCGCCTCCTGGCAGCCCGGCTGGCCCAGCATGTAGGGGCTCTTCATCGCTTCGAGTTGCTTCAGAACCTGGCTCATCGGTTGTGGTCCCAGGACGGGTTGAGGGCTTTGGAATCCATCTCCACCGCAATACCTGCGCTTCGCAAAAGCACCTTGCGATCGGGTGGCGCACGCCATTCGGGAGGGCCAGGCTGGCCTGGTGAAAACTTGGGCTTGAAGCGGGTTTCCATCCCCCGCGGCGGCGGCCCTTTTTGTTGCGGGTCCGACGTTTCATACCCCTCTCCCCTTGTGGGAGAGGGTCGCCGCGCAGCGGCGGGGTGAGGGGTGCGCCCTACACGATCGCCAGCGCCGGCCCGCCCCCCTCACCCGGCCGCTGCGCGGCCGACCTCTCCCGCGAGGGGAGAGGTGTGGGCACGCAACAAATTCGGCTTGCGCATAACTGACGGTCAACCCCAAGTTTTCACCAGGCCAGCCTCGCCAGCCCGACTTTGCGCTCCGCAACGGCGAAGCGCTCGGACGGTTGCCATACGTACGTTCGCGGATCATTCCGTACCGCCTTTGGTTGTCGCCAACGCGGAGATATCTGCATAGCACTCACTCAGAAGCACCGGCGGCACGTCGCCCAGTGCTTGCGGCTTTGAGCTGCCCCGGCTTCCCTCTGTGCTGAGGGGGAAAAACGAGAGGTGAAGCGTTTTGATCTCCCCATCGGCTCCGTACTCGGCATCCGCGACATCGATCACAGCCTGGAGTCCGGACGCAGGGAAATGCTTGATGTGTCGGTCGCCCCCATCCTCAACGCGGAAGGCGGACGCATCATAACCCCGGCCCTTGACCATGCCCCGGAACAACGTCCATTTGATGGGGCGAGCCAGGGTCAACTCCAGGTGAGTCGCACGCCGCTGGTCGGCCGTCGGCTCGAAGACCGCGCTCGGGAACTGGTTGAAGAGCGGCTTCACTTCGTAGTCGGCGAGGTGCGCAAGCCAGCGTCTTGCGACGTTCTCGGACACCGCCAGCGTATGGACCAGGCGAATGTTCGCGTCGGGAGCCGGGCGCACCTCGTTGTCGTCGAAATCGGTCAGCGTCCCGTCTTCCAGCGGGCGGAACGTGCACCAAGGCGCCTCAACGCTCCAGACGAGGCGCCGGCAAAGGCGGCTTGCGATCGGGTGTCCGAGGAGCGACGTCTGCCAGTGGGCAAACTGCCACGATCGTTGAGCGCAAAGTGCTTCATAGAGCCGGTCGGTGATGGTCTTGCGCTGCCCCTTGATGCGCGTGCGCGCGTCGGCCAACTGCTTCTTGGCCTCGGCGACCTTCTCGGGGTCGTCCGACTTGCGCGGTGCAGGCAAGGCGCTCAGGTGCGTGCCCGTCTCGTCTTCCAGCACAAGATCGGCGTTATCATCGAGCCGCGCGAAGAACTTGCGCGGGCCAAAATCGAGAACCAGCCGGCCGTTCGCATCGAAGCCAATGTCCGGCAGTGCCTGGTCGGCGAGCTCGGCGATCGACACCCCCTTGCGCTCGGCCAGGCGTTTGGCCTGCTTCTCCGCCTCCTGCCTGATGCTCTTCGTCCGAAACCGTTTGCCAACGGCCAGAAGAACCGAGACGGCTTCGGGGTGTTCGATCCAGGCAAGCATTTGCACCAGGGCCCGGCAGTGATGGACGCGGTTCCCATACCACTGATCGAGGTAGGCGCGCACTTGCGAGGCGGCGCCCGGCGGACTGCAAGCCGCCGCGACAGCGAGCACGCCCTTGTCGACCAGCGCACTGCCGTCCGGACGGAATCGTTCCAGTTCCCGACTTTGCGCGAGTGAATCGAGAAGCGACTGATCGGCTCCGGTCTTGAGGAGGGTCCCGAACATTTGGTCCCAGGCCTGAAGACGTCTCTCAACGACTTCCGCGGAGGGCGGCGAGAGGTCGTAGCGCAGCCACGCCCTGAACACGAAGTGACCCAACGCTTGCGCATCGTCCTGGCGCCATTCCGCGGCACGCTGGCGCAGCAGGGCCGGCGGCTCGGGCGACTTGGTTTTCCACGCCTGCACGATGAGCCAGGTTAGCTCTTCGGGGGCCACCGGAGTGTCATCCGCCTTCCAGCGCACTGCGGGCAGGTCCGCAAACGGGAACCACGCAAGCCCTTGAGGCACTCCCCCCTTCAGCCCTTTTTCCGCTTCCGTCCGCAGCGCCGCCTGCAAGTCGCTCGACCCAAGAGTCGCGGCCTTGCTGCGCACGCCGAGTCGTTCCTGGGCCTCCATCAACGCGTTTCGGACTGCGTCGATTCGCTCAGTTTTGAGGGCCTTCTCCAGCGCTTCGAGAGCACCCGGTGGCTTCAGACGCCCAATCCACTCCGCGGCCGACACGCGCGATTGTTGCTTGCGATTCGCGAGCGCAGCCAGCACCTCGGCGCCGCAGGTGGGGAGCTTCTGAAGGCAACGTTGGGCCAGAGGGCGCTCGGTCTTCGATGCGCCCAGCGCGATCTCCCAGAGTTGACCGAGCATCCGTGCCGGGGGCGTCGGGAAGATGCCCAGCACCTTCAAAACTTCCTCCCGGCGCTGCTGGGGCTGCAAGAGCGTCCCCTCCCAGTTCCACTCCTTCGACGGTGCCAGCGCCGACTCCAGCCAGTCGAGCCGTTCGGCGAAGTAGGGCCAGGTCGCCTCGTCCGACCAATCCAGTTTCCGAACCATCGTATTGGCGATGCGTGTCCGGGCGATGGCCAGGTCATCGAGGTTCGAAGCGCGGAACGCCGCACCCAAAGTACGCAGATCGAGCGGAGGGGTGTGCGAGTCACGATAGGCCATCAAGGGCGTCTCGAAATCGACGTGGTCAAGGCCGCCTCCCTCGCCCTGGGAGCGCATGTCACGTGTGAGCCGCAAGAGACGAACTGCGTGGAGCGGCGACAACTCCGGGCGGCGGAACAGCCCGAGAAAGGCCGACCAGTCCGCAAGCCGAAGCGCGATCCAGTCCGGTCCGGGCTCAGCCTCCCAGGGCGACGGCTGAACGAGCAGGGCCAGTCCGCGTGCGAGATCTTCCTGGCTGATCGCCAGTACCGGGCGGCCGCACCAGTGCTTCTCGACGTACCCTGCGGCGACTTTCTGGTTCGCCGCTTCCACGACGGTCGAAAGGTAATGGGATGTGGTCTCCGGAAGCTCGACACCTCGGAAGATGTCAATCGGCGGGAGGACGCACGGATCGGAAGCGTTCGCACCGTCTCCTGCACCGGCGCGGACGTCGGCGAGTACGGTCCGGACCTTGGTGGTTTTCTCCTGCTCCTTGCGTTCGAGTAGGACCGCCTCTGCCTCCGGGCAGTCGAGGCGTCCGAGGATTCGAATGGCGTGAATGCGCTGGTCCGGTGTGCCCGACTCGGCACAGACCCGAAGCGCCGGCACGACCGCGGGACCGTGCTGGATCAGGAGTGCCGCCGCGGCCTCGCGGACG
>DAIDJG010000127.1 GCA_027451445.1 Singulisphaera sp.
TTTCTGCCAAGGGCTTACGACGAAACGCACTTAGTGTGCTTCCGTCTATGTCGCAAATATGGAGCGGGGATTATATCGCCGAACTCATTGTGGCATAAAGACTAACGGAGCGTAATCGTCCGCGACCTGCGGAAAGTGGGAAGGAGGACAGACCACCATTGCGCCTGGAGACATGGCCTCGCTTCGAACGCTCGTCCCCAAACTTCCCTCCTCCCAAAGCTGGATTCCGCATGGGAACACCCTCCTGGTCGGCTTTTCTCGCAACGGCACGTGGGTGACGCGGACCTACGACACGGATCGACTGCCAGCCGAGATTTCGGAAGTGGTCGCCAAGACGTGGGCAACGAACCCCTGGCAGCGCACACGCGGAGGTCCCGCCCCCGCCCCCGCCCCCCCGAAGCCTCCCGGGGGATCTCGGAGCAGACCCTGAACGAAAGGCCGAAACGGGGAGCTCAGGAGCCGTTCTGTGATTAAGAATCCCTGACCCTTTTCCGCCTCGGTGATCCCCCTCTCAATTCCGAGGATCAAACCGCCGATCGATCCGACACAGGGATTGGGTCAGCGCGCGGCGCAGCTCGGGGATCGTCGCATAACGGTCGGCCGGGTCCTTCGCAAGGCAGCGGTGCACGATCTCGTCGATCCGCCCGGCCTCGCGGGCAAACCGGCGCGGGATCGCGGGAACGATCGACGGTGGGTCGGTCCGGCAGTGCTGGCGTTCCAGCTTCGCGACCGTGTTGCCCCGGAAGGGAAGCCCACCCGTCAGCATCTGGAACAGCACGATGCCGAAGGAGTAGACGTCCGCGCGCAGATCGGCCGACTTGGCGTCGTGGAACTGCTCGGGGGCCATGTAAGGGAGCGTCCCCACCATCACGCCGGTGCGCGTCAGGCGGCTGACCGTGGTGTCCGGGGTACCCATCCGAAGGAATGGGATATAGTCGATCGTCGACTCGAGGTGCGTCTCATCGAGAACCGGTCTCGCGGGTGGAGGCACGGCCGGTGGAACGATGGGCTCAACTGCATCGATGGGCGGCCCGCGCCGAGGGACGACGCGGGGAGGGCTCTGGCCGTCCTGGTCCCGGGGGTCGTCCCAGATGATGAGTTGCTCCTCGGACGACTCCTCCAGGGCGATCGGCTCGTCGGCCCGGTCGTGTCCTGTGCCAATGATCTCGTCGCGGATGGCGGCGAGGCCGAAGTCGGTGATCTTCAGAGCGCCCGTCCGTGTGAGGAGCAGGTTAGCCGGCTTGATGTCGCGGTGGCACCGGAGCCCTTGGCGAATCGCGTGTTCCATCCCGAGGCAGAATTCGATCCCATGACGGAGAGCGCGGGGCAGGTCGAGTCCTGGCGTGCCGATTTGCCGCCTCAGGTCGCCCCCGGTGATCAGCTCGAGCAGGATGTGGGGGCGTCCCTCGATCTCCTCGACGGCATACGCCTGGACGACGTTCGCGTGGTTCCCGAGGTGGACCCAGAGATGACATTCGGACGAGAACCGCGCGCTCCGTTCGCGATCGAGGAACAGCTCATCGTGGAGTGTCTTGAGGGCGATGATGGGTCGTTCCGGGGTCCCCATGCGGTCCTTGACCGCATAGACGACGCCCATCCCACCCTGGTGGACCTCAAAGATCTCGAACCGATCGGCGATCCAGTCCCCGACCTGTCTGGGCCCTGGCATGATGGGATCGCTCCCGTGTCGGTGCGGACGCGCTCCTTCAGTCGACAGCGGCTTACCCTCGAGTCGCGCGCAGCCTGCCGTGCTTGCAACACTCAAGAATATCCTCGGCCGCCGCACGCCTCAACGCTTCGCTCAATGGCCAGTATTTCCTTCCGAACCGCGAATCGATTTCTCCCGTAAGGTTGCTCCATTGCGGGACCGGACGACTTCTATTACATTTGTAACTGGATCCGACCGGACCTTCCGATCCGTGATGCAACTCGTGCCCGACCGACGAGGAGCGCAATGAGTGCCCGACGATGGGGTCTTTGGGTCATCTTGTGCCTGGCCGTGGGGGGCGCGGGCATCGGCCGAATGGCGATTCTGGAGTCGGCCGAGCGCGACGCGGCGCGTTCCGTGTCCGAAGCGTATGACTGCCACCACGAACCGGAGCTGCGTGCGATCCGCGCCAACGGTGATTTGATCCGGCCGCTTCATCCCCGGAAGAGGCCGGGGCGGCCGGGCGACTGGCTCGACGAGAACTTCGAGCCGGGACAGTCGTTCCATTTCTATCACAGCGACGACCCAAACCGACCGAACGACCGGCACACGACGTTTTACATTCAGCCGCTCGCCGACTTCAGCCCGACACAGATGCGGCTCGTCGAGACGACGGCCGAGTTGCTGGGGTGCTGGTACAGCGTGCCGGTGAAGATCCTCGACCCGATCCGGCTCGACCCCATTCCCGATTCCGCGCAGCACATCAGTCCGAATCACGGCGGAGTGCAGCTTTTGACGGCGTATCTCCTCGACCGGCTCAGAGAACGGCGCCCTGACGACGCCGTAGCCGTGCTGGCACTGACGCCCCTGGACCTCTGGCCCAACAAACCAGGCTGGGGCCACGTGATCGGCCAGGCGTCGCTCCACGACCGCGTCGGCGTCTGGTCGCTCTTTCGCATGGGCAACCCTGAGACCGAGTACGAGACGTGCCTGCGCCGAACATTGAAGACCGCCGTCCATGAGTCGGGGCACATGTTCGGTATCCAGCATTGCGTCGCCTACGAGTGCGGTATGAATGGCTCGAACGACAAGGACGAGGGAGATCTCCGACCGTTGTGGTTCTGTGCCGACGACGAGATGAAGGTCTGGTGGGCGTTTGGCGCCGATCCCGCGCGGCGCTATGAGCAGCTCATCGCCTTCGCCGACGCCCACGGTCTTGCCCCCGAGGCACGCGTCTGGCGAGCGTCGGCCAGGGCGCTGGGACCGACCGGAAAAAAATCGGCGTCAGTTCAGTTTCCCATTGAAAACTGAACTGACGCCGATTGTTCAAGGTCGTCTTTCTCACGGGACCTGCCAATCTTCGATCATGAGGCCGGGAACCCGGCTGAACTCGGCGGTGTTGTGGGTGACGAGCGAGCAGCCGTTCGCCAGGGCAATCGCGGCAATCTGCAAATCAAATGGGCCGATGACCTGTCCCTTTGGTTCGAGGTGACGACGGATCGTCACGAACTGGTCGGCGGCCGCGTCGTCATACGGGAGACTCGGGAACGGCCCAATCAACGCCGCCAACGCGGCCCGGTTGGCCGCGGGCTTCGCACTGCGGGCGCACCCGTACCACAACTCCGCGACGACAACCGAGCAGACGCGGATATCGGCGATCGGTGCCATGGCGCGGAACCGAGCCGCCAATTCGGCCGACGAGCGGCGAACCAGCCCGATCCAGACGTTCGAGTCGAGCAGGTAGGTCATTCGAGATCCAGGGGCGGCGGCACAGGCGGTTGGGAATGAACGACCAACGTGTCGTCGTCAACGGACCCGATCAGGTCGAAATAGCCGGGCGGCAGCAGCGGGCCGCTCACCGTCGGACGCACCACCAGTTCGACCTCGAACTCCGTGTTCGGGGAGCCGACGGGAAGCTCCAGGTGCAGCTTTCCGTCCGGGCCGCTCACGGAACGCAGCGTGATACTCGTCATGGCTCGATCTCCTTCGCTCTCCCATCATACCCGAAGGAAAAAAAGAACAGCCATCTTGTGATCGCTGTTTCCGTATTCACCAGCATTGGCAAGCCGTGGCAGAGATATAAAATAATAGTCAGGCACCAAACCTGGAGAAGATTGTGGAATTCAACATCAAAAACCCGATCAGGCAAACCAAATCTCCGAAATCCGCATCCAATATTTCGCTCGCAAGGGACGAGTCTCCATAAAGATTACCTGATTCCTTATCAGCATAGCAGGCAAAAGTCCTACAGTGTGGGGTCAGGAGAGGGAAATAGGGATTTCTCCATCACTGTAGCAAGGATGCCGGGGTTGTTCCTCCTGGGTATAGGCTGGTAGACGGAGGCCGCAGGCTTTGGCGTGCGGGGGCTTGCTCCCGCTTTCGCGCTGGAAATGCGGCTGGAAAGCGGAGGTCCGGGAAGGCCGTTCGAAAGCGACAGGGGCCCTGTCGGAGCGCGCAGACGGTTCGAAAGCGGGAGCAAGCCCCCGCACTCCAAAGCCTGCGGACTGCTTCGGACGAACGGATTCGGCTATGACAATGAAACGGCCCTGGCTCGTCCGAGGCTGCAGAAAACAACACCCGGCATCCTTGCTACAGCGTCGACTTTCGTCGTATCTCAGGCTGTGCGCAGGCCGCGGCCCTCGCTTCGCAATGCCGTTGTCCAAGCCGGGTTCATCGCCTGCCTTGTCGTCAGCCTGGCTGCGACCGACGCCACAGCCGCCTTCGCCATGATGCGAGACAAGTACACGATACCCTGGTTCGTGCGGAATACCCATGCGTCGTCGATGATAACCCAACAGGTCGGCCCGGGCCCACCTGGGTGGACCGATTCGGTTGCGTCGTCGGCTCGGCCTGCCTAGGAATCAATGCAATTCCGCATTTTTATTGGCGAACTAGCCCTTTGATTTCAGACCGGTTCTTGGAATTCTAACGGGGCGGCAACAATGGGGGATCCGGGGGTCACAGTTTCGTCCCTGTCAGCGATTTCCAAAGGTTCTCGACTTTATCGAGCAAATCCGAAAGGTCTTTGTATTTCTCATCTTTAAGATTTTTCTTATCTGCACTCTTTTTCAAATCCTCATACTTTTCTTTCATAGTTTTTGCAAGATCTCTGAGATTTGTCGTGGATTTTATGAATGATTCGGCCTTTTGCATCCATTCCTCTGCTTTCTCCTTCTTTTCCCCTTCGTTTCCGGACTTGAGTTCCAGGCGATCAAGCTTCTTCTTGTCGGCATCGAGGCTGTCGGCTTCGATGCTGTGAAGCTTAAGAGCCTTCTCATACTCCTTGAGAGCAGTCTCCAACGCCATCATTTTCAACTGCGTCGCGACTCCCACGTATGTGGCTCCTAGGGTGCAAAGGGGTGCTCGATCAAAGCGGCTCCGGCTGCTCCGCCCGCCGCGTCACTCATCCACCAGCTTCTTCGACTCACGGGACAGGGTTGCGATCTTCCCCTTGGCCGCCTTCACCTTTGTCAACTCTTTGTCGATCTCGCTTTTCTTCTTGTCGAGCAGTTTTTTCAGGGCGTCCATTTTCTTCTGCGTGGCGTCGTCGGCCATGATCCGAGGCTCCTTGAAAGGAAAAGATGCCGTATCGCCAACCATTTCCGATACCGCGGAATATCGATCGATGTCAATCGACTACAGCCTGCCATCGCTATCAATGCTTTTCAACACAATTTTCGACAATCTTCTATTCTAATCGCGTTCATCCGCGACGCGAGCTTTGGCGCGGCAAAGCGAATCTCTAACTTCTCAGCGGACCGGCCCGCCGCGAACCACACCGATTCGAGCGGCGGATGTTGGGCCGGGCCATTATCACCCGACGCCTTGAAGGACGGCGCCAGGCGAGGACGATTCCTCCAGTTGTCGGTCAATCCCGACTTACGTCGTTGCGGTGGCGCTCCACTTTGCAATAATGGGGTTCGATTCGACCAATACGGGGTGAACAGCCGTGCCACCGACGTGCGGAAGCGGCTGGTCAATCGGACGCCCACCATGGCCGAAGAACGCGACCTGCTGTTCGGATTGCTCGCCCTGCAGAACGGCCTGATCGATCAGGGCCAGCTCGTGACCGCGTTCCAGGCCTGGGTTCGCGACCGGTCTCGGCCGCTGGCTGAGCACCTTGCTGTCCGAGGCGATCTCGACCCCGATGACCGGAGCGCGATCGAGGCCCTGGTCGTCCGCCATCTCAAGAAGCACGCGGGGGACGTCGAGCAGAGCCTCGCCGCCGTCCCCGTCGGTCGGGCCACTCGCGAGCAATTGGCCGCACTTTGCGATCCTGAGCTGACCGGCGCCGTCGCCCAACTCCGCTCAGGTTCGACGGAGCCCGACGCCGAGCACACCGTCACGTACAGTGTCGGCACGGCAACCAGCGATGGCCAGCGATTTCGCGTTCTCCGACCCCATGCGCGCGGCGGCCTGGGTGCGGTGTTCGTCGCGCTCGATGCGGAACTGCACCGCGAAGTCGCGATCAAGCAGATCCTCGACCGCCATGCCGACGACCCCGACAGCCGGCGCCGCTTCCTGCTGGAGGCCGAAATCACTGGTGGTTTGGAGCACCCGGGGATCGTTCCGGTTTACGGGCTGGGAACTTACGGCGACGGCCGCCCCTACTACGCGATGCGGTTCGTGAAAGGCGAAAGTCTCAAGGAGGCCATCCAGCACTTCCACAACGACGCGAGCCTAAAACTGCGTTCGGGCCGCCGATCGTTGGAACTCCGCAAGCTACTCCGGCGATTCACCGATGTCTGTAATGCGATCGGTTATGCTCACGCGCGCGGGGTGCTCCACAGGGACATCAAGCCGGGCAACGTCATCGTCGGTAGGCATGGCGAGACGCTCGTTGTCGACTGGGGGCTGGCCAAGGCCATCGGTGAGGCTGAACCCAGCCCACTGACTGAGGATCGGCCCTTGCGCGCGCTTTCGACCAGCGGCAGCTCTGAGACCTTGCCGGGTGCAGCGCTAGGCACACCGGCGTACATGAGCCCTGAGCAGGCCGCGGGCGACCTTGACCGCCTCGGACTGACGTCCGACGTCTACGGCCTTGGTGCGACACTGTATAACCTGCTCACGGGGAAGCCGCCGTTCGAGGGGGACGACCCTGGTGCCATTCTTCGTCGGGTCCGTGCGGGCGAATACCCACCACCCCGCCAGATCGACGCGACAATCGACCGCGCGCTGGAGACGGTTTGCCTCAAGGCGATGGCCCTGAAGCCGGAGGACCGCTATGCGTCGTGTCGCGCCCTCGCCGACGACGTCGAACGATGGATGGCCGACGAGCCAGTCTCGTCCTGGCGCGAGCCGCTGTCACGGCGCGCGAGCCGCTGGGCACGACGGCACCGACCTTTGGTCGCTGGGGGAACCGCGCTGCTGATCTCCGCAGTGCTCGGCCTTTCGATCGGCGCCTTGCTGATCAATCGCGAGCGGGCAAAGGCCGATGCCAACTTCCGCCAGGCCCGCGCGGCGGTGGACGAATACTTCACCACGGTTAGCGAGAGCAAGCTGCTGGACGTGCCAGGGCTCCAACCGCTCCGCAAGGAACTGCTCGACGCCGCGCGGAAGTATTACCGAGAGTTCCTCGACCGCCACGGCGACGATCGCAACGTGCGGGCCGAAGCCGCGGCTGCCTCATTTCGTATCGGTTGGATCAACCTGGCGATCGGCCAACCCTCGGAAGCGCTGGAACCGTTACAGAATGCCACCGTGATGTACGACGGACTCACCCGCGCTCATCCGGGCGAGATCGCATATCGGCGGCTCGCGGCGATGGCCCATGGCTCCATGGGACTGCTGTACTCACGACTCGACCGCCCCGATGAGGCGCTGGCGGCTCATCTCCAGGCTCTGGAGTTGCGGGAGTCAATCGCAAGGTCGGCTCCGAACGATATCGTAGCGCAGAGCGACCTGGCCCGCAGTTATCGCAACATCGGCGACCTCCAGCGCGGCGTCGGAAAGTTGAAGGAGACTCTAACACAGTGGGAAAAGGCGATTGCCGTCGGCCGGAAATTGCTCCGGGGACCAATTCCCCACGATGCCGGCGGCAGCGACCTGACCGGGCGGCGCGATCTTTCGACGATTGTTCGCGAGGATCTGGCGGGCGTTCTCCTCGACCTGGCCAGCGTCCTCCGCGAAGTGGGCCGACTCGACGAGTCGCGGGCCTCCTGGCAACAGTCGCGCGAATTACTGGAAACGCTCGCGACCGAGCAACCCGCCAATCAAGCGGTTCGCCGACGGCTGGCCGGTGCCTACCTGGACGACGCGCTGCTTCAGATCGACCGCGGACGGTTCGACGAGGCACGCGCGGCCCTGCGGCGCGGCCTGGGAATCCTTGATGGACTCGCCGCAGCCAACCCGTCGGTGGTTGGCTGCCGTGTGTTGCAGGCCGAGGGCCAGCTTCGACTCGGCTGGACCCTGCGCCAGCTCGGCCACGCTCCTGAATCTCTGGTGGCTTACGAGAAGGGGACCGCGATCGCGGAGTCCCTCGCGGCGAATGAGCCGGGCTCGGCCGAGATGCAAAGCTTGCACGCCCAGTGCCTCACACAGCAAGGGAATCTGCTGCTTCGTCAGGACCGGGCGAGCGATGCTCGCCCAAAGCTGCAACGCGCCCTGGAAATCCATGAGAAGCTGGCGCGGGCCCACCCGAATTCCATAAGCCACCGCAGCGCACTGACAACGGCTCGCCGGGGGGTCGGTCGGGCCGAGGCCGCGTCGGGCGAGCCGGCCGCGGCGAGTTCTGCCTTCGAACGAGCCGCTGAAATCGATCGCTCCCTCGCATCCTACCCGGGCTGCCGTTACAATCTGGCCTGCTCGCTGGCTCTCCTGGTCCCCGTCTCCCCGCCCGACCGTCGTGAGGCGCTAGCTTGCCAGGCTGTGGAGGCTCTCCGCCAGGCGCAGGCGGCCGGTTACTCCAACGTCGTTTCCATCAACACCGACAGCGATCTGGACTCCCTGCGCAACCGCCCCGACTTTCAGAGCCTCCTTGCGAAGCTGGCCTCGACCGTCGATCCCTTCACCCAGCGCGATTGAGTCAGGGCCGTTTGATCGCCGCCACGAGCCGCCTCGCCGCCGATCACGCGGACGGCGTCTCGGTATGGTCAATCACTTTCGAGCGCCCGGAGGTTCGCGCCTCCGGGACACGCCCGCTGCGCGGGCTTGTCCCCGGCCACTCCTCCACAATGCCGTGGTGGTGATGAGCGACGAGTTTCCAATTCCCCGCTCTTAAGCCAAAGAAAAAAGGCCCATCGCGCGAGCGGAGACCGGACCACACTGGCGTTGGGCACCCTCCTGCGCTACCCTCTTCTTCATGAGCGAAGAGGAGCCAACATTCGGCATGGCCGGAGTGCCGCCCTCAGCGCGGCAAGCAGTTCCAACTGATCCGGCCGACCACGCCGTGGATTTCTCGTGGCGATACGTTGAAGACCTCGACATCGTCGCTGGCCAGGCGATGATGGACATCGGAATTCCTGATGGACAAATGGGCGCGGGCGATCCGGATCGCCTTGGCCAACATCACAGCTTCCATCCCAATGACCGGACGGGAGGAAGTTACGGACCGGCCGGACAGATCACGGTCGATTCGGGAGTCATGAACCCGAATCTCTTCGATCGAGGCTACGACCAGGACACGCAAAACCTCTGGCGCAACACCCGGCTGAAGGATCGGGTTCATGCGATCCTCGCGCACGAATACGAGGAGTACCGCAACGGCTCGGATCACGAGCAGGCCCTGCGACACGCGCCAACGACGGCGCTGGCCATCAGCGAGCATGCTCGTGAACTCTGCAGGCGGATGCAAATGGGGTGGCGCGGGTGTTAGGACGCGGTCGCTTCGATTCCCGCTAGTTCAAAGCGCCGTTGATAGCCCCAGTAGGTGAGTCGGAAGCTCGCTTCCGGGCCACCGACAAACCCATTCAACGGGGTCATGATTCGTGCCCCAGCCAGTTCGCGGTACGCAGGCAAGTTCTCTGGAGTGACTTTGCGCTCGCCCGCCAAATGACGCCGAAGCGTTTCCCTCGCGGCATCCGAGATGTCCTTGTCGGGCGGGGCGTACCGCTCGCGCTCAATTCGGTCCCGCTCGGCCCACACAATCTCCGTTCCGTGCCTGAGGCCTGCTTCGGTCATCCGGAACTCCGTCTCGGCGGCCGACACGGGTTCCATCAGTCCGGCAGCCGCCAGTTCCCGGAAGGCGGGTAGCCTTTGCTCGGTAATGGGCACTCGCAGCCCCTGGAGCTTGAAATGAAGCAATGCGACGGCAGAATCGGACAGGCCGGCGGTCGCCATGGTTCCCTCCTTGTGACCACCATTATACCGCCGCTTCGAGAAGAGGGAACTCAGGGTTGCCGAACTCCCGCGATGGTTTGCCGAGCGCAGAAGCGGCGGCTGCGGAGCGAGAGAATTCGCCAGTCGCTCTCGTCGAATTCTGTGGCACCGCAACGCCACACATTTGTAGAATGCTCGTCATCTCATCGCTCCCCGAGGGTCGTGCGGGCGATGTCCGCTTGCTGCTTCGTATGGGTAACGCAGCCCGTTGCATCACGGCAGGGCAGGCTGCAGCGCGGGGCGCCTGGAATCGTCCTTTCTGCTTTCGAACAGCCGTCCCGCGCGTCCCCATTTGGTCCTGGGCGGACCGTGACGAGAGCATGAACCATGGGAGAGGATTTCGCGATGCGTCCGACACGGTTCCGAAACGCGCTTCGTGGTTTACTTGGGGTCTTTGTCGGACTTGTCGCGACGGGTTCGGCCTCGGCAAATTATTACGACCTGTTACAGCGTGTGCCCGATTCGGCCAACGCGCTGATTATGATCGATGTGGAACGCATGCTCATGACCCCTGTCGCCATGAAGGAGAAATGGCGTGACAGGGCGAACTCAATCGAGGGGCCGGCGCTCCACTTCCCGATCGAATCCGAGCGCTACATGCTGGCCTCGAAGCTTAACTTCGTCTCCAACTTCGAGAACATCTGGGACGTCGCCTTGATTGAGACGACCGGTGACGTATCGCTGCCGTACCTGGCCCGGAAGGAAGGGGGGTATCTCGATACGGTCGAAGGCCTGCAGGTCGCCTACTCACTACGAAACGCGTTCATCGTCTCGTACAAGCCAACCCTCCTGGGCGTCTACTTCCCTGCCAATAAGCAGGACCTGGCTCGCTGGCTGCGATCGATCCAGGCACGCAATTGGCCCCAGGTTTCGGAGTATCTCAAGAGCGCGGTCACGCTCGCGCATGGCGACGACGTCGTGGTCGTCGCAATCGACCTCGGCGACCTGTTGACGAGCCGCCAGGTGCGCGACCTGTTGCATCACTGCGAGAGCCTCGCGGGCAAGAAGCTCGATATGGATGCGCTCACCAAGGTGATCACCTCGGTGAAGGGCGTGACGCTCACCTTGCAGGCGACCGATCGCCTCCAGGGCAAGGTGCGGGTCGAGTTTGGTGAATCGACCGCGCCCATTCGGGAAGTCGCCAAGGCGTTGATGTTCGAGGTGCTCGAGAATAACGGCCTGTGGCTCGACCCTGAAATGAAGAACTGGGTCGTGCGCCACGAGGCCAAGGCGGAAACGCTCGAGGGGCGGTTGAGCACCAAGGGACTGCGGGCCTTGACCGATCTGATTCCCTTCCCCGCAGAAACCATGGCGCTCAAGGAAATCGACACAAAACCCGGGCAGCCAGCCCGAGGCTCCGACAGTGCCTCCTCGACCCAGGACTCGAAAGCCGCGACGTCCAGGAAGTATTTCCAGCACATCAGCCTGCTCGTGGACCAACTTCGTACCGATTGCAGGGACCCCAAGACGACCGCGAAGCTCGCACTCAGGATGCTCGACAAGGCGGCGCTGGAAATCGATCGCCTGCCGGTGCTGAACGTGGACGAGGAATTGCTCGCCTACGGCAGCGGCGTAAGCGGGAGTTTGCGCAACATGCGCAACCTATCAAAATTCGCGAGCCTCGACGCGATGTTCCGCCAGGCGTCGCTGGTAACCTATGGCGGGTATGGCTATTACGGGGGTTACACGCCCGGGGGCGGGGACATCCTCGGCACCACCGTCATGCGCAAACAGGAGACCGCCACACTCAAGGCAAATGAGCTTGCGGTCTTCACCATGCTCGAGGAGAAGACCGCGGAGATCCGCAAGAAGATGTCGCTCAAATACCAGGTCGAGTTCTAATCGGGCGACAAAAGAGGACACAGCCTATGGGAGCGCCACGCCGGGCTCCGCGTCGGGCCGGAAGGGTCGCTGGCCCCTGGCGAACGGCGCGACTTCTCTTGACGTGGAATCGAAGATGAGATAAACACCCGTTCCGTGTGTCGAGCGAAGACGCGAGTTCCGGCGTTACGATATCAGGGAACGAACCGATGGAACGGTTGCTGACGCGCGGGCCCATCCCGGCGCTCTTTGGTGTGGCGCTGGGGGGAACGGTGCTCCGTGCGATCGACCTGGACCGGCACTGGTTCTGGATCGACGAAGCGCTCATTCTGAACGTCTCGGCGCTCCGCCTTTCCGCGCTCGAATACGCCCGTTCGGTCTGGTCCGACACGACCTACAATCCCGGTTGGCCGCTGCTCGTGTGGGGATTCCTGCGGACTTTCGGCGATAACCTGTTTGTCGCCAGGCTACCGTCACTCCTCGCGGGCGCGCTCACGATCCCGGCCGTCTATTGGGCGGCGCGGGCGATTCGGCTCGACCGTGCCACGGCGCTCATGGCGGCATTCCTCACCGCGTTCTCGTGGATGCAGGTAACCCACTCGCGCCAGGTTTTGCCTTACCAGGCGGTTCCGCTCTTGACGGCGATCGCGATTGGCTTAGTCGGGTCACTTAGCGCCACGCGAGCCGGCCGCCTGCGGGTGCTCGCGTTACACCTGGGCTTGGTGATCACCTGCGTCGTCTGCGTGGCGATCCACAACTCGTTCTTGCTGACGCTGCCGATGCTTGTGCTCTTCCTCGGACTGGGCCTTTTCCAGCACCAGCCAGCGCAGTCAGTCGCGAATGGGCCAGCGCCGCGCTTCGACGTGCCGAGCGCTGGGCGTGTGGCGCTCGCGGCGTTGACGCTCGCGCTCATTCTTGGGCCGGCATACTTCTTCTACGTCGCCAAGAGCGGCGAGGGTTTCCGCGACTATCTCGGCGCCTACTACCTGACGACGTTCCGGACGTCGGTCGTCATGAATCCATCGAGCTATCTGTTTGGCCTGGACAACTGGTACAAGGCGACGATTCCGTCGGTTGCGTCGCCGCTCCAAGACATCCCCTACTTCGTGGCCACACGGACGATCGACTGGCTCGGCGTGATCCTGAACCCGCGTTTCACCTTTTCCTCGTCGGTGGACTGGGTGCTATTCGCCTTTCCCGCGATCGGCCTGTTCGTCTTCGGCGGAGTGTCAATGCTCCGGGGCAAGGGCGGACGCCTGGCGACGGTGCTCGGACTATGCGGCGCGGCGAGTCTGCTGTTCACCATCTTGCTCAATTTCATGAAGATGTACCCCTATGGGGGCTTGCGGCAAATGCTTCCGCTGGCTCCTTTCGCGACGCTGGCGACGGCCTTCGGCGCGAGGAGGTTGTTCGCACTGTTCCCCCGCGCGACCCGGGCGCTCGCAGTATCCTGGGTCGCGGTGGCGCTGCTCTCGATCCCGAACTTCTACGCCCAGACGCGCAGGGCGTTCGACGAGCGTACGCTCCATGAATTGACGTGGAACGTCCAGGCGCGGGCGATCGTGGCCGGCGATGGCTGGTGGTCGTTCCTGCCGCTCCAGTACCTGAGCCGCGCTCGGAATCACACTCCGGAGATCCCGGTACTGTTTCCCTTTGGCCCCGCGTTCGACGCGCTCGTCCAGTCGCGCCAACCCTTCGTCATCATTTCGCTTTCGGCACCGGCCCTGTGTCCGGACTCGACACACGGAGGCTGGCAGGTCGCCCCCGGTCTGAAGGGCGTCTACTCCGCTATGTTCGACGTCCGAGACTATCACGTGAAGATGCTTAAGACCGCAGTCCCCGATGGCCTACAGCCCACTACGGCCTTCATCGTCCACTATCAACCCGTCGCCGCGGCGGTAGAGGCCAAGCACGCCGTAAAATAACGAAGCCGAAAAGGTTTTTGAGCCTTGGGAATTAACCCCCTGATCTTCCTGGATGCCGTCGACGGCGACAATGGAAGGCCGGGAGCTTACGCCTCGGCTCCGCGCTGGTTACGATAAGCAACGGGGCGGAACGCAGAGCGATCGCGAGGCCGGCTCGAAGTCAACCGATCGACCCATAAGAGCACAGAGAGAACCGATGCGACTGTCCACGCTCCTGGGAATCGTCTCGACCGTCTTCGTGTTAGGCTCCGGGCCTGCCCACGCGCAAACGTTCAAACGCCACGTCGTCGTCGCACAGGAGGGCCACGCGGCGGACATCGGCCGCGACGTCCTGAGAGACGGAGGCACCGCCGCCGACGCCGCGATCGCCACAGCCTTTGCGCTTGCCGTGACTCACCCCGCGGCGGGCAACCTGGGCGGCGGCGGGTTCATCGTCGCCTTCGTCGCCGACCGACGCGAAGTGCTCACGATCGACTTTCGCGAGGTCGCTCCCAAAGCCGCCACCGAGCGAATGTACCTGGGACCCGACGGCAAGCTCCTGCCGCACCACCGCGCCGGCGCCCGCGCGGCCGCCGTGCCAGGGACCGTGCGCGGGCTTGGCCTGGCGCACGCAAAGCTCGGAAAGCGACCCTGGCGCGACCTGGTCGCGCCTGCCGCGCGTCTTGCACGCGAAGGGTTTCCCGTCTCCGATGAGCTCGCCCGATCGCTGAACGTGCAGCTCTTCAACCGAGCGCGCTTGCCCGACTTCGACCCCGCGAAAGACGATCTCAGCGGCCGTTCCGACCGCCTGGCCGATTTCCCCGAATCCGTGGCCGCATACCGCAAGGCCGATGGCACGCCCTGGCGCAATCGCGATCTCCTGATCCAACCGTCCCTCGCCGACACCCTCGACCGCATCGCCCGCGATGGGCCCGACGAATTCTATAAGGGCCAGACCGCGCAGTTGCTTGCCCGCTACATGGCCGATCACAACGGCCTGGTCACCCTCGACGACCTTGCGGCCTATCAGGCCAAAGAACGCCCTCCCGTTCACACCACGTTCCGAGGCCACGACGTTTACGGGATGGGGCCTCCCTCATCCGGGGGAATCGTCGTCGTTCAGATGCTCAATATCCTGGAGCGTTTCGACCTCAAGGCGGACGGTCCGTTCGCACCGTTGACGCTTCATCGCATCACGGAGGCGATGCGACGCGCTTATTTCACGCGTGCGACGGAGATCGCTGACCCCGACGTCGTCGCCATTCCCATCGCCAAGCTGAGCTCGAAATCCTACGCCGACGAGCTCGCTCGATCGATCGGCGACCGCGCGACGCCGAGCGCCAGTCTTGCAACGTTTCCGATCGCGTCGGCAGAAGGTCCGCATACCACCCATTTTTCGACGCTCGACAGTGCGGGCAATGCGGTGGCGCTGACGTACACGCTGGAAGAAGGTTACGGCTCGAAGGCGGTCGTGGCCGGAGCGGGGTTTTTGCTCAACAACGAGATGGGCGACTTCAACCTGATTCCGGGGCGTACGGACGCGACCGGCCGGATCGGTACGCCGGCGAACCTGATCGCGCCCGGTAAGCGGGTGTTGAGCTCACAGTCGCCGGCCATTGTGTTGCGGGACGGGCACGTCCGACTGGTTACGGGTTCGCCCGGCGGCCGGACGATTCCGAACACGGTGCTCTGGGTCATTCTTAACGTCCTGGAGTTCGGCCGGTCGCCTCGCGAGGCGATCGATGCCCCTCGGACGCATCACCCCTGGTTTCCGGACGTGCTCACGGTGGAAGGTCCGAAGTGGCCGGCGGAAACGCTCGATGCGCTGAGGGCGATGGGTCACGAGGTGCGCAGGGGCGGAATTCAAGGGGATGCCCACTCGATCGTCGTGGATCCCGGCTCGGGAACGATCCACGGAGTGCCGGATCGCCGCCGCGTAACGGCACGCGCCGCGGGCGATTAAATCGTGCGACACGAGACGGCGATGTTGCCGTAGATTATCTGACAGCTTTAGAAAACGAGCGGTGTTGGCCAACCGTCGGAACAAAAGCTAGTGTTCTCATGCCGGAGCATTGCGAGGAAGTGGACCCGTATGAGTGGGGTCCGCTTCGAAAGGACTCGCCTTACAAAACTTAGGGTGTGCTCCGGGCCGTTTGTACGACGCGGGAACGCTTGAATCCACCGTGCTGGCAGTCGCCATACGCTGGGTCGAGAAGCGTCCGTCCTGCGGGAATTTGGTTCAGCAGAGTGTGCGCCATCGTCTCGAGGCTCGGGGTCTCGCCGTGCGCCTTGGACGCGGCAGGTTGTTCAACACGCGAAATGTTTCTGGTCAACGACCAGGTTGGAGTTGAAGTCGATGTGGAACCGGACGCATTCAGTCAGCCCGACGGTCCTGTTGCGGATTACGGACGGTCAGCTTCACATGCACCGTTCCTTCAGCGAGTTCGGCCAGGCGACCCGGAGCGCCGAGGCGTATGCAGCCGCAGGCTTCGCGGTGTCGATGATCTCGGCGACCGGGAAGTTTTTGATGGAGTTCGAGCCTCGCAGCCGGCGCGTTGCGGTCTGAGCGGTGACGCACGGACCCTTGCATTTTTCGGCTCGAACGGCTCGCCGGGGCGAAAAAAGCGGGGAAAAACGGCCGAGCTGAGGCCAAACCCCGATTTTTTCTGCACCTTGCCGCTCCAATCGTCGAAATCGATCGACAGGAGTGTCGGGCTCGTCCTGGACTCGGGGCGAGCCCAACTGTTTCGCAGGATGTGAAACGGTGCAGTTTTCCAGGAGGAAGTGAAGAGCATGGCCAAGAAAGCCGCCCCGAAGCCCGCCGCGGAGAAGGCCCCCGCCCCCAAGGCCGCCGCGGAGAAGGCCCCCGCCGAAAAAGCCGCCGCCGCGAAGTCCGCGACCAAGGGCGAGGTCTTCACCCAGCTCAGCGAAAAGACGGGACTGAGCAAGAAGCAAGTCGCGACCCTGTTCGACTCACTGACCGAGCTGATCGCTGCTGAGCTCGGCAAAAAGGGCCCCGGCCTGTTCACCGTCCCCGGCCTCTTGAAGCTGAAGGTTGTGAACAAGCCCGCCACCAAGGCCAAGCAGGGGACCAACCCCTTCACCAAGCAGCCCATGACGATCAAGGCCAAGCCCGCCCGTAAGGTGGTCAAGGCAGTGCCGCTCAAGGCGCTCAAGGAACTGGTCTGATCGGCGCCGACGACCGGCCTCCGCTTATCGAGCGGTCCGGAAACGCGACTCGAATCGGATTCACGGGAATCCAACGACGGAGGACGACGATGTCCTCCGTTGCGTTGCGCGCAGACAGGCGAATGCCTCAACCTCGGGTCCACCTTCGGTGTCTGGATTCGCTCTACGCCTGCTCCGACCGTTCTCCCCTATCCGGGAGAACGTCGCGGGCGATTCGTCGGCAAGGCCACTCGCTTATTGACGACATTCCCGTACGCCGGACATGATGGTCGCGCCATTCTGAGCCGGCGTGGCGGAAAGGCAGACGCAGAGGACTTAAAATCCTCCGGGGGGCTACCCCCGTGTGAGTTCGATTCTCACCGCCGGCACTCGCACTGAACCGGGAAGTCGATCGCAGTCCCCCCACAAACAGGCGACCCTCGCCAAGCGCCCGCAAATCGTGCGCACTGCTTGTGGAGCGCAGACGCAGCGGAAGCTGATGCCCGCGAGAAGGCGGTCGCGCATTGGCGTTCGCGTCCAGCCCGGCTTCATGAATCGAAAGCGGCTGACGCCGGAGTGGAAACTGGGCGTTGAAACATGAAGTGTGTTTAGAAGCAGCGTCAACCGATTCCGCTCTATCCCATAATTCTGCGTCAGTGGTTCGGATTTTTGAAACTGACTTCTTGACATTCGGATCGTCAACTCGCATATTCAAAATTCAGATCCAGTCTCAATGAATGGTCGCAGAGCCTCCAGCCATGATTGCCGGAGGGAGCTCCGGCGTCGCGTTCGTGACGTAGGAGACGGTTTGAGATGTCGCAGATGGGGCACTTGTCCCATTGGCTGCCGTTCGTCTTCGGTGTCTGCGAGTGTCGGTTTGCCCGTCACCGTTACGTGTCAAGGGACCCCTTGATGGGCATCCCCTTGGCGGATGTTCGGGCTCGGGGCTGCGCGCTGGAGTTCCCGCCAGTCGACGTATGCCTCTCCTAAAGTGATCATGTGATCTCGACGATTTTTATCGATTTAAGAGTTAGTTGATCGCATCGCTGGAACGCGTGGTCAATCCTCGCTGCGTCGGGATTGCGCGCGGGACGTTGTCGTCAGTCCGTGGTTCGCCGGGTCTTATTTCTCTCAGACTGGGGCGTATACCCCGAGGAGTCCTCATGCGCAGACGTGGTTTTACGCTGATCGAACTGCTGGTGGTAATCGCAATTATCGCCGTTTTGATCGCCTTGCTGCTGCCCGCGGTGCAAGCCGCCCGTGAGGCGGCGCGTCGGACGCAGTGCGTCAACAATCTGAAGCAAATCGGTCTGGCCCTGCACAATTACCATTCGGTCCACAATTCGTTCCCGCTTGGGGTCAGCAGCGCGACTTATACCGGACCTGGAGTTTACAACGTCAAACAGAACTTCGGCCCATTGGCGCTGATGCTGGGCTTCCTCGAGAAGACGCAGATCTACAACGCGATCAACTTCAGTTGGGGCTGCGAAGACTCGACGGGTGTGATCTGTTACAAGATCAACTCAACGGGAACGAACGCCCAGATCGCCACGTTCATGTGCCCCTCCGACCCCGGGTCAGGCACACCGGACCACAACAACACGACCAACACGAACAACTACTACGCCTGCGTGGGCACGTCGACGTGGTTCGGACTCATCGGCCATCAGGCGCCCGCTCCCAACCTGAACGTCATCTCGATCAATATGCCGAGTACGGGACTGTTCACCTGGCAGGCGTCGTACAACATTGGGAACTGCATCGACGGCACGTCGAACACGATCGCGTTCTCGGAAGCCGCGGTCGGTAACCAACACGAGTTGCCCAAACAGAAGCTGATTGGGCTACAGAATGTGAAGATTCCCCTCAGCTCGATGCTTCAGGATGCCTGGAGCAACGTCGCGGCAACCCAGGCTGCACTGACGCTTTGCAATCAGGCGTACGCCTCGGGAAGCACCACCTACATTGATAAGCAACGCGGTGAGGAATGGGCGCACGGCTGCATGGCCATGACGCTCTTTAACACGATCGCACCTCCCAACGCCTACGCGTCCACGTGGACGAACTGCGGGCTCGACTCGTCCGCTCGGTCGGTCTTCAGCAATGCCGACAGCTACCACCCCGGCGGTGTGAACGCCACGATGGCTGACGGTAGCGTGAAGTTCATGAAGAACTCGATCAGCCAGAACGTCTGGTGGGCGCTCGGCACCAAGGCCAACGGGGAAGTGATCACGGCGGATAGCTACTGATGAGTGGAGGGGCCGGGGCAATCGTTGCGCCCCGGCCCGGCGATCCATGGAAGCGGTTCATCGTTATCGGTTCAGTGCGTCGAAATCAAGGCAAGGCCGACGAGCATGCGGCGCGATCAAAGAAAGGGCCGCAGTTGGTCCAGAATCGCAAGTGTTCCCATCCCACCGAACGGTATGAGGACCGCCCGGATGATGGGGTTGTCGGCCAGGCGACAGAACGCGCCCCGATTGGCCGACTCGACTTCCTGGATCATGGCCAGAATCTGATCCTCCTGAACGACGTTCGGCGGGCTGCCGCTGGCCCGCACGCGGCCCAACTCGTCGTGCATCTGCTTCAAGGCGTGGGTCCGAAGCCGCTCGGCATCACGGCGCATAATCATAGCACAATAGACTAACATCGAAGAGCAGATAAGATACCCGATGAATAAAGGAGGTGGCCAGTCCCAGTTGTCGAACACGTGGTAGCGCGACACGAACATCACGAGCAGCGCCACCGCCGGCCAGTAAATGAACTTATCAACGGTCTCGGTCCGTTGCTCGACGATCCGGACCGTGATCAAATGCGCCAACGATTCGCAGTCTACGCCGGGCCCGTCGAGCCCCTGCTTCTCGGCGGCGTCGCGTCGCATGTTGTCGGGCCATTCGAGCTTCGTCTCGGTCTCGTCGCGATAGAGGAGGCGAATGAAGTGATCGCAGAGACGGGTCGCGTCGAACACGAAAAACACCAACCAGATCAACAAAAATACGCTACTTGCGATGAATATTGCATCAATACAATTGTTCAATGTTCCGCGCCCTGGCGACGTCGGCTGTCCCAGCATGACAATCAGGACGCGGGCGAATACAAAATAAACGACAGCCAGGCACAATGTTCGACGAACCCGAGCCCCGATGGACCCATCGCGGCGGTAATCATCCCAGAGCGCGACCGCGTCGACGCGACCGCCCGCCCCGTCCCAGTTCCACAGCCGGTCTGGCGCCAGCCAGTCGAGAACAATGAACCTGTGTTTCCGACGCTTTGCGTGGGCCGACTTGTGGTCGGCGTCGTCGCGCAGACCAAAGTCCCTGCTGATCTCTCGAGCATTCCGCTCGGACGAGCGCATGATGGCGCACGTCCCGTAGAGCGAGAAGACGCAAACGAAGAGCCGAAGAAACTCGGTCGGCCAGGTGCTGATCCCCTCGAAAAGGAAAAACGGTTCGTGCGCGTGTCCGAGTTTGGGATGCCGGGCGTCGACCACGATGAGCAAAAACAAGCTGACGAAGAAGACGACTCCCGTCGTCGCGATCGCACGCATTCGTCTGTTCCACGGTTCGTCCTCGGGCAAGTGTGTCGCCGGACGCCGTTTCCGCAACACGGAATGTGCCACGGACCGCCAATACGAGGGACGGAGCAGAATCGTGAATGTGAGCACCAGCGCCAGCGCCCAGAGCACGAACCCTGTACGCCCGTCGCGCGTGATCCAGCCCGCGATATCGTCAGGAGGAATCGGCGGCTGTTCAGGGGAGGAGGCGCTGAGAAGGTACCGTCCACTACGTCCAATCTCATAGAGGAAAGGGGCGGGTTGATCGAACGGTTCCATGGCCCACTCGTTAGGCAGAAAATCGGCATCATGGAGTGCAATCAGGCAGCCTCGGCAGACGGCTGTCTGGTAAGAATCCCGAAACGGAGGTATCTGCAGGCGATGGGTGTTTTTCCATTTGATGTTGAGATCGTAATGCGAGGCAATAAGCAAGTTATGGGTCGACGGATACTCAGAGGGGTCGAGCAGGCGGGCATCAAGGTCGGTCGTGAAAAAAACCGCGTGGGGCGCAATCGGCCGCACGGCCTGCATCAGAAGAATCTTATCGTAGACGTCTGAGCCCAGAATTCCGATGAACCTGAGGCCGCCGTCCTTGTGGAGATTCTCTTGCACGAGGCGGCTGAGATAGTCGACCTGCTTGAGCCCGCTCGCTTTCAAGTCCGGCCGCTGCGGCGACCGTCGCAGGAGGCGCGCGGAGTCTGTAGGCTGAGGCACTTGCTCCTTCGCCGGAGAGGGTTCGGTGAGCTTGCCGTCCAGGCCGCGCAAATAATAGTAGAGTTGCACCTTGCCATTTGTGTTCGCCCCCTGTCCGCCACCAAATCTCTTTTCCAACGCGCGGACGAGGCCAGCGCCATATTCCGTGTCCCACTCGACAAGCAGAGCCATCCGATCCTTTGCCGTCAGTCCGCGTCGCTTCAACTCAGCTTCGAGGACGTCGACGAGTTCGTCGTCGGTGCCGGTCTCCAGCTTAACGTTGAATAAGGAATCTCGCTTGAGTTCATTGTGCTTCTCCGCCTCAGCGGAGTACTTCTGGTACTTGGCGACGGACTCCTGCGATGTTGTCAGGGTCGAGTGGAACGTAATACGGTGCCGCTTCTCTAAAGACCTAGGACAATCGGCAAGAAGGCGTGAGGCCTCGCTCACCATCACATCCAGCATGCCGGAGTCGGGCGGGCCTAACACCGGGAGAACCCGCGGAAATCTTTCGCCGATCGTCGGGGTCAGGAGCCCGATCAGGTCGTCGACAAGAGTCTGCACCTTGGCGAGCGGACATTCCTCGAGTAGATCGTCGCCGACCCATAAGACGCAAACGCATTTGTGATTTTTGTTATCATCGTACTCAAACCACTCGTACGGAATCAGGCGGTGCGGAGTGTTGAACCCGCAGGCGTCGGTTTTCGGCGAAACATAGTGTAAATGCTGGCTATCTGTTGGTTGGAAGCCTGCCAGCGCGAGCGCCGAGAGGACCGCGTATCGGTGTCGGATGCGAACCTCCGTTCCCTCGTCGAACGGGCTTGCGGTGACGAGAACGGGCATGATGAGATAGGTGTCGGATCGTTCGCTAGAACTTTTTGGGGGAGACTTGAGTGTCATGTCAGGAACCCCCGATTCCTTGGAGTTCTTCGTCACGTCCGCAACTGCGGCAAGCGGGTCTTCCCAGAGATGGGCGGAAACTTTCGCTGCTGTTTGCCCGGACGGGAGCGTGCCGTTTTCCGGGGTGGGCCGATGGCTCTCCAGGGAAGCGGGGGCGGAGACGATCCCCCAGGCGACGAGCAGCATGAGCACGACGCTGGGCCAGCGGAATATGGGGCTGCGTTCCGATTCATCGGACATGAGAGGCGACTCCTACGCCCCCTCGATGGGGGGAATGACCAAGACCGGGCGAAAGAACGAACGCACCGAGTCCCTGTCGTAGGGTGCCTCATCCCGAACGGACACTAGAGCCGACGCCATCCGGGTGAAGGAAGGAGCGTTTTCCGCGAGAGGTTCGCGACGCTTCTTAGCGTCGCCCAGCCATCACGCAAGAAAACGACCTCATGTCACCTTACCGAGCGTGATCCCCGCTTGCAATAGCTCTGAGATCAAAAAATCTGGCCAGGGATGTCACGTTTGATACGGCGCAGCTACGGCAACGCACAAAGCCCATTTCTGCCGGTTTTCCGCAGCGCCTGTCGCAAGGTGCGTTCGCGTCCGCTACGATGCTGAGCCATGACGACGAAACTTCATGCGCGATTGAGCCAACTCGGCCGGGGACTGCTCGGCGCGTTCTGGATCGTCAGCCTGGCACTACTCTGGCGCACGTTGACGGCCAATCCTCGACATCTCCTCGCCGTGCTGGCCGCAAGTTATCTGCTGGTTTGGGGCGGCCTCGCACTGATCGCAAATCGCCCTTCGAGCGAATGGAGGCCGCGGTTCGCGCTCACGACGTTCGCGCTGGGCTTTATGCTGTTCGGGTTGGAGGCGTTCGGGCTTGCGGGGTTGGTGGATTACCGGCTCCTCTTCGGCACCCCAGCACCCGAAGTCTGGCTCAACCCACGGAATCGGCTCGACGACGACCTGCTGCACATTCCTCGGCCGCATATGACGATGCGCGGGACGACCGCCGGCGATATCGTGGTGAATGCACGGGTGGACCCCCGCCAACACACGCTCTTCCGGTACGATTACCGCACGGATCACGACGGCTTTCGCAACGATGCCGACTCCGTTACGGCCGACATCGCAGTGCTCGGCGACTCGTTCGTGCAGGATCCCCTCGTGCCAGGTGACAAGTTGCTAACGTCCGTGCTCGCGAAACTTCTCCAATGTCGCGTGCGGAACCTCGGGCAGTCCTACTACGGCCCGCAGCAAGAACTGGTTGTTCTGAAGCGGTACGCGCTGCCGCTCAAACCGGCGCTCTGTGTCTGGGCCTTCTTTGAAGGGAACGACCTCAAGGACGTGGCTCGCTACGACCGCTTGCGGGCCGACTGGGCTGCGCAATCGTCGGGATTTCGATCACGGTCCGATCGCTCGTTTTCCAAGAACGCCGCGCAGGCGTTGCTGCGGCTCTGGCCGCTCGAGGCGCAACCGGACTCCGCACTGAACGAGCGAGCGGGAACGTTTCGCGATGCGCAAGGTAAGACGACGCGGCTCTACTTCGCGTACGCTGGCCAACCCCTCACGCCGAGCGACGAGCACGCCCTCGATAAGACCACCGAGATCTTGAAGACCGCTCAGGGACTGTGCACGCAACAAGGCGTCCGGTTTCTTGTCGTCTTCGTTCCGATCAAGTACCGCGTTTACGGCCCATTCACCAAGTTTTCCGCCGACTCGCTCGGTCGGGACTGGGTCCGGAATGACCTGCCGGAGCGGTTCCGAGAACGCGTTGTGCAAATCTCAACGCAGGTTGATTACCTCGACCTGACTCCGGTTCTGACGGAGCGGGCGAAGGCTGGTGATGTCCTCTACTTCCCCGAGGACTCGCACTGGAACGCCGAGGGTCAAGCGGTCGCCGCGGCGGCGATACGCGACTATATCGTGAAGCAAAGCTTGCCCGTCAAACCGGGGCCGTGAAGGGTCGCTTACCCTCGAAGCGCTGGCGTACACGGCCCCTGAGGCCGTTGTACGCGAAACGTCCTGCGCTCAGGGTGCCGGGAGCGCAAGGACCGCTCCCGCCCTTCCCAAAAGGCCGACTTGAGCGTCGTTCGCGAGGTTCGGCATCCTCCAAATCCCGTAGAAACCGATAAGCGACAGAAGAACCATCACGCCGACGGACGTTGGGGCCAAGGCCATGAACACCGCGGACACGACGACGATCGCGGCCGTCAGGAGCACCAACTTCCCCTTCGAGTTGCGGCTCAGGGCACCGTGATCTTCCCACTCCTGGAGCATCGGACCGAAGAAGGCCGTGCGGCGGAACCAGGCGTCTAACGAAGGGGAGGAACGGGCCAGGTAGTAACCCGTGGCGAGAAGAAATGGGAAGGTGGGAATGCCGGGCAGGATCAGTCCGACGATCGTCAGGACGAAGGCCCCGCCCGCGAGTGCCGTGTATTTCCAGCGTCGCCAGCCGGTCGCAAACAGGGCAGGAACCTCTGTCTTCGGATCGGCGAGACCCAAGGCACAGTCGGCCCCTTGCAAACCGCCGGCTTTCAGCTCCCCGAGGATCCGTTCGACCCGATCCAGAGTGCAGCCGTCCCACGGGTCATTGGTCGCGTCGCACACGATGGTGATCCGGTGCGACCAGAATGACACGCGACACTGTTCGACGCCTTCGAGGGCCAACACGCGCTCGGCCAGTTCCCCGTAGAGCGACCGGTCGCTGGAGCGGCCGCGATGGAGCAGGCGCGTTTGCCCCTCGTCGTCGACGTAGGTCTCCCACAAGGAAACGTCGCCGAAGGACCGGAACGCCGTCAGGGTCGTCCACCCCGCGCTTCGCGTCCACCACCACGGACGGCCGGCGCGTGTCGAGGCGCTGCGCACCGCGTTGACGAACACCTCGGCCATGAACGCCGTCGTGTTCGAGGCGAGGTCGAAGTCGACCCGGCAAGTGGACGTGACGAGGTCGACCTCCGCCTTCCGGACTCCGGGATTCTCACAGAGCGCTTCGAGAAGCCGCTGCGCGTACACCCGCCGATCGGCCCGAAACAGCCGCGCGTCGTTCACCCGGATGTGCCCAGCCTGGTCGTCGAGCTCGATATCCAGGCATGAGTCCGACTCGTTGGGAGCGGACTCCAGGCTGGCGGCCAGGGGAAGGAACGGCATCGGGGGGCGATCGAGTTCCATGAGGGCCTTCCTTTGACGGCGGATCGTCAGGCCGGAGCGAGCGCAGGGGTCGCCGCGTCAGGCGAGGATTCGCTACCTTCGGGGTAGAGCTCGTCCACTTTCCGCCAAGCGGCATGAGAGCCCTCGACCAGACCGCGGACCGCCGCGTTGTTCACAGGAATGGAGCGGGCGAGGAATACCGTCGGGAAGACAACGCCGTAAGAGACCGTGTAACAGGTTGTGTAGATAAACCGGCTCATGAACCGGCCGGCCGCCGTCCAGGTTCGAGCCGCCGCCTCGCGCGCGTCCGCCGCGCCGTCCTGCGCGGCCTTCGTGACGAGTTCCAGGGTTCCGTTCGCCGAGGGAATGGGGTCGTGGCTTGAGTTCGCTTGGACGTCGGACATGCGAGTTGGCCCCGTGAAAAGAAGGTCCGGATCGCGACAACACACATGCTAACTCTACCTAATTTACCGAGACGGAGCATGGTGTCTTACAGGAATTGACCGTGGCGAGTTGCTGTTTCTTACGATCCGGAACCGATTGGAGACGTCAGAACGCCTCAAAACATGCCACGTTTTATTCGCGCTCGAGCTGGTCCGGCCCGAGATCGAGCACCTGGGCGCGGTACGACGCCGGGGTCGTTTTCATAAAGCGGCGGAACACAGTAGTCAGGTGGCTCTGCGAGGAGTAACCCACGGCAAGGGCCACGTTCACAATGGGAATCTGGGGGTTGGCCAGCAACTCGCAGGCCTTGGCCACGCGTTTTTCCGTCAGGAAACGATGGGGCGTCTTTCCCGTGGCTTTCTTGAAGGCGCTCAGGAAATAGTTCGGACTCAGGCCCGCGAGGTCGGCGAGATCGATCAGGGAGATTTCGGAGGCAAGCAGAGCGTCGAGATAGTCGATCACGCGCTGAAGACGAACATCAGAGAGCCGTTCTTCGGACTCCTTGTGGTCGCGAGGTAGCGACGAGAAGTTCCAGAGAAGCTGGATCGCGAGCTGCGTCCAGAGGGTCTCCGCGTAGAGATCGTTGCCCGTGCGAGGTGCGCGAAGTAGGGCGGCGAGGGACTGGCCCAGGGCAACGACCTCGGGCGTGGTCTGGTGATAGACGGGGGCAATCTCGATCGTCCTGCCATAGTGCTTCCACTCTCGGTCGGCAAGACCACGAAGCTGGTCGACCCCGAACACCAGGTTCAGCGTTTGGAGAGGCCGGTCCATGCCGAACGTGTTGTCCTCGCCTGCGGGAACGATCGTGAATGCCCCAGGCGAGCCGACGAACCGCGACAGACGCCCGCCGCGCTTCCATTCGATGCGCGCGTTTCCCTTGAGGCCGAAGACCAGGGTGGTCGCGGGCGAGCGGTGCAGATAAACGTCGGGCAACTGCCCTTCGAGGATGACGGCGTGTCCGACCGCGCCGAGTGCTCGGGACGTCGAAGCCACGATCGGCATGCTTTCCGGCCAGGGCGGCGGCGTGGGGCCGTCGGGGAGGCCGGGCCGCGCGGGGGCGATCCGCATGTCGTGGTGCGCTCCAACAAAGACTTCGCGCGGGGAGATGTTACTCAGCCGCATCGTGCGGTCAATGCAATTCCGTTGCCGAAGCCCACCACGTCGGCATTCGTATTCGCGGATGGGACCCGGGGCCAAATTGTGCTCTCGGACCGGATTGATTATGGCAGAGCCCGTCCATCGGATGCAAGACGCGCGGCCGGCGACCGGGGTCGCGTTTAACCGGTGGACACAGGCGCCGATCCCAGCGCACCGAGCGTCTCGCCCGTTTCGCTCCAGCCGGCCCGGAACTCCTCGACGGAGCGCATGGCATCCCGAGCACCATCGCGCGCACCCCGCCTCGCCGCACTGGGCAGCACGCCCGCCGCAAGGCCGACGGCTGCGATCGGCAAGACGACACCGAAGCCGATCCCGAAGCTGGCGAGGTACATGGTCTGGCCGGCGATTTCGCGCAGGTTCCGGACGGCTTCGTCGCGGGGATGCGCCGGAACGGCGGCGATTTCGCCTTCGATGCGTCCGTTGTCTTTCAGCCAACGCTCCTGGAAGACCATCCGGGCGGTCCGGTCTACGCGTTTCATCATGGTGTAGTCGAGAATGATTGCCACTGGATCGCCGACAATCGGCACGGCTTCGAGCGCGAGATCGGACGCGACGCCCTCCTCGACGGCATCGAGACCGATCGGCGGCTCCGCATTGCCCACCTGACCCTGGTCCATTCGTGCCAGGCGCCGGCGGATGGACTGGCGGCGGGCGGGTTCATTCACACAGGCGAGCTCGAGCACGCCCAGCAGGTAATGCCGGCCCGCCTGCGCTGCGATGCAGTAGCCGTAACAGAGCGCTGTACGGTGAATCGAGCGGAGCGCGGCGGTGAGGAACAAGGGGATCCCGGCAAGCTCTGTGGGGAGACCACCCACGCCCGCCGCGGCGCCCAGGCCGAGCGCCATTCGCTCAGCCCGCACACCGCCGCGCAGGGCCAACCGATCGCATTCTTGAAGAGGCGCGCGCTGGAGGTCTTCGACCCTGGTGACTCCCGCTTCCTTGAGAAACTCCGGAACCTGCCGGTCGGTGTCGAGCGCGGCCTCCAGGCTGTCGAGCGCTTTTCGGAGCGTGCTCTCGGGGATCAGGTGTTCGCCGAGACGGCCGAGCGGCCGGCGGACCCAGTCCATGGTTCGCGAGGCCCAGCCGAGCTCTTCACCCTTCCACGAGGCGATCGCCTCCAACTGGAGACGTTCGTAGTCGGTCAGGGGCATGAGCTGACTCCTCGCGCAAGAGATTCATTCGGCCGTGCGGTCACAATTCTCGAGCGGGTAACGGCGTTCGAGGTCATCGATGAACCGGGTCACCTGACGCATGCTTCCGTGATAGAACTTCGGGCAGCGCCGTTCGACGTAGGCTTGAACGCCTCGAAACGCGCGGGGCCAGAGGATCACGCCCCCCACGATCAGGAACGGTGAGCCGACGGGTCCGGGAAGCAAGAGTCCGCCGATCCCCGCGACGACGAGAAGCACGCCGACCTCTTTCGGCATCTTTTCGATCCGCCGGACCTGGTCGTCTTGACTCACGGGCTCGGGCTGGGGTGCGGGCTCGGGCTCGGCGTGCTTTTTCTTGACTCTTCTCTTGGCCATGGGGGCTTCCCTCCGAAATCATCTTCACCAGCCGGTCTTAGCCCTGAGTGGCGTCTGGAAAGCGCCGTTCGAAGTCGTCGAGATAGCGGCCGACCTGCTTCATCCCCTTATTATAGGCAGAAGGGTATCGGCGCTGGGCCCAGCGTTCGAGCTTTCCGAACATGTTCGGCCACAGGATCAGGCCTCCCGCCACGAGCGCCGGCGTGCCGGCCATGCCGGGCAGGACCCAGCCCAGGGCACCGACGGTCACGAGCATGACACCCACTTCCCTGGGAAGCTCCTGGAGCTTGCGGTGATTCGCGTCCGCGGGGAAAGCGCTCACTTCGTCGCTCGCGGGATCTCCGGGTGAGTCGCTCGCGGCACCCGCCGAGGAGGCGCGAGCCTCGGGCTCGTTTGTTCCGCTGTCGCTCATGAGGGGACATGTGTCCTCACCTGGTGGCGGCAAGACGCCGACCACCCCATCCGCGCTGGATTCGTCCATGCTCCGATCTTCCATCGGGTCGATTCTCCTTTAGACTCCGAGCGAGTGGGAAACCAGTCGCCGCGGCACTCGACTGCGGCCCGGCGCAGCGAGCGAGCCCGAAGCTCGCCGATAAAGCTCCAGCGTGCTCAGATTACTGATCACGACAACCGCGAGCGCCGTGGCCCCGAGGAGGAACGCGCCCGCGACGCAGAGCGCGTTCGGTACGAGCACGAGTCTCTGCGCCGCTTCGACCCGGAGCGTGTGCGAGCGCGCGACGTCGCACAGCTCGGCGAACAGGTCAAGCCGGGGCTGGAGCAAGATCACCTCGGCCGGATCGTCGTCCCAGTCGGCCTCGCTCGAGGTCGATACGGCGACGGTTGCGACTTCAGCGACTTCACGTCGCGCGCGACAGTCGCCGATAAACGCCGTCCGCGCCCCGCGCTCTCGGCACTCGCGGAGATAGCGTTGCTTATCGGACGTAGCGAGACCCGCGCCAAAACGCGTCACTCCAAGCCGTGACGCTAGCCCTGCGACTTCGCTTTCGGGTCGGTCCGAAAGCAGGACGACCGAGACTCCCGGCTGTGCCTGCAAACGTTCCACCACGCTCGCAGCCTTGAGCCGTTTCGAGCGCCCAAACTCCAGGACCGCCACCAGATCGCCGTCGACCTCAACCGCCAACGGGCCGGAGCTTCCACCCTCCGGATCGAGTTCACGGACCCGGACCCGGTGCTTGCCGTGCTCGATCGTAACTCCCGGATCAAATTCCACCGCCGGGAGGTTCAGCACGTGGCAATGGCGTTCGCGACACGCGTCGAGCAACGCCTCCGCCCGCTCGTCGGCCATGTGGCGGAAGGCGCTGGCCGCATAGCGGAGCAGGAGCGGCTCCGGGAGCCGCGACTGAACGTCGACGACCTCCAGAGCGCACGAGCGCAGGGCAGGGGAGTCATCGAGTACGACGGTGTCGACCTTCGCCAGGCGGTTGAAGGAATCCGGAAACCGTACGACGATCCCAAGCCGAGCGCAAGCGGTCGCGTCGCGCAAGGTTTCCAACGAGAGAGCAACACCGGGACCAGTCGCATAGTCGGGACGGAGCACTGCCGACGCCATCGTGATGTCGCCGGCGAGCAATCCCACACCGGCCATCGCAAACGTCGGGACGACCGCCTGCTCGGCAAACACCTCGGTCTGCTTCACCGGCGATCCCGCCCCGGGTGCGAGGTTAGTCGCCGCGACGAGGGCCCGGCCGATCTTCCCCGCCGTCGTCGCGTCGGCTGACCGCGCAACCTGAACGCACAGTGACCCTTTCAGCACAGTCGAGCCGGCGAGGACCGTGTCCCCCTTCCGCACCCGCGACGCCCCCTCCAGCGCCCGCAGTGCCTGTTGCTCGACCATCCCCTCACCCCGGATCACCCGGCCATCCGCCGGCACCAGATCACCCGCGCTCACGACGATCAGGTCGCCCGGCCTGAGTCGGTCAACCGGGGCAAGCACCTCGCCTTCGGCCACCTCGACGCGCGCCAGCCGCGGCAACGGCAGGCACTCGGCCAGCAACCGCCGGCGCTCGGCGGAAAGGTCGTGGCGCAGCCGGGCGTTCCAGAACCGGAACGACCACATCATCAAGGCGGATGCGAGGAACTGTCCGCCCGTCAGAGTCCCCGCGACGATCACCGTGTAGAGCACCGGCAGTCCGACCGTGCGCTGGCGAACCTGTTGCCACGCCAGCCGGAACGTCCGCAGGTTGCTGCCGACGAGCATGATCGCGCTGACGGGCGCGAGTGCGGAGACGAGCAAATCGGCCGCCGCACCCACGACCAGGTTCGCATTCGCGAGCGCGAACGAGGTCTTGGGAGGCGGCGGGACAGCACGTTCCCACCAACCGGGGTTGTCGAGCGCCTCTTCAGCCAGCCGAATCAGCCGCGAACTCGAGACCGTCGACGGGGTGTAGCGGACGGTCAAGGCCCCAGTGCGGCGGTCGAGCGCCGTGCGATTCACGCCCGGTACGGACGCCATGAGCTTGTGGAACTCTCGGGCCAGAATCGCGTCCTGGCGCAACGAACCGTGGCGGAGCCGCAACAGACCGGGTTGGTCAATGACGACTTCGCACGTCGAGAGCAGAGCGCCATGCCGGTAGACGGTGAACGTCGACTCGCGCACACCGCGCGGTAGGGTCGGCGAAAGTCCGTCGTCCGACCGGAGCGCCGCCGCAAGGGTCCTGATGAATGCCTGCGGGTCCGGCGGCGTGTGTACCGGCCGAACGAGGGCCAGGGCCGCAGCCCGATCGATCGAGACGGACGCGACCTCGGCAAGGTAAAACGCGCGTTCGAGAAAGCGCCGGGTGTGTCCGTCGGCGCCGAGTCCAAGCAGAGACTCGTTCTGCACCTCAAGCACGCCTCCGGACCACGCCACCCGGGCGGGCTTGGGCTCGGATCGGGGGGTGGAGGGAGGCGGGTTCACGGGAAGGGATCTCTCAAGATGGATGCAAAATGTCAGATGCGAAATGGCAGATGCGAGATGCAAAATGGTGGGTGCAAGATGGCAGACGGCGACTCTCGGCGTGTGGCCAGAGACGGTGATGCAGACCGCAGTCCGTCCTCATCGAGCATCTGGCATCTGCCATTTTGCATCGGACATCCGCCATTCCCCAGTTCCCGTCTACCCCGCCGCATACGGCTTGAGCTCGCCTCGACTCACCATGCCTTCGAGGGCGTCGGCGATGAGGCTTTCCTCTTTGTCAAACACGTTGAAAACCTCGCGCAGGCGGCCGCGCTGGCGAGTCAGCTCGAAGCCGAAGTAGGTCACCACCAGCAATCCCACGATCGCCGGGATGATCGGGACTTCTTCGTTCATGGCGCTTCGTCTCCGTTCCCAGGTGAATGATGTCAGAGCAATTCGATCGACGCCTCGGAGGCTTCGTGCAACAGCCGGATCGCTCCCGAGACGCCTTCGCGATGGAGTTCCTTCTTAACCTCGACGTCGAGGCACTCGGCCGTGCGGTGCAGGTTCACAAAGCGAAGGAACTCCTGGAGCCTCGCGAGCGCTTGTTCGCCATTACGGAATCGTCCGAGGTGAATGCGGAATCCCTTGTACTTGCCGTGGCCGATGCCTTTGGGAGCGTGCAAGTCGTAGATCAGGATGGTGGGATCGCGGCCAATCAACTGGGGCTCGCGGCGGAGAATCTCCACCGACTGCTCGGCGCTCAGGATGTAGAGCGAATCTTGCTTGTTGAAGCTGTGGAGGATTGGTAGGTGGGCCTGGACCAACTTGGAAACGTGTGCGTTCCAGCCGGTATCGATCAGAAAGATGTCAAACCGCTTCAACTCCGGCGAAATGCACTCGGTTACCTTTTGGGCGCGCAGGCTCATGAAGGGAATGTGAGCCGAGGGGGCTTTCCGCGCTTTGCCGGTCATGACAGGTCGCCCTCTGGATGCGGGACAACAGGGATCAGAGCCCCAGGTCGGTCGCGATCGAGTCGATGAACCGGACGGCGTGCTGTCGGTGCACATCGGTCGCAAACGCCTTCGCCGCCCAGGAAAGTTCGGCATCCACCTGGAGCGCTTCGGCAGTAAACCGCACAACGAACGACGCCCAGTCGGCCTGAATCGTAAACTGCGGCTTCTCCGGATGCCAGGTCAGCGCGGTGCGTACTGGAATCTCATGCTGTCGCCGCGAGAACTCGTTGGTGATCGCTTCCCGCGTCGGCGCGTCGAGCGGCCGTTGGAGCGGGCGCGTGTACAGGGTTTCTTTCCATCGCATAAGCTTGACTCATCTCCAGCCGGTGCCGGCGTTCCGCCTCGATTTGCGCGACTTTGCGGAGTGGAAGCACGCCGTTCGCCAGGGCGGCCAGAGCGGCGACGTTGTTGGTGACCACCGACGCCATGATCCCAAAGCCCATCGTAAATACGCCCACGATGCACGCAATGTTCGGCGCCAGGATCATCGACCAGCTTCGCTTGACGTTCAAATCCAGATCGCGGGCGATGTCCCTGAGCTCGCAGAGCTTCGCCAGCCCCTCCTCCAGGAACACAATGTGGGCCGTGTCGGTCGCGATCGACGACGCCCCCCGCAATGAGATCGATACGTTGGCCTTCTTGAGTGCGATCGAATCGTTGATCCCATCGCCCACGAAGCAGACCTTGCATCCCTCCTTTTGCAGTTTCTCCACGTAGTCGGCCTTGTCCGCCGGCAGCACCTGGGCGAAGTAACGGTCCATGCCAAGCGACTCCGCCAGCTTCTTCGTCGGCGCCTCGTGGTCACCCGAGATGATCGCGATGTGCTTGATCCCCCGCTTCCGCAGGCCAGCGATGATGTCCTTCACCTCGGGTCGAACGGAGGCCTGAAGCTCGATCGCGCCGCCGAGCTCGTCGTCGACGCCGACCATGACCATCGTGAACCCTTCGCGGTGTGCCTCGTCGAGGGCTTCCACCACCTCGGGCGTGAGCTCAATCCCCTCCATCTCCATGAACCGCTTGCTGCCCACCCGTATGGTGCGGCCCTCGATCTCGACCGTGATCCCGTAGCCGACCTTGTACTGGGTATCGTCCGTTTCGGGCAGCTCGAGGTTCAGGTCTTTCGCCTTGTGCAGGATCGCCAACGCAATGGGATGGTGGAACTTGCGCTCGGCAGCCGCGGCGTAACCGAGGATCTCGTCGGGGTCGAACCCCTCCGATGCAATCACCCGCCCGACCTCCGGACGCTCACGGGTCAGGGTGCCCGTCTTGTCGAAGAGGACGGTGTCGATCTCGTTCATCAGCTCCAGGGCGCGGCCGTCCTTGACGAGGATCCCCTTGTTCGCGCACAGGGCCAGTGAGCTCAGCATCGCCAACGGGGCGGCCATCCGAATGCCCGTGCCGAAGTCGCTGTTGAGCACCGCCACGGCGCCCGCAGGGCCCATCGCGGCCAGGCCGAGCGAGCCGACGCACAGAGTCGGGATCACGGCCTTATCGGCGAGCCGCTCTCCCTTGTGCTGCGACGCCAGCTTGTAGCCAGCCGTGTCGTTGAGGATCTGGCTGATCTTGGCGGACGCAGTTTCCGTTCCCGAAGTTTCGACCGAGACGTACACCTTACCCGCAACCATAACGGTCGACGCAAACACCCGGTCGCCCACGCCCTTCTCCGCGGGCGTCGACTCACCGGTCAGGGCGTGCTGATCGATCATCGCCATGCCTTCGACCACGTGTCCGTCGACAGGGACGACCTCGCCGGTGTTCACGACGATGATGTCGCCCTTGTTGAGCTTGTCGAGCGAGACCTGCACCTCGGTGCCGTTCCGATACAGCCAGACGTATCGCGGCTGCTTGCCGAACGCGTTGAGGAGAAGCTTCTTCGAGTTGTCCTGCGTGCGCTTGACCAGCACCCGGCCGAAGCTGAGGCACCAGCAAAGCACGGTCCCCGGGAAGATCGACATGGTCCCAAGACAGCCCACGACCACGATCGCGTCGAGCACGTCGACCCCGAGCCGCTTCTCCTCGAACAGGACGTGCCGCGCTTCACGGAAAGTCGGTATCGACGTGTAGGCGAACAACAACGCGGCCGCCGGCAATAGCCCGGGCATCGCAAACTGTGCGGCCGCCGCGAAGGGAACCGACGCGGTGCAGAGGGGCAAATGCAGGTCGAGCTTATCGAGCTTGGTCGGGTGCTCGGCGTTCGCGAGGGCGCTGTCGAGGATCTCGATCACCTGGTCGCGCGACAACTGCCGAGGGTCGTAGTCGACCTGGACGTTGCATGTGATCGAGCCGGTCTTGTACTGCTCGATCCCGAGGATGCTCATCAGCTCCCGCTCGATCGCCTGGCAGAGCTCGCTCTTGCGGTAGAGGACGGGATTCTTCAAACGGATCCGTCCTGGGCGGTCGAGTTTGACCTCCCAGCCCGCGTGCGCCGCAACCGGACGAGAATACCGCACGACCCCGTCGCGGCTCCGCGCCTCGGACACGTCGGCCAGTGACGACTTCGCCGGACTGGCCTGGGGCGCGTGGGGAACCGCCCGGCCATTGCCGTTTGGACTGGCATGACCATTTGTTGCGTGTCCGTTCGCATGGCCATGGGTCACATGCCCGTTCGTCGCGTGTCCGTTCGCGTGGCCATGGGTCGCATGACCGTTGGCTGCATGACCGTTCGTCGCGTGACCGTTCACATGCCCGTTCGCGGTGTGACCGCTGGTCTCTGGCGCGAGTCTAAGCAGGGAGGCGACCCGGTTCAACACGCCCTGGAGCGTCCATTTCTTCGGGCAGTAGCGGAGCTCCGCGTGGGGCGAATCACCCCTGCGAATGATGATGTCGGAGATTTCTTCCGCGAGGAACGCGCGCTCGACGAACCGCCGGCAGGTTGCGCTGTCGGCATCGCCGAAAAGGACCCGGCTGGAAAGTCGAATGATCCCTCGATCCGGAAACGTGACGGCCAGATCTTGGCTGCTCATCAGAAGCGACCTCGGTGGATTCTTGGAAGCATGAATTCAAGGTGCGTGATGGAGAGGTCGAGCGTCTCGGTTTCCCAACGGAGAGGGGGGTTCGCCGCGGGCAGTTTTTTCGATTCAGACATGTGCAGGCGAATATGTACCAGCACCATTTCGCGCCGGTGGTTCCCAGGAAGGCTGTGAAGCCGCCTCAGGCGTCGGCGCGGCGGCCTCAGCCGCCATGTTCTGTGCGGCGGTCTGAGCGTCATGAAACGCCGCTGCGGCCCCTTCCATGAGGGCCGAGACCAGCGGGGCTACCTTGTGTTTCCACTTCGGGTACGTCGCGAGCGCAAACGCCCCAACGGCGACACCGGCCGTGAAGGAAACCACACTCGGTCGCAGTAACGGCATGGCGATCACCTTCCGTTGGAGAGCGAGAGGAACTCGTAACCGAATCGGCAAGCACGCTTGAGCCGCTTACAGAGCGCCCCGGGGCCCATCCCAACCCTCGACCCGTGGACGACCGCTCCCATGCCCGTTCAGGGGGTAATGATCGTCGGCGGCTTGGGCTTGATCTCATCGACCAAATCCATCGCGGCGCGTGCCCCATCGATAAACCCGTGGACGGCAGCGTTTTCCTTGGGGACCGCGCGGGCAACGAACGCCGCCGGAAAGACCACCCCGTAAGAAACCGCGTAACATGCGTTGTACGTCAGCCGCGAGAGGAAACTGCCAACGGCCGGCAACGCTTCCGATGCAGACGACCGGACCTCCTCGAGCCCCCCCTTGGCCGCCTGAGCCGCAGCGTCCAGGGCATCGGCGACCGACTTCAAGGGGTCGTCACTCACGCTGTTCACCGCTTCGTTCGACATGTAATCGGCTCCCCGAATACGAGAGTCCAACTTTCTCGGTATTCTGAAAATGATACCCTATTTTACCCACTTTGCTTTCAAGGAATTCTCCCAGCCGGTTTCGAATTCTACCGCAAGCAAGGATCGGGCCGGTTTTGGGGGTTGGTGGGGTTCGTCGTTATGGCGGCTCGGGAGGGCGCAAACCGTGAACCAAGACGCGAACGTTGATGGCAAGATGCACCTCCGCTAGGATTTTGGTATGAAGGTCCAGGCGTTTCGTGAGCTTTTGACTCAGCGCCCTTTCAAACCATTTCGGTTGGTCATGTCGAGTGGCCAGTCGTACGACGTGCGACATCCAGAGATGGCGATGTTAACCCGCACAAGTCTCCTCGTCGGTATTGACGAGATGGACGACGGCATTCCCGGCGAGTTCAAGATTTGCTCGCTTTTGCACGTTACCGCCATTGAACCGTTATCGACTGGAACAGAACAATCAGCCGACATGTAGATACGAGCAGAATCAAGAAACATGGCAGTTGAGTTTTGGAGCGGCGACGCTCGCGAAATTCCTGAATGCGGGATTCAAACTCCTGGCGGGCGGGTCCCACCCGACCTTCAGCTCTCGGCTGGGCGCATCGCGAAGGTGCGGCACTGGCCCGGCGTCGAGGGCGCATGAGAACGCGTCACGCACACGCCTGGCGTGAGCGATGGCGAAACCGCCCCGTGAAGAGCAGCATCGAGCACATCGTCTCATTTCGTCCGCCTTGGACCGGAGGCACGCCCTTCCGACGACTCGTGACCTTCTCGGCTCACCTGCAATGCCTCCGATCGGGCCGCGGGTGGAGTCACGCCGGCCTGCTACCTCAGTATCAATGAGCGTGAAGACCCGCCGATAACGCTGCCACAGCGTTTCCTTGACAGTGGAATTTCGCACTGTCAGGATCATGAATCTGATGCGACCACGAAGCGGGCCAACCGCGAACGACTCGGCGGCCCAGGGCAGGATGCTGGTCGCCGACACGATGTACGTGTGTTGATTTCCGGTTCGTTTCTCATTCCCTAAACCCACGAGTGTGGTTCGGCGGATACCCTGAACGGGAGGAAACATGAACAAGACTGATGTTGCCGCGATCACCATCAAGAAGTCCTTCAACAAGAAGTGGTGGGACAGCAAGCGCACGCTCAAGGTGCGCGGTTCTGGGACGGGCGAGGCACTGGAGGAATGGAAGAAGCAGTGCCCCGAGGATGTCGCCGCACTCAAGGATCCGGCCGATGTGGAAAAGGCCGAGGCCACCTGCGAGAAAGTGCGCAAGACGCTCAAAACTGCCTTGAGCAAGGCCGGCGACGACGAGCACATGGTCGCCGGCATCAAGAAGATGATGAAACTGATCGACGAGTACGAGGTTGAGCTGCTCAACCAGAAAAAGGCGCAGACGAACAAGTACGCCGAGCTCAATTCGAACTTGCAGGATGTGATCGATCTGACGAGGCAGCTTCGGCAGGCACTCCCCCAGCAGGCGAATACCATCAAGGACGTCCGGAAACGCGTGGAAGAATACGAGGAGGCCGCTGACATGGTCGAATTGCTCGACGAATCGGGCAAGCAGAAACTGCTGCGAGAGATCACCGACGACGAGGGCGAGATCGACAAGGTTGACAAGGCCGTGTCCAACATGGCGCTCGCCGTCAAGAAAGCGGACGGGAAATACCGAGAGGACGTTTACACGGCCAGCAAGGATGCCAAGTTCCGGCCCACCCTGGAGCGGTACCGGAAGGGGACCGCCGAATTCGACGCGGAGCACTCCGAGGTCTACGACGGCGTCACGGAACTCAGGCGCCGACTCAGCACCGTGAAGCTGATTGTCGAGAAGGGTGAGACGGTTGAAGGAGCGATCGAGGAGCTGAAAAAGCTCGAAACCATCATGGGCAGCATGGAGATCGCCCATTTTCGCGAGACGGTCGAAATCATGAAGGAGCGCACTCCGACCATCATGGAGTGGTCGAAGAACCCGTCCGCCATGACGGACAAAAACTGGGAACGTGCCGCCTTGTGGGAAGACGATGCCAAGGGCGCAATGGACAAGGTTCCCACAACCACCCGCACGCTCGAAAACGCGAAACGGGACCTTCAGCGCTATGCCCGCAAGTACGGTGAAAACACGGACGTCAAGCGGCTTCTCGCTACGATCACCAAACTTTACAACGAAGCCATTGCAGACCGCGGCAAGATGCTGAAGTTTTCTCCACCCTATCGCAAGCAACTCGAGAGCTTGCTGGAGAAGCATCATTCGTGACGCGAGGAACCCCGCAGGCGGTCACGAGTTGAGGAAGGGTGGCTGGACTTGTTCCCAGCCACCCTGCGCTTTTCGTGAAACGCAGCGATCCTTAATCAACGAACATAAACTCGTTCGTCAACAAGAGCACCTGCGCATACTCTTCCCAGGGCGAGAGCAATCCCGCCGAAGGACCGTGGAAGTCTTCCTGGGAGTGCCAGGAGGTGGCGAGTGAACCGCTCTCACGCAATGTGGGCGACCAGGTGAACGAATCGAAGCCATCGCCCGAACGACAGTCGACAGTAAAGTCGATCGTGTCCCCTCGGTGCACCTCGATCGCATCGACGTGAGTCGCGACCTTGGCGTTGTGAGCAACCCAGGTCCCGAGAACTCCCGTGCGGCTCGACACGATTTGGCCGTGGACGCCGTCGCCGCGGCTTTCGGAGTGTGCGAGCGTGCCGTCGATCGTGATGACGCCATCGTGCTGCGCCGTCCAGCGCCGGACGGCCGCGTGGTTCGCGTCTCCGCCCGTGTGGCCGCCCACCGCGCTCAAGTGGAGGTAGCCCCCTTTCGGATCGGGCAGCTTGGGCCCAAATTGCCAGGCGGTTCCGCTCCAGTGAGGTAGGGCTTCAAAATGGACCACCCGTTGGGTTGACTCGTCGACCTGCCCAACGCCGTACTGCCAGACCGCCGTTGGCGCTTTGGACTCGCTCTGTTGGCGAATGAAGCCGAGGGCCATGCTGCGCTCGTGAGCGGTGGGTGTGCGGCTGAAGAGTCGCGTGTACAGCGCATCGACTCGCGCCTCGGGGCTTTCGTTGTGCGACTGACACCACGCCGCGAGGGCGCGGGCCTGTTCGATCACGAACGGACTGTTCAACAGGAACAGAGCCTGCTGCGGAACCACCGTGACGAACCGCTGCGGGCTCGTCGCGTCGGGGCTCGCGAAGTCGAACGTGCGGTACATGCTGTCGAGGTTTTGCCGGTCGATGAAGCCGTAGACGGTCCTACGCGCCGAAAACGGTGCCTCGGTGATCGAAACTGGACGGCCGCCGAGCGTGCGGTCCAGCCGCCCCGATGCGGCCAAAAGCGAGTCGCGCATCTCTTCGAAGTCCAGCCGTTGCCGGTTGAACTTCCAGAGCCAGCGGACTTGCGGGTCGCGCTCGGCGTAGGCGGGATTGTTCTCCCCCTTCTGCTGGTAAACGCTGGAGAGCATGATCCGCCGATGCAGCGCCTTGATTGACCACCCCCCGCGCAGGAATTCCGTTGCGAGGAAATCAAGCAAATCGGGGTGGGAGGGAGGATCGCAGCGCAGGCCGAAGTCGCTCGGGCTCGTGACCAGGCCCTGGCCGAAGTGGCGGAGCCAGACGCGGTTGACCAAGACGCGCGCCGTCAAAGGGTTGTCCGGCCTTACGATCGCCTGCGCCAGTTCCAGACGGCCGCTCCCGTTCTGGAACGGCTGCCGATTGACGCCGGAAAGAAGTTTGAGGAATTGGCGCGGGACCGGTTTGCCTGGCCGGCCGGGGTTGCCGCGGATGAAGACGTGCGGCTCGACCGGCTGCGGGCGGTCGTTCAGCACCATCGCCCGGGGGGGTGCTGCGGGGTGGGTGGCCTGCACCTCCTCGATTTTTTTCGAGAGCTCCTGCAAGCGGTTCCGCTCGTTCCGTTCCAGCCAGCGAGAGCGAGCGTCGCTGGCGAACGCGAGCAGGCCGTCCGGTCCATGCAGGACCTGCCGGAGTGCCTCCCATTCCGGTTCGGGAAGCGCATTGGCCTTGGATTTCGCGGCCTCACGCCAGCGTGTCTCGACCTGCCCAAACAAGGCCCCGTAACGCGCGGCGACTTCGCTCAAGCTCGCCAGCGGCGTTTCGGTGAGCGCCTTGACCACGAGCGGATTGGCCGACTTGGACACAGCGATCCCTGCCGAGACACTCACGGCCTTCTGGCTGAACTCAATCGCGGGCAACGCGCTGAAGGCGTGCCACGGCCCAAAAACCGGATCGTCCTTCTTCCCCGTCGCGCGGGTTCGCCAGCGTTCCATCACGAAGCGCAAACGGCCGGACATCAACTTGTCCTTCTGGACGCGCTCGTCAAACTTCGCATTGCGGGAGTTGAACTCCAGGTCAACCGCGGCACGGAGATAAGCGTCGAACCGCCCGCTCACGTCCGACTCGGCCTCGGCGACTCGGCGCGCGAGATAGTCATCGCGCTCCTTCCGCTTGGCGGCCACCGCTGCCTCAAAGGCGACTGCGTCCGGGTTCGTTGCGGAGACCGGGATCAGCGGCAGCTCATTGGGCTCGACCGACGAAGCGAAGACGCCGAAGAGCGAGTAATAGTCGTCGGTCGGGATCGGGTCGTATTTGTGGTCGTGACAACGCGCACACGCCACAGTCAGTCCCAGCAAGCCGCGCGTCACCACGTCGATCCGGTCGTCGATGATGTCTTCGTTGTTGTTGAGAAATCGCCGGCCGACGGTCAGGAATCCCAGGGCGGTCAACGTGTGAGTGTCACTCGCGGTGGGGAGCCGATCGGCGGCGATCTGTTCGAGGAGGAACTGATCGTAAGGCTTGTCATCGTTGAAGGCGCGGATGACATAGTCGCGGTATGTGTACGAGTACGGATAGCGCCGTTCCTGGTTGAAGACGTAACCCTTCGTGTCCGCATAGCGTGCCACGTCGAGCCAGTGCCGTCCCCAGCGCTCGCCGTAGCGGGGCGAGGCGAGGAGCCGGTCGACGACTTTCGCGAAGGCGTCGGACGCACTGTCGGACTCGAACGCCGCAACCTCTTCCGGCGTAGGCGGCAGCCCCGTCAGGTCAAACGTCGCGCGGCGGATCAAGGTCCGGCGGTCCGCCTGCGGGGCAGGGGACATCCCCTGCTCCTTGAGCTTGGCGAGGACGAACGCATCAATAGGCGACTGACCCCAGGCCGAGCCCTCATTCTTGGGCGGGACGACGTCCTTGATCGGCTGAAACGCCCAGTGTACGGGCGCGGCCTTGGCCTGGTCGGTCGCGGAAAGGCTGGGGGCCTTCGACCACGGTGCCCCCATCTTGACCCAGGTCGCAAGCGCCTCGACGGCCGCATCGGGGAGCTTCGTCTTGGGCGGCATCTTGATATCGCTGTGCACGTACCGCACAGCCTGAATGAGCAGGCTCTTGTCCGGGTCGCCGAGGACGATCGCCGGGCCGTTGTCGCCCCCTTCGAGCAGAGCAGCGCGGGAGTCGAGACGGAGGCCCGAGGACTGCTTCTTCTGGCCATGACAGCGCAGGCACGACTCGGCCAGCACCGGCCGGACTTGCTTTTCGAAGAACTCAATCCCGTTCGGCTCTTCGGCCCAAGCGCGGGGGCTCGTAAGTCCGAGCCACGCGGCGGTGAGCGGGAGTGCCAACCAAATCAGCCAGTATTTCGATTGGGTCATCGGGAAGGCCCGGGGCAGGCGAGTGAGGGCGGGTTTTTGTGTCGGAGACTTGAGATTATACGCGTTTACGGGGTTTCGCGTCCAACCCGGCCAGCTCGGCGTGGCGGAAGCAGGTCACCAGGTGGTCGTTGACCACCCCGGCCGCCTGGAGAAACGCGTAGCAAATCGTCGAGCCGACGAACGAGAACCCCCGGCGGCTGAGATCCTTGCTCAGTGCGTCCGAAAGCGCTGTGCGGGCCGGGACTTCCGCGATCGCCGTCCACCGGTTGACGATCGGCTTGCCGTCCACTCGACTCCAGAGATAAGCGTCGAACGAGCCGAATTCGTCCCGCACCGCCAGGAACGCGCGGGCGTTCTTGATCGCGGACGCAACCTTCTGGCGATTGCGAATGATGCCGGAGTCGGCCAGCAACGCTTCCACCTTTTCGGGACCGTAGGCCGCAACTCGGACCGGATCGAAGCCGTCGAACGCCTTGCGATAGTTCTCGCGCCGTTTGAGAACGGTTCCCCAGCTCAGGCCGGCCTGGACACCACCCAGGACAAGGAACTCGTAGAGCAGGCGGTCATCGTGCAGCGGGACGCCCCATTCCTCATCGTGATACCGAAGCATCTGGTCGTCTTTGATCCAGGCACAGCGTTCCATGAAACTTCGCCCCGTCGGTTGTGTTGGGACCTCAAACCTGGCCCTGCCCGTTGTATGATCGAGAGGGTGTCGATTTCAAGGCGAAAGGGTGGACGGGCGTGGATCACAGCGAGCCGGTCGCAACTGCAGGAGCACCCAGGCTCCACGTCGTCCTGCTCGAGCCCGAGATCGCGGCCAACACGGGAGCGATCGGCCGCACCTGCGTCGCCGTCGGCGCCATGCTCTGGCTCGTCCGCCCGCTCGGCTTCCATCTTGACGACCGCAATCGCCGACGCGCGGGGCTCGACTACTGGGAACACTTGCAGTGGCGAGTGGTCGATCATCTCGATGAGGTCGTCACCGAGCTGGGGGCGGAACGGATCTGGTCGTTCACCACGAAGGGCAAGCGCCTTTACACGCAGGCTGTCTACCAGCCGGGTGACGCGTTGCTGTTCGGCCCCGAGAGCCGGGGATTGCCGATGCGCTGGTTGGGAGCGCAGGGCGAGCGGGCTGTGCGGATCCCGATTCGCCCCGAAGCGCGCAGTTTGAACCTGGCGAATGCGGTGGCGGTCGGAGTTTTTGAGGCGGTACGGCAATTGGGTTGAGGACGAATCGGGCCGGCGTACAATCGCGAGGTTCTCGGTCACGAACTGATCGCGCACCAATACGCTTGCATTGCTTCGGATCGAACGATTCGCCCAACGCCAGGAAGTAGTGTCGCTTCCCGTCGTGGTCGTTGCCATCGTGGATCGCCAACACGCCTCGGCCGACCACCCGCAGGTGATCACCTTGCACGATGATCGCGGTGTCTTCGTCGATCCCCCACCTCCCTTTGGGTGCGCGGGCCGAGATAAGAGTCGACCAGCCGCCACTGTCGCCCTCCCGCAAACGAGACGGCGCGGGCGGTTTTCAGGGGCGCAACAAACTTCTCAGACTCCGCCTCGTCGCGCCTGGTCGTGTGGAGAACCGTGATGCGCTTCATTTCGAGCGACTTGGTCAGGGCCTCAGCGGCCTTCTGAGGGTCAATTACGTTGCCGGCGGCGGTGGGGATCAGGGCGGAGGCATGCACCACCGCGTCGCGCCTTCACATCGGAGGACGCTTGATCGTGATCACCGCGACAATCGTGGTGGCGAGCATGAAGGTCACAATGCCAATAAAGACCGCGACACCGTAGACCGCGTTCAGGCCTTCGTCCTGTCGATACTTGACCTTTAAGACCTTGGTCGCGATCGCGCCGCAGACCCAGTTCCAGTGCAGGGCCAGATGCTCGAGTCCGAGCAGGCCGAAGACGCAAAGTGCGCCGAACTGGACGTCGCGCCACTGGTCGAACGTCAAACCCCACAGTTCCCAACCGCGCGCGGTTGTGGGCGCGGGGAAGACGATCTGCAACAGGGCGGACACCCAGCCGAGGAACGCGAGCGAAAGCAAGAGCGCCGCGTCCAAACAGACGTTGATGAGAGCCATCGGCGTCTTGCGACGAGTGGTTTTCGGTTCCGAGTTTTCCGCCATGGGCTGGGGCGGGGCTGCATCGGTCTGAGTCAACATCGCGGGTGACATGAGCGCGTCCTGAACGATCGGTCCTCGAGCGCAAAAGAAGAGCCCCGCCTCCGCACGATCGCGGAACGGGGCCAACATGGCGAACTGACGCGCCCGTCGTGAGCGTCGCCTTCTTGTGTGTAGAATACGCTGCTCGGTACCAAAGGTCAAGCCGTTGTGAACGTACAACCACCTGGCCTTTCGCTGCGCCCAGGGGTCTGGACTATCGCTCAAGCCGCGGAGCCAATTCGATGCGAGCCCACGCGCGCAAGCGCCGCGCCCACGCCGAGTGGTTGCTCGAATCCTCCTCGATGACCCACCGACGAACCTCGTCGGCCCGTATGGGCAAAAGCCCGCTGGTCTCGACGGCATGGTAGGCCCCATCCGCCCCCAGCCGCTCGATGAGGACCCGTTCGCCCGGACCCTCAAAACGCCAAACTTCCGCGACCTGAAGCGCGGCATAAATTCCGGGCCGATCGATTCGCGAACGCGAGATGTCGACTTCGATGCCGAGGTCAGGATTGGGATAATCCGCCACGTTCCGTGACCGCCGCGCTTTGGCCGTTGCCGCGGCGGCGATCTTCTCCGGCTGGAAGTAATAGCATTCATCCGCCTCGAGGCCGCGGTTGACCTCGGGCCGTTTCCACGTCGTCTGACCGTAGCCCTGGTACGGGATTTCCAATTCTTGCGCGACGGCCTCAACAAGCTGACCGAATAGCTTCTCTTCTCCATCGTGGAGTGGGCTGAGGGACATGAGCTCGATGTCCTTCCCGTCAAAATCGGCGTGCAGGTTGGCCCCCTCGGGGATCGAGTCAACGAGTTGTTCGTAGAAGGCCCAATCCACATCACGAATCAGGACCCGCTCATCGGGCTCGGACGTCCACACGTAAAGCTGTTCCAGGGTCGGGACAACTCGCGGAGCATCGAGAGTGGGTGGGGAAGATGCCGGCGTATGATCAGTTGCCGCCGAACTCATGGCGCCTCCCTTTCGGATCGAACCTTCGCCGTCGACAGTAACCATTCCCAACGGTCGATCGGTTCCTCTATCATAAACCGACTTCCGGTGCGAATCTTCCCTTCTTCTGGAGCCCGGCGCCGCTCAGCCTCCCGCGCCCGGGATCCCGAAGCGATTGCGCAGGTCGACGACCAGCTCGCTCATATCCGAGGGCAGGGCGGCTTCCACCCGAATGTCTTGACCCGTGAGCGGATGACGAAATCCGAGGGTCTGCGCGTGCAGGGCCTGACGGTGGAATTGAGCCTTCGAGCGCGGGCGTTCGCGAGGGCGATAGACGGCATCACCAACGACGGGATGCCCCATCTCGGCAAGGTGAATGCGGATCTGGTGCGTACGCCCCGTTTCGAGCCAGCAGGCGACGAGTGAGGCCACGGGTCCAAAGCGTTCGACAACGCGGTAGTGGGTGACCGCCCGCCGGCCTTCGCCCGGCTCTCGCGCGACACCCCGGCGCAGGTCGCCTCGATCGGTCACAAGGGCCAGGTCGATCGTCCCTTCAGGGCGAGCCAGTGTCCCTTCCACAACCGCGAGGTACTGGCGTTCGATATCATGGACCTTGAACAGGGCCTGAAGGGCGCGGCCGGCGTCGGGAGTGCGGGCAAACGCCAGGGCGCCCGAGGTGTCCTTGTCGAGCCGGTGAACCACCCCCGCGTACGGCCGCTGGTCGCCGTGCCGAAGTGTGAGATAGCGCCGGACGCGCTCAACCAACGTGTCGCGCTCGCGATCCGGAGTAGGGAGCGTGAGTAACCCGGCAGGCTTATCGACGATGATGAGATGACGGTCCTCGTACAGGACCCGGAGCCGCCCGGCGACCGTCCGTGCCTTGGGACGGTTGGGGAAGAAGGCGATTGGGGCGTCGAGCTCAACTTCGCGCCCCGGCTCGTCACAGCGTTCGCCCGCAATGTCGATCCGGCCGTTGCGCACCGCCTCCTGAGCAGCCCTGCGCGACAGGCCGAACTTCTCGGCGACGAGCTTGTCGAGACGAATCGGCATGAAAGGACCGAAGGCCAGAAAGAGGGCGGCCGACCGCTCCGTCGTGGCCGCCCCTTGCCGTGATTCTCACCGTCCCGAAAACACGGTGAGAACCGCGGTCAGTCTCCAGGGTGCGGACCCCTTTTTGGCGAGGTGGCCCTCCTCGCTCACGTCATTATACCGACCGAAAGTTTCGATTCCAGTACGTAGCCTTTAGTCCTTCAAGGGCACCTTGAGATCCCGCACAGCCTATGCCAAACAAAAACGGCCCGTCCCCTCGTGTCGAGAGGACGGGCCGCGGTTCGATCACCGCAAACCTCGGTTACTCGGCCTTGCCCGCCGGGGCAGCGGCCTCATCGCGGGGGTACCTGCTGTAGCCCGGTCCTTTTTCGGCCAGGGCTTCGAGAGCCTCGGGCCGGATGCGGACTTCGGCCTCCTGGTGCGACTTGAACCCAGTGCCGGCAGGCACCAGGTGGCCCAGGATCACGTTCTCCTTGAGACCAACGAGGTAGTCGACCTTGCCTGCGAGCGCGGCCTCGGTCAGCACCTTGGTCGTCTCCTGGAAGCTCGCCGCCGAAATGAAGCTGTCGGACTGTACGGCGGCCTTGGTGATCCCCAGAAGCTGGGTGCTCGCCGCAGCCGGCTTGGGACGGATCCACTCGGCCTTGCGGCTGCCGTTCGACTCCACCCGCGCGTTCTCCTGGTCGAAATGGTCCCGAGGGACGATGTCGCCCTGACGGAAGTCGGTGTCGCCCGGATCCTTGATCTTCACGGCATTCATGAGCTCCAGGTTCTTCGCCCGGAACTCGAACTTGTCGATGACCGAACCCGGCAGCAGCCCGGTGTCGCCGACGCTCTCCACGCGCACCTTCCGAAGCATCTGGGCGACGATGATCTCCAGGTGCTTGTCGTCGATTTCCACGCGCTGGGAACGGTAGACGTTTTGAATCTCGCGGAGCAGGTAGCGCTGAACCGCTTCCTCACCGGAGATCCGCAAGATGTCGTGCGGTACCAGCGGGCCTTCCACGAGGGCGTCACCCGCGCGGACGCGGTCGCCGTAGTGGACGCGGAGGTACTTGCCGTGCGGCACGAGGTGTTCGCGCTCGATGCCGCTTTCGTTCTTGACGATGATCGTCCGCTTACCGCGGCGCTTCTCGTCAAGCAGCTCGACGCGGCCGTCGATCTCGGCGATGACCGCCGGCTCCTTGGGCCGCCGGGCCTCGAACAGTTCGGTGACGCGGGGCAGACCGCCGGTAATGTCCTGCGTTCCACCCACTTCGCGAGGGGTCTTGGCCAGCAGGGTACCGGCGGTGATCGTCTGCCCCTCCTGAACCTCGATACCGGCCCCTTCGGGAATGTAGTTGTAGGCAAGGATATGCCCTTCGGCGTCCTCGATGAGGACCTGCGGGTGCAGGTCGCCCTTGTGCTCCATGATGGTCCGTCGAGTGTGGCCGGAGGGGTCTACCTCCACGCGCATCGTCTCGCCCTCGACGATGTCTTCATAGCGGATCTTGCCGCCGACTTCGGAGAGGATCGGGATGTTATGCGGGTCCCACTCGCAGAGCATGGTGCCGCGGGTCACTTGCTGGCCGTCTTCGACCTTCATCTCGGCACCGTCGGGCACGTCGTACTTCTCGAGCTCGCGTCCCTTGGGGTCGAGGATCTGGATTTCGCCGTTGCGCGAGAGGGCGATCTTCTTCCCTTCATCGTTGACGACGAGGTTGATGCCCACGTACTTGACCTTACCGTCACGCTTGGACTTCACGTCCTTCTCTTCGACACCGCGGGTGGCGACGCCGCCGATGTGGAACGTACGCATCGTGAGCTGGGTGCCCGGCTCGCCGATCGACTGGGCGGCGATGATGCCGACGGCCATGCCCGGCTCGACGAGCTGACCGGTAGCCAGGTCCATACCATAGCACCGGCGGCAGATGCCGAGGGTGGTCTCGCAGGTCATCGGGCTGCGGACCTGGATCTTCTCGATCTGCATGTCCTCCAGCTTCCGCGCGGCATCCACCGTGATCATCTCGTTTTCCTTCACAACGACTTCGTCGGTGATCGGGTTGACGATGTTGACCCGGCTGACACGACCTCGGATCGACTGGACGAGGGAGACTTCGACCTTTTCGCCCTTGTAGATGACGCCCTTGGTGATCCCCTGGGAAGTACCGCAGTCTTCCATCGTGATCACAACGTTCTGGGCAACGTCGGCGAGCTTACGTGTGAGGTAGCCCGAGTCGGCCGTCTTGAGCGCCGTGTCGGCCAGACCCTTACGGGCACCGTGCGTCGAGCTGAAGTACTCGAGCACGCTCAGGCCTTCACGGAAGTTCGCCTTGATCGGCGTCTCGATGATCTTGCCCGACGGCTTGGCCATCAAGCCACGCATGCCGGCAAGCTGACGAATCTGTTCGACGCCGCCGCGGGCACCCGACTCGGCCATCAGGAAGATCGGGTTCAGATAGACCTGGCCGTTCCGCATGTCGTTGCGGAGCTGCTCCATCATCTCGGTGGTGATCCGTTCGCGAGCGTGCGTCCAGGCGTCGAGCACCTTGTTGTACCGCTCTTGCTCGGTGATGATCCCGCGGTGGTAGAGCTTGGCAGCCTTGCCGACTTCCTTCTCGGTCTCGTCGAGGATCTTGTGCTTCGATTCCGGCGTCTTGAGGTCGTCGGTGGCGAACGACAGGCCCGACCGAGTCGACTCGCGGAAGCCGAGGTCCTTCATCGCGTCGAGCAGGTCGATCGTCTGGCGACGGCCGAGCAACTGGTAGCAGTCAGCGATGATTCCCTGGAGCTGTTTCTGGCCCAGGGCCAGGTTGTAGTACGGCATCTTCGAGTGGAGGATGTCGTTGAAGATCACGCGACCGACGGTGGTGTAGATCACCATGCCGGGCGTGAACTCCTTCTCACCCTCGCCCTTCAGGCGCTTGTGCGCGGGGAGCCGGAGTTTGATCCGAGCGTGGACGCCCACCTTCTTCTGGCTGAAGGCGAGGAAGACCTCGTTGGGGTCGGCATAGACGCCCGTCTCGACGCCATTCTCGTTCTTGTACTCGCCCGGCTCGCCCGGCCGCTGGACCGTGACGTAGTACGAGCCCATGACGATGTCCTGCGTCGGGCTGATGATTGGGTTGCCGTTGGCGGGGCTGAAGATGTTGTTGGTCGACATCATCAGCGTCATCGCCTCGACCTGCGCCTCGATTGAGAGCGGCAGGTGGACGGCCATCTGGTCGCCGTCGAAGTCGGCGTTGAACCCCTTGCAGACGAGCGGGTGGATACGGATCGCGTTCCCTTCGACGAGCACCGGCTCGAACGCCTGGATACCCATACGGTGCAGGGTCGGGGCACGATTGAGAAGAACCGGGTGGTTATGGATCACCTCTTCGAGGATATCCCACACCTCCTCGACCTTCCGCTCGAGCATCTTCTTGGCCGACTTGATCGTGTCAGCGTGCCCCAGCTCCTTGAGTCGCCGGATGATGAACGGCTGGAAGAGCTCCAGCGCAATCTTCTTGGGCAAGCCGCACTGGTGGAGACGCAGATCGGGACCAACCACGATCACCGACCGGGCCGAATAATCGACGCGCTTGCCCAGCAGGTTCTCGCGGAACCGCCCCTGCTTGCCCTTGATCATGTCGGTGAGCGACTTGAGCGGGCGATTGCTCGACCCGAGCACCGGCCGCTTGCAGCGGTTGTTGTCGAAGAGGGCATCGACCGCCTGCTGGAGCATCCGCTTCTCGTTGCGGATGATGACCTCGGGCGCATTCAGGTCAACGAGCTTCTTGAGCCGGTTGTTCCGGTTGATGATGCGGCGGTAGAGGTCGTTCAAGTCGCTGGTGGCGAAGTTACCCGAGTCGAGAAGCACGAGCGGACGGAGGTCGGGCGGAATGACGGGGATGCATTCCAGGACCATCCACTCGGGGCGGTTGTCGCTATCGCGGAGGCTCTCGACAACCTTCAGGCGCTTGGTGAGGTCCTTCATGCGCTGCTTGCTGGAGGTCTCGGTGAGCTCCTGGCGGAGTTGCTTCGAGAGGCTGACCAGGTCAAGCCGGGCGAGCAGCTTGCGGACGGCGTCGGCCCCCATGTCAGCCTGGAAGGTATCGCCGAACTGTTCGCGGGCCTTGCGGAAGTCGTCCTCGGTGAGGAGCTGGCGTTCCTTGAGGGGCGTGTCGCCGGGATCGATGAGGACGTAGTCCTGGAAGTAGATGATCCGCTCCAGGCTGGTGGTCTTCATGTCGAGCAGCGTGCCGAGGCGGCTGGGCATCGCCTTGAAGAACCAGATGTGCACGACGGGCGCAGCGAGCTCGATGTGGCCCATACGCTTGCGGCGGACGCGTGAGTGGGTGACCTTGACACCGCAACGGTCGCAGATCATCCCCTTGTATTTCATCCCGCGGTATTTACCGCAGGCGCATTCCCAGTCTTTCTCGGGCCCGAAGATTCGCTCGCAGAACAGGCCATCCTTCTCGGGGCGGTAGGTCCGGTAGTTGATCGTTTCCGGCTTCTTGACCTCGCCGAAGGACCAACTTCGGATGTCGTAGGGGCTGGCAAGCCCGATCTTGACGGCGCCGTAGTCGTTGATACGATCGTAGGCACTTTCGCCCATGCTCACGAGACACACTCCTCTGCACGCGATAGACGGTGCCGCAGCGGGGTTGTTTTAATCAGGGGAAAGTCAGTTCAAAGCGGGTTAACGGGGTTGGCAGGCTCGGAATCAGCGTCGGTCAGGCGTCGAGCCGTGGCCAAAACAAAAAAGCCCGCGGGCCGTGCTCCCCCTGAAGACAGGCGAAGAACCGCCGCGGTTCCCTCAGACGGTCATCCTGGACCATCATCAAGATGCACCGGCATCCTCCTTGGCCGGGAATGGAAGACTCCAGGAATCAAGTCCAAGACCTCGAAACACGCGCAGCGGCACCGTCCGGACAGTGTCCAGCCGGGCCGCCGATGGAGTCGGTTCCCGTCGATCATACGCAATCTCAAGGCCGATTCCAAGAAAAATTTGCGGGGCAAAGGATTTTTTTCTGAAGTTTTGGTGAGT
>DAIDJG010000128.1 GCA_027451445.1 Singulisphaera sp.
CTTTCGGTTCATCGTTCGGGTGGCATTCCCTACGAAATCACACCTTGTGAAACCGCTACGAAAGAGCCTCCCATGCCGCTTCATCCCTGGTTGAGCCCGTTTCATCCGCATTTCGAGGAACCCCAGCGCCGACGCACGATCAAGCGCAGGAGCCGTTGGACGGCGTGCCGGGTGATGCTGGAAGCGCTTGAGGAACGCGTCTTGCTGGCATCCGGCCTGGGAGGGTCCCCGTCCATGCCGTGGACGATCACCGTCAACAGCACGGGAGACGAGGCGACGCCGACCGGGAGCAGCACGTCGCTCTCCTTGCGCGAGGCGATTGAGCTCGCTGACGGTACGCTCGCCTTCAGCACGTTGACCCCCGCACAGCAAGCCCAGGTCACGAGCTCGACGATTGAGGGATTGACCGCGATTCAGTTCGACTCCACCCTGTTCGCCACGCCCCAGACGATCACGCTGAATACGCCGACCGACCCGAACGGCGAGCTGCCGCAAATCACGGTGACGAACTCGAACGTCGCGATCACGGGTCCAGGAGCCAGTCTCCTGACCATCAGCGGCAACCATCAAAGCCGGATCTTCAACATCGCCAGCGGGGTCACCGTCACGATTTCCGGCCTCACCATCACGCAAGGGCTGGGAACGAACGTTTCGGCGAACGATGGACACGGAGGCGGTGGCGGCATCAGCAATTTCGGCACGTTGACGCTCGATGACAGCGTCGTCACCGGAAATGCCGCGCCCGACTGGGGCGGCGGTGGCATCCTCAATTACGGCCAACTGACCATTCAGGGAAGCGAGTTGACGCACAACGCAGCCAAGTTCGGCGGGGCCGTCGACAACGACGGGAATCTTGGGGGAGGGGCTGTCCTCATCGAAGCCTCGACGCTCGACGATAACACCGCCGGCGGAGGCGCCTCCGCCGGTGGCGGTGCGATCTACACGTTTAATGGCCAAGTCATCCTCGTTGACAGCACGGTTTCGGGCAATACGGGCGTCGATGGCGGAGGTATTCTCAACTACTCGATTCTTCAACTCGTTCGAAGCAAGGTTTCCGGCAACGTTGCGACCTCGAATGACGGCTACAACGTCTCTGCGACGAGCAATTCACCTTTTTCTTATTACAACGGGGGCGGGATCTGGAACCTCGGCACGGCGACTCTCGAGGACAGTCTTGTAACCGGCAATACCGCCGCAGGCGGTTCCGGTGGCGGAATCTACAACGCCGACGTCTACATCGGTGGCAAAAGCGCATCCGCTGTCGGCGTGTTGTCCGTCTATAACACCACCGTTACCGTCAACTCCTCGGCAAGCTTCGGCGGGGGAATCACCAACGACGGCGCCGCTGTCAAACTCTTCGACTCCATCGTGAGTGGGAACTCGAGCCAGAGTGGCGTCATGGACCTGAACGGGCTCGTGAACGCCAGCAGTTCTTACAACCTCGTCGGCAATTTCAGCGACAGCACCGATCTGACTGCCGGCGGTCATAACCTGCTTGGCTCCGCTTACGAGAATCCTCACCTCAATCCCACCACCTTTGCCCCGGAGTCAACCAGCCCGGCCCTCGGCGCCGGCAGCACCCAGAACCCCCCGGCCACCGACGTCTACGGCAACCCCCGAACCTTCAACGGCACGATCGACATCGGGGCCGTCCAGGCAGGCCGCGTCTTTACCGTCAACACGTCGGCCGATGAAGACACCAACACCACGACTCTCTCATTGCGCGAAGCGATTGAGATCGTCAACGGTTCACTCGTTCCCTCCGCCCAGCAATTGGCCCAGGTTTCGGTTGGAGACGGGAGTTCTCCGGGAGACACGATCGTCTTCGATTCCTCGATCGGTACTCTCATCACCCTGTCGGGCAGCGAGCTGCCGGCAATCACCTCGAACGTGAGCATCGACGGCCCAGGGCAGTCCGCGCTGGCCATCAGCGGCAACCAAATGAGCGGCGTGTTTGATATCGCCCCCGGGGCCAGCGTCAGCATCATGGGGTTGACCGTCGAATACGGCCATGCAGGAAGCTCGGGAACAGGAATTCAGACCGGAGGTGGAATCCACAACGCCGGCACACTCACGCTCAAGGACTCCACAGTCAGCAACAACTACGTTTACGGACCGGGCGGTGGAATCTACAACTCCGGGACGCTCACCGTCGCCAACAGCACCGTCGACAACAACTCGGCCCACCTCAACGGCGGTGGCATTTACGATTTCAGCTCCGGCGCGGTCACGATCACGAACTCGACGATTTACGGCAATACAACCCAGTTCGGCGGTGGCGGAATCTCCAAGTTCGGCTCCGGCGCGTTGATCCTCACGGATTCATCGGTCGACAATAACACCGCCCACTTTAACGGCGGTGGAATCTGCGATTTTGGTTCAGGCGCGTTGAACTTTACAAACGTTTCGATCGACAATAACACGGCCGACGGCGGTGGCGGCGTTTACAACTCAGCCGCGGACGCGGTCACGATTACCGGCTCGACGATCGACGGCAACACGTCCCTCGCTGGCGGCGGCGGGATCCAGGATTTTGGTTTGGGCACGTTCCAGCTTTTGAACTCCACGGTCAACGGCAACAGCGCCCACGGCGGCGGTGGCGGTATCTATCACTGTGATTCCGGGACGTTCATCGTCACCGACACTGCTGTCCGCAACAACGCGTCCGGTTTCGGCGGCGGCGGGATCTATAACTTCGGTACCAACGCGTTCACGGTCACGAACAGCTCGATCGAAGGCAACACGGCCGGCCAGAATGGGGGTGGAGTCTATAACTTCGGCTCTGGACCGTTTACGCTCGCGAACAGCACAGTTTACGGCAACACGACCAGTCAGAATGGCGGCGGCATTTACAACTACAGTGAAGGTACGCTTACGATCACGGACAGCTCGTTCACCGGCAACACGGCCAATAAAGGGGGAGGCATCGACAGTTTCCACAGCACACTCACCCTGTATCGAAGTGATGTCTCCAAGAACACCGCGCAAAACAACGGCGGCGGCATCGCGTTCTACGGTAATGGGCCTCTGGGCCATCTTACGGTCAGCGATAGCATCATCAGCGGTAATAACGCGCGCAACGGCAGCGGCGGTGGGATTTATGCCGAAGTCCTGAACGGCTACGGTGACTCGCTCGCGATCGACCATAGCACGATCGCAGGAAACGTCGCGCACAACAACGGGGGCGGGGTCGACTTCGAAGCGGCCATCGGCACAGCCACCGTATCGCTGTTCGACAGCATTGTCGACGGCAACACCGCCATCGGAGGCGGAAGCGCCGCCGATCTTCACGGCTTTGTCGACCCAACGAGTGCGTACAATCTCGTCGGTCAGTACAATGCCTCGAATGGGCTGCGCTCCGGCGCTTCCTATCACAACATTCTCAACGTCTCGGCCCAGCTTGACTCCGTGACTTTCAACCCACTGGCCGGGAGCCCGGCCCTCGGGGCCGGCAGTACGGCCAACGCCCCGGCCACCGACGTCCACTTCAAACCTCGGACCTTCATCGGCACGATCGACATCGGCGCCGTTCAGGCGTACCGGGTCCTCACGGTCAACACCGCTCTCGACGAGGACACCAACACGGCGACCCTCTCCCTGCGGGAAGCGATCGAAATCCTCAACGGATCGCTCGTCCCGTCCCCGAGTCAACTGGACCAGATTTCGATCGCGGACGGAGGATCGTCGGAAGCGACCATCGCCTTTGATTCTTCGATCGGCTCCCTGATCACGCTCGCCGGCAGTGAACTGCCCCAGATCACGACCAGCCTGACCGTCACCGGCCCGGGGGCGACCCTGCTCGCGATCAGTGGCAACAATGAAAGCCGGATCTTCGATATCGCGAGTGGGGCTGTCGTCAGCATCTCCGGCCTCACCCTCACGCAAGGGCTGGGCACGAAGATCGCCGGGAACGGCGGCCGCGGCGGCGGCGGCGCGATCAGCAACTTGGGCACACTGACGCTCACTGACAGCACGGTCTCCGGCAACGCGGCCCCGAACTGGGGCGGCGGCGCAATCCTCAATTTCGGCCGGCTCTCCGTTCTGGGCAGCGAGCTGAACGGCAACACGGCTTACTACGGCGGCGGCGTCGACAACGATGGGAATTACGGGGAAGCGACGGTCTACCTCGACCACACGACGCTCGCCGGCAACACGGCCAGCGGCGGAAAGTTCGCAGGCGGCGGCGGCCTTTACACATTCAAGGGCCAGGCCACCCTCGTTGACAGCACCGTGACCGGCAACGCCGGCCCGGAAGGCGGCGGCATTCTCAATTATTCGACCCTTCAACTGACCCGCACCACCGTTTCCAACAACACTGCGACCTATAATGACGGTTATGGCGTCAGTGCGAGCAAGAAAAACTTTTATTACAACGGCGGCGGGATCTGGAACCTGGGCGCGACGACGCTCGAAGACAGCCTCGTGACTGGCAACAAGGCGCTGGGCGGCGCCGGCGGCGGCATCTATAACGCCGGCGCCTATGTCGGCGGCAACGCCTCGAACGCGGTCGAAACGCTGACCGTGAATCACAGCACGATCACCACAGACTCCGCGGGACGCACAGGCGGCGGAATCGCAAACGGGGGCAACCCCGTCACGCTCTTCGACTCCATCGTGAGCGGCAACACGAGCGCGAGCGGCGTCGCGGACGTGGCGGGAAGCGTGGCCTCCACCAGCTCCTATAACCTCGTCGGCGCTTACAGCGACGCGACCGACCTGGTCGCCGGCACTCATAACCTGCTCGGTGCCGCGTTCGCCAATCCCCATCTCAATCCTTCCACGTTCGCTCCGCAGTCCACCAGTTCCGCGCTCGGCGCCGGGAGCACGGCCAACGCCCCGGCCACCGACCTCAACGGCAACGCACGAACCTTCAACGGCACGATCGACCTCGGCGCTATTCAGGCCAGCCGCATCCTCACCGTGAACACTGCGCTCGACGAGACGAGCGACACGTCCACTCTTTCGCTTCGCGAAGCCATCGACATCGTTAACGGTCCGCTCACGCCCTCCGCGCAGCAATTGACCCAGGTGTCGGTCTCGAATGGGGCGACTCCGGGTTTCATCATTGCCTTCGATTCCTCGATCGGGTCGACAATCACCCTGTCCGGCAGCGAGCTGCCGCAGATCACCGCCAACCTGACCATCAGCGGGCCGGGCGCCGGGCTCCTGGCCATCAGCGGGAACAAGGCAAGCCGGGTGTTCGACGTCGCCAGCGGGGCCGCCGTCGCCATCTCGGGTCTGACCATCGAGGACGGCTCCACGGGAACGGGCGTGTCCGGTCTCGCCGCCGACGGTGGAGGGATCCTCAACGCTGGCACGCTCACACTCACGGGATGCGCGGTCTCTTACAATTACGCCTTCAACACCGGCGGCGGGATCAACATCGCCGGCTCCGGCGCACTCACGCTCAGCGACAGCACCGTCAGCCACAACAAGACGAACGGCGACGGCGGCGGGATCAATAACGCCGGCCCCGGCAACGTCGTCATCACGCAGGGCAGCGCCGTTAGCTACAACCAGACGCTCTTCAATGGCGGGGGGATTTACAACTCTAGCTCCGGCACACTCACGATCAGCGACAGCTCGGTCCAGGGGAACAGCACCACCGCCGGCAACGGCGGCGGGATCTATAATTATGGCTCAGGCGCAGTCTCGATTACCCAGGGCAGCACCATCGACGGCAACTTGGCCAGCGGCAGCGGCGGCGGCATCTACAACAGCAAATCAGGCGCGATCACGGTCGAAGACAGCACCGTCAACAACAATACAGCCCACAGCAACGGCGGCGGAATCGCCGACAGGCGCGCTGGCGCGATCACCGTCACAAACAGCACGATCAACGGCAATCACGCATCTTCCGGCGGTGGGCTTTACAACGAAAGCGTCGGCGCGATCACCGTCAACAACAGCACGATCAACAACAACTCCGCATCGTACGGTGGTGGAATCTATAACGAGAGCTCCGGCGCGGTCGCGATCAGCGACAGTACTGTAAACGACAATTCCGCCACTGGATACGGCGGCGGGATCTATAATCACGGCTCCGGCACGATCACGATTGCGGACAGCACGTTGTCGGGCAATCAAGCAAGCGGCGGCGGCGCGATCGCAGCCTACGGCGCACTGTCGGTGGTTGGAATCGTGCTCGTCGCCAACACGGCCACGCACTACGGCGGCGCGATCCTGAGCTCCGGCACGGTCACCATTGCCGACAGCCTGCTCGCCGACAACAGCGCCCAGCTAGATGGGGGTGGCGCGGTCTACCTCTCTAACGTGGCCAACAACCTCGGCGACGTCCTGACAATCACCAACAGCACGATCACGGCCAACTCGGCCGGCGCAAATGGAGGCGGGATCGCTCTCAAAGGATCGGTCACTGGTGATTTCGTCTCCCTCACCAACACCATCGTCGACGGCAACACGAGCAGCGGCGGCATCGCGGACCTCTCCACCCCCATCGATGCCGCCAGCTCCTATAACCTGGTCGGCTACGCGTCCGACAGCAGCGCGTTGACTGGCCATCACAACCTCGTCGGTGCCGCCTACGCCAATCCCGGCCTCGATCCCGCAACCTTCGCCCCGCTCGCCGGCAGCCCGGCGCTGAACGCCGGCAGCACCGCGAACGCGCCGGTCACCGATGTCTACGGCGATCCGCGCACCCTCGGCGGCACGATCGACATCGGCGCCGTCGAGCACGTCGTGACCTGGACCGGGGCGGGCGGAGACAACCTGTGGGACGACCCCAGTAACTGGTCGATCCACGGCGTTCCCACCGCGGCCGACGTCGTCGAAATCAACCTGAGCAACCCGACGGGCGTGACCATCACGTTGACCGGCAACGACGCGGTCCTCAGCCTCCAGAGCAACGTGCCGATTGCGCTGGTAGGGGCCCTGACCGCGAGCGGCACGGTGTCGGACACCGCCAGCGCGGGCCTGATGCTGGCAGGGGGCACGCTTGCGAATGCGATCGTCCAGGGCAACATCTCCGTCACGGCGTCGAGTACGCTGAGCGCGGTGACGCTGGATGCCGACCTCGAGATCTCCGGCGGTTACACGGTCAGCGTCTTGGGTGGCTTGACGGTCAACGGAATGGTCACGCTCGACGGCCTCAGCGTTGGAAGCACGGGCACCGGCCTCGGAAGCACTGGCACCGGAAGCACCGGCACCGGCGGCGGTGGAACGTACGGGATCCTGAACTTCGCGGGCGGCAGTCAGACCCTCGGGGGGACGGGCGCCATTGTGTTCGGCCCCGTGTCGGGCAACGTCATCGAGTACACTGGCACCGCCCCGACCGACACGTTGACGATCGGTCCCGGCGTCACCATCGATGGCCAAAACGGCGTCATCGCATCCGGTTATGGAATTGTCAACGATGGCACGATCGACGCCAGCGTTGCCGGAGGCACGCTGACGATCAACGCTGCGCCCTTGACCAACCACGGTACGCTCGAGGCCACGTCGGGGGGCGAGCTCGATCTCGAAGGCGTCTGGACCAACGCAAGCCTTCTGGCCGCTGGGACCGGGGCGACGATCATTTTGGGGAGCGACTTCACCTTCGACAGCGGGTACAGCTTCCAGACCTCCGCGGGAACCTTGATCCTGACGGGTACGCTGGAGAATACAGGAAAGACTCTGAACCTGGACGCCAACAGCGGCTCGCTCCACCTCCAGGGGGGCACGATCCGAGGAGGGACCGTCGTCACCTCCGGCGGCGCGGAGCTCGTCGCGGACGGCAACGGCAGCATCCTCGCAGGCGTCACGCTGGACGGCGCCCTGGAGATCAACGGCGGGAACACACTCGACGTCGTCTCGGGCCTGACTCTTCAGGGAACGATCACGCTCGACGCCAGCGCTCCTGGACTGAACCAGTTCGGAATCCTCAGCTTCGTCGGGGGAAGCCAGACGCTCAGCGGCGCCGGTACGGTTGTCTTCGGGTCCGATTCGGGCAACGCGATCACGTTCTACGGCACGCAGGCGACTGACGTTCTGACGCTCGGATCAGGCATCACGATCGACGGGCAGAACGGCGCGATCTTGTCGTCGTACGGCATTGTGAACAACGGTACGATCAACGCCAATGTGTCGGGCGGGACCATCACGGTACAGGCGCTCTTGACCAACCGCGGCGCGCTCGAGGCCAACGGGGGAGGCGAGCTCGACCTCGGCGGCGCCTGGACCAACGCGAGCCTCCTGGCCGCCGGCAGCGGGTCGACCCTCAATTTGGGAGGCGACTTCACTTTCGCCAGCGGGTACAGCTTCCAGACCTCCGTGGGAACCTTGATCCTGACGGGTACGCTGGAGAATACAGGAAAGACTCTGAACCTGGACGCCAACAGCGGCTCGCTCCACCTCCAGGGGGGCACGATCCGAGGAGGGACCGTCGTCACCTCCAGCGGCGCGGAGCTCGTCGCGGACGGCAACGGCAGCGTCCTCGCAGGCGTCACGCTGAACGGCGCCCTGGAGATCAACGGCGGGAATACGCTCGACGTCGTCTCGGGCCTGACTCTTCAGGGAACGGTGACGCTCGGCGCCGGCGCTTCCGGTATGAGCCAGTTCGGGATCCTGAGCTTCGTCGGGGGAAGCCAGACGCTCAGCGGCGCCGGTACGGTTGTCTTCGGGTCCGATTCGGGCAATGCGATCACGTTCTACGGCACTCTGGCGACCGATGTTCTGACACTCGGATCGGGCATCACGATCGACGGGCAGAACGGCGCGATCTCGTCATCGTACGGCATTGTGAACAGCGGTACGATCAACGCGAATGTGTCGGGCGGAACCATCACGGTTCAGGCGCCCTTGACGAACAATGCCACGGTCGAAGCGCAGAACGGCGGCACGCTGGCCTTGCAAACGGCGCCCACGAACTTCAGCGCCGGTGCCTTGACCGGCGGTACATGGCTGGCCGGCACCAGCGGCACCCTCGCTCTGACAACCGGCAGTGCGCTGACCACCGACGCCGCCACGATCGAATATCTCGGCAACGGTGCCAGCATCCTCGCCGGTGCGAGCGCCAGCACCGACCTGCGGACCACCATCACGACCATCGCCACAGGCGCGACGCTCGAAGCTTCGGCCGACGCCATCAACATCCAGAGCACCCTGACGAACAACGGCACGCTGGACGCCGAGCAAGGGGCCACGATCAATCTGTCGTCTCCGCCCACCAACTTCAACCCGGCGACCAACACGCTGACTGGTGGGACGTGGGTGGCCGGCGCGGGGAGCACGCTCAATCTGGACCTCCCCAGCAGCATCCAGGTCAACAACGCCACGTTAAGTCTGAGCGGCGCGCCGTTCGGCGGCCTCAATGCGCTCAGCACCAACGAGGGAAGTCTCACCCTGCTCACCGGCGCCCTGCTGATCCTGACCGGCAGCTACACGCAGACCGCCAGCGGCGTGACGATCTTTGAAGGCGGTACGCTCGAAGGGGAGAACGGAGCGGAAACACTGACGGGTTACGGCGTGATCCGCGGCGCATTCACGCTCTCGGCAGGCAACACCATGTTCGACGGGGCGCTCACCTCGCTGGGCAACGATGTGACCATCGCCGCCAGGACCGGCGCGTCCTACCCCCTGACCATCTCCAGCACTGGAGACACCACCTTCGGCGGCAACGTGACCGTTGCCGGGGGGCTTACCGTGACCAGCGGAGGGAACACGGCGTTCGACGGCTCCGTCGGCGTGACGGGCTCGCTCATTGTGACCAGCAGCGGCAATACGACCTTCAGCGGCAACGTATCCGCCGGTCGCGCCGCGGCGGTCACCAGCGGAGGCGACACCACCTTCGATGCACCGTTGATCGCGTCGCGCCTGACGGTCGACGGCGGTCAGACCTTCCTCGGCGCCAACGCGACCACCGCCGGCGACATCACCATCAACACGCCCGTCACCCTCCTGGCCGACGTCACCCTGATCGACGCCGGGGCCGCCGGCAACGGAATCACGCTCGCGAGCACCGTCGACAGCCACAGCAGCACGTTCAATACACTGACCCTCCAGTCGAACCAACCGTTCCACTTGCAGATGACCCAGGGGTATCAGTTCCCAGACTTCGTCCATTTCCCGGTGAACCTCACCGAGGAATCGCTCGGGGGCCTGACGATCGAGGTCGTGGACGGCGACACCAATGTGAACCTGTCGAGCTTCGGCGTTCCGCTCACGATCAACATCCAGAGCGACAACCAGCCCGTGGTCGTGCAAGGCGGCTTGGTGTCCAACACGTTCGTCACCGTGGGTATGCAGGAAGCCTCGACCACGATCATCAACGGCCCGGCGGGCAGCACCAACACCGACACCATCGCACCCTCGAACAACCAGAACACCAGCCTGGTCGACTCGGGAGGCAGCAACATCCTGAACCTCGTCAAGGCGTTCATCCCCGCGACCGGCTCGTCGGGGGCGGGCTCCTTTTCGGGGACCACCCAGATCGGCGTCACGATCAACCTGGGCGAGAACGACGGGCAGACCCAGTACGTGTACCAGGGTCAGTTAAGCAGCCCGGATATCGGCTCGCTCGTTGATCCCAGCCTGGTGACGTCGAACTCCATGGCCTCTCTCAGCCTCACGGGCGCGTTCCAGACGGTTGTCGCCGGCAGCCACGACATCATCTACGCCACCTCGTCGTATTCCGGCGCCGGTTCGTCGCTCTCGTCGGTCTCGGGGTCGTCCATCATCCTCTCGGGCGCCGGCAACACGGTGTATGGCGCGGCGGGTTCGAACGTCGTGGCTTACAGCGCGGGGAACAGCGTCGCCCAGAACTTCGACGCGACCGCGACCCAGGCGATCTCCGCCTACCTCAGCGCCGCGCCGGCAACCCTCTCGGCCTACCTGGGCATGAGCAGCGCCGGGCAGCAGGCGTACCTCCGGGCGAACGCAACGGGCGTCGCGCAGTACCTGGCCTCCGACGCGACGACGCTGAGCGCGTTCCTCGGGGGAGACGCGACCGCGATCTCCCAGTACATCCAGAGCAACGCCGGCGCGGTGCAAGCCTACCTCCAGCAAAATCCGACGGCCGTGGCCCAGTACCTCGCCGCCAGTGCGACCAGTCAGCAGGCCTTCCTCGGACCCAACGCCACGGCCATCTCCCAGTACATCATCAGCAGCGCGACCAACGAGCAGGCCTACCTGGCCGGCAACAGCACGGCGATGTCGCAGTACCTCGTGAGCAATGCGACCACGCAGCAGGCCTACATCACCGCGAACTCCGCCGGGATCACCGCCTACATCGACTCGCAGGGCGGCAGCGTGGCGCAGGGAGATTCCGCGGCGCTCCAGGCTTACCTCGCCGCGAACCCGGGAACGCTCCAGGCATACCTGACCAGCAGCCCGTCGAGCCTTCAGGCGTACCTGACGGGAAACCCGAGTGCGCTCTCGGCCTACCTCAGTCAGAACGCGACCTCCGAGGCGCAGTACATCGCGGGCAACGCGGCCGCGCAGCAGGCCTACCTGACCCAGGATACCACCGGCGTGGCCCAGTACATCGCCGGCAACGCCACCAACACCCAGGCGTTCCTGGCCGCCGATCCGGCGGGGCTGAGCGCCTATCTCGTGTCGCAGTCGCCGGACAGTACGATCAGCGCCTTCCTGGCAAACAGCCCCGGCGCCCAGCAGGCGTACCAGACCGGGAACGCCGCCGGGCTCCAGGCCTATCTGACGGCCAATCCCAACGCGCTCAGTGCATTCCTGACCGCCGACCCGAACGGCCTCCAGGCCTACTTGACCAGCAGTCCGACCGTCCTCCAGACCTACCTGCTGGCGAACCCCGCCGGCCTCCAGGGCTACCTCACCCAGAACGCCGGCGCCGTCGCACAGTACATCGCGGGTAATTCAACCGACCTCAGGGCCTATCTGGCGGCCAACGACCCGGGCTTCACCGCCTACCTTCAGTCCAACGTCCCGGCCCTGAACGCGTTCCTGAACGCAAACGCGCCCGCCAACCAGGCCTATCTCCAGGGAGGAGCCGCCGGACTTCAGGCTTACCTCCAGCAGAACCCGACCGCCGTCTCGCAGTACGTGACAGGCAACCCCGCGGCGCTCTCACAGTACCTCGCCGCCAACGCGACGGTGCTCTCACAGTACCTGCAAGGGAACTCGACGGTGCTTTCACAGTACCTCGCGAGCAACTCCACGAACCTCGCGCAGTACATCGCCGGCAACCCCACGGTGCTTTCACAGTACCTCACCGCCAACCCGACACAACTGTCACAGTACCTCGCCTCGAATTCAACGGCGTTCTCACAGTACCTCGCGGCCAACGCCACAGCGCTGGGGCAGTACGTCGCGGGCAATCCGACCGTGCTCTCACAATACCTGTCGGCAAGCCCGACCAACCTCCTCGCGTACCTGAGCGGCAGCGCAACGAACCTGAGTGCTTACCTCACCCAGAGCGCGCCCGCCGTCGCGCAATACGTTGTCAGCAACCCGATCTCTCAACAGGCCTACCTGTCGACGGATTCGGCTGGTGTGACCGCCTACATCGGGAACGACCCGACCGCCCTCAACGCGTTCCTCGCCGCCAATCCGAACGCGACAGCAGGGACGATCGGCGCCTACGTGTCGGCCAATCCCGGAGCGCTGCAAGCATTCATCGCGGGCAACCCGACCGTGTTGCAGACCTACCTCGCCTCCAATCCCGCCGCCCTCCAAACGTACCTGAGCGCCAACCCGATTAGCGTCGCGCAGTACCTCCATGCCTCGCAGACCGACCAGCAGGCCTTCGTCACGGCCAACGCGGTGGGTATCAGCGCGTACATCACATCGAGCAGCGCGGCTCTGACCGCCTATCTCGACAGCGGCACGTACCAGGGAGACGGCAACGCCCAGGCCGCGTACCTGAGCAGCGGCGGGGCGACGGTCCTTCAGGCGTATCTCCAGTCGAACCCGGCCGCGCTGCAGCAGTACCTCGCCGCCAATCCCCCTGCGCTGCAAGGCTACCTGTCGAGCGACGGCACCGGCCTCGCGCAGTTCCTGGCCAACAGCGCCACGACGTTGCAGCAGTACCTCACGGCCAACCCAACCGCGCTCGGCCAGTACCTGACGTCGAACACCGCCGCGCTCCAGCAGTTCCTCATCAGCAATCCCACCGTGCTCCAGCAGTTCCTGGCCGCCGACCCGGCCCTGTTGCAAACCTTCTCGGCGACCCTGTCGACGAGCGGCGCCTTGCCGAGCCTGAGCCAGTTCCTCACCGGCTCGCAGCTCAGCCAGTTCCGGCTGGACGTCACGCTCTCCGGCAGCGGCAACGAGGCCACGGGGGGCGTGTTCTCGTCGTTCGACATCGGCAGCGGCGGGCTCTTCACCGAGTCGCTCACCGCGAGCCAGCTCGCGCTGGTGGAACAGGGGCTCGCAGACGGCGCCGCCCTCTCGGCCTACGAGGTCAACGTCGCCGCGTCAGGGTCGCGCAACACGCTGGTGGGGGGCGTACTGGCCAATTACACTCTCACCGGAACCGGCGGCAACAACAACCTGATCATCGAGGACGCCGGCCTGCTCGGACTCCCCTCCGGCACGGTCCTACCGCCGGCCCTCGGCGGCACGTTCAACGGCAACGGCGCGGGGGACGCGTTCTACTTCGTCGGCGGCGCGTCCGGCGCCAGCTTCGGCAACGTCGTGCTGACCGAGCCCGACGGGACCACCGGCGCCACGGTCGACTTCTCGAACTTCCAGGGCGGCGGAATCGACCTGAACCTCAACACCACCGGCGCTCAGGTCGTCAACGCCGGCGCGGACCTCTCGCTGACGCTCCCCACCAGCGGCGCGGTGACGAACGTCATCGGCAGCGCCGCGATCGACACGATCATCGGCAAGGCGTCCACGTCGAACGTCCAACCCGCGGCGGCAGACAGCCCCAACCCGTACGCCGACCCGACCGCTGCGCCGCCGTCGAGCGTGCCCACTCAGTACGTCTATCTCAACTTCAACAATACGCCGACCCCAATCTCCGGCGTCACCGGTCAGCTCGTCGGCCTCACGGTCACAAACCCTGGTTCCGGCTATACCTCCGCCCCCACCGTCACGATCTCGGGCGGCGGCGGCTCCGGCGCGACCGCGACCGCCGTGATCGCCAACGGGCAGGTCACGTCGATCACCATCACCAACGACGGCTCCGGCTACACTTCGGAACCGACCGTCTCGATCAGCGGAGGCGGAGGCGGCGGCGCCACCGCGTCGCCAGTCGTGTCGGGACTGATCGCGTACTCGGCCACCGACCAGGCCGCCATTCTCGCCGGCCTCCAGCAGATCTACTCTCAGTTCGACGGCGTTGGCGGCTTCATCCAGTTCACCACCACTCAGCCTATCGCCGCCCAGGCGCCCCAGGGCTTCGTCACGATCAACTTCGACAGCACGCCGGTCTTCAACAACATGCCCTCGCCCGGCGGCTTCTCGAACGAGGTCGACTTCGGCAACCTGAACCAGAACACCACCGTCCAGCTCGACGTCAACGGCTTCCTCGGGAGCGGTACCGGCCAAATCGCCTATTCTGACACCGCGTTTGTGAACATGTCCACAACGATCTCGGCGCACGAGCTCGGACACACGCTCGGCCTGGAACACATGGACGCGTTCGGTCCGATCGGCTTCGGGATCACCAACCCGCCGGGAGACAAGGGGTACTACCCTCCTTACACCGGCCTCACCGGCGCATTCGCGACGCAAGGCGACGTGATCGCGTCGCCAGCGTCCGTCGGCTCGACGCTGGCCGACGCGGCCTCGGGCAACGCCCAGCTCGGCGCGCGCGACGCCATTACACTGGCCTTTGCGAGCAACGGTACGACGGTCGGCACCAACAACGAAAGCTCGAGCTTGTGGGCCGGATTGCCCGCACCGACGGTCGACCCGAGTAACAACGTGGCGAACGCTGCCGACACCCTCGTCGTCAACGGTGAATCGACCACCGTGAGCGCCCAGCCGGTGAGCCTCTACACCCTCAACGTCCCCAACTCGATCAGCAGCGGATTCGACGCCGGCAAGACGTTCGACGTCTCCGCCCTCAACATCGATGGCTATATCGGCGGAACCCAGGACGTCGTCGACTCCAACGGCAACCCAATCCTGGACGCCCATGGAAATCCCTACACCATGAGCGTCCCCAACTACTACACGTTCACGGGGCAGGCCGGCCAGGACATGAGCTTCCAGGCGATGTCGGCGTCGATCACCTCGATCAAGAATCCCGTCGACACCATCCTGACGATTTTCGGGCCGGACGGAACCAAGATCGCCTCCAACGACGACCAGTTCGAGCCCTCCGACTCGTCGATCTTCGACCTGGTGCTCCCCGCGACCGGCGTGTACACCGTGGAAGTCAGCGCGTTCGGCTCGAACCAGACCAATACGTCGTTCATCACGCAGGGCTCCCAGAACTACAACCCAGCCGCGTACTATGACGCCCAGCACGGCGCGTACGAGCTGTTCATGTACACGTTCTCGGCTTACAACGCCAACCCGGCCACCGATACGATCTACGCCAGCCAGCCGGCCCTTAGCCTTGCCTCGTCCCCGCCGCAGTACAGCAGCTCCGCGTCGGCCACGTTCAACTACGAGATCAACCCCTTGCCGACGAGCGGCACAGCGCAGTTCCAGATCCTCGTCAATGGCAGTCCGTACGAAACCACGAGCGACACGACGGTCACAATCCCCAACCTGCCTGAGGGCGGCAACACGGTCGAGATCGAGCTCGTGGCGGCCGACGGCACGCCGCTGGCCAGCGTCTCGTACGTGTGGACGGTGGACACGACGCCGCCGACCGTGTCCGTCACAAGCGAACCGGCGCTCTACACCAACAGCACCTCGGCGAGCTTCGCGTTCAGCGGCAGCGACAACATCACGTCGCTCAGCAACCTCGTCTACAAGGTGAGCCTGGACGGCGACACGTTCACCACGGCCACCAGCCCGGTCTCCTACACGAACCTCCAGGAAGGGCCCCATACGTTCGAGGTCGAGGCCATCGACCAGGCCGGGAACATCAGCGACATGGCCTGGTACACCTGGACCGTGGATTTGACGCAGCCCACCGTATCCATCGTCAGCGAAAGTAGGCCCCCTCAGTATTCCAACAGCACCTTGGCTGACTTCGCGCTCAGCGGCAGTGACAATTTCACGTCGCCGGACAACCTCGTCTATGAGGTGAGCCTCGACGGCAGCCTGTTCAGCACGGCCGGCAACTCGGTGCTTTACACGAACCTAACGGAGGGGGTGCATACCTTCCGTGTCGAGGCCGTCGACCAGGCGGGCAATGTCAGTGACGCGGCATCTTACACCTGGACCGTGGACATCACGCCGCCGACCGCGTCGATTACGAGCGAGCCCCCTCAGTACACCAACAGCACCACCGCCAGCTTCTCCTTCATTGGCAGCGACAACTTGACGTCGCTCAGCAACCTCGTCTACATGGTGAGCGTCGACGACAGCACGTTCACCACCGCCACCAGCCCGGTCTCCTACACGAACCTCGCGGAGGGAACTCACACCTTCCAGGTCGAGGACATGGACCAGGCCGGCAACCTCAGCACACCGGCCTCGTATACCTGGACCGTGGACACGACGCCGCCCACGGTCAAGATCGACAGCGGGCCTTCGTCGGAGACGTATGCGACCTCCGCCGTTTTCACGTTCTCTGGCGACGATGGCGCCAACATGCCAGACAATCTCTCCTTCTTGGCCAAGCTCGACGATGGGAGCTTCACTCCTGTCACCAGTCCGCTGTCCTACACGGGGCTGATCGTCGGCATGCACACGCTCCAGGTCGAGGCGGGGGACCAGGCCGGGAACTTCAGCGGCACACCGGCCACCTACACCTGGATGGTGGTGCCTTCAGCCGGCGCCGCCACGGCCACGACGCTGATGACCTCGGCGACCAACAACACGTCCGTCTACGGCCAGTTCGTGACGCTCACCGCCACCGTCACCGTCACCATTAACATGTCGAGCGCCCCGGCGCCGACCGGAGATGAGGTCGAGTTCTACGACGGAACCGCCCTGATCGGTACCAGCATCCTGAACAGCGCGGGCCAGGCGTTCACCCAGGTCACGCTCGCCGCCGCCGCTCACTCGATCACAGCCACCTACGTCAGCGATGGAATGAACGCAAGCAGTACGTCGGACTCGTCCAGCCTTTCGGTCACTCCCGCCCCGTTGCAGGTCACGGCCAACTCCGCAAGAAGCGTCTACGGCGCGGCATTGCCCGCCCTCACCTACACGTCCTCAGGACTGGTCAACAACGACACTGCCGCCGTCTTCACCGGCGCCCTGGGGACGGACGCGACGCCCCAGAGCGGCGTGGGCAGTTACAGCATCACGGAAGGGACCCTCTCCGCGGGAACGAACTACACCATCATGTTCACGGGTGCGAACCTGTCAGTCACGGCCGCGCCCTTGACGATCACCGCCAATTCCACGACGAAGACCTACGGCCAGGCACTCACCTTCGCGGGGACCGAGTTCACCGCCTCCGGCCTCGTCAACGGCGACTCGGTATCGAGTGTGACCCTGGCGAGCGCGGGAGCGTCGGCGACGGCCACCGTGGGCTCCTCGCCCTACACCATCGCTGCCAGTGCGGCAATGGGGACCGGCCTTGACAACTACATGATCATCTATGTGAGTGGCTCGTTGACCGTGACCCCCGCGCCGTTGACGATCACGGCGGAGACCATGTCCAAGACCTACGGCCAGACGCTCACCTTCGCGGGGTCCGAGTTCACGACCAGCGGACTCGTCAACAGCGACACGGTTTCGAGTGTATCGCTGTCGAGTGCCGGTGCGGCCGCCACCGCGCCCGTCGCCGCCCCGTACGCGATTACCATCGGAAACGCCACGGGGACGGAGCTGAGCAACTACACGATCACTTACGCGAACGGATCCTTGACGGTCACGGCCGCGACATTGACCATCACGGCCGACAGCGCGACCAAGACGTACGGGCAGACGTTAGCGTTCACGACGACGGCGTTCACGACCAGCGGACTCGTCAACGGCGACACCGTTACGGGCGTGCTGCTGTCGAGCACCGGCGCTGCCGCGACGGCCTCAGCCGGCTCCTCACCGTACGACATCACGCCGAGCGGCGCCGTGGGGTCCGGGCTGAGCAATTACAATATCATTTACAGCCCCGGCATGTTGACCGTGGCGCCCGCCCCATTGACGATCACGGCCGACTCTACAACGAAGACGTACGGCCAGGCGCTCACCTTCGCGGGGACCGAGTTCACAACCCATGGACTGCTCAACGGCGACCTGGTGACGAGCGTGACACTCAGGAGCGACGGCACGGCCGCAACCGCGGCGGTAAGTTCCACGCCGTACGCCATCACCGCTGGAAACGCGCAGGGGACAGGGTTGGGTAACTACACGATCTCGTATGTGAACGGCTCGTTGACGGTGACGCCGGCCTCGTTGACGATCACGGCCGAGACCACGACCAAGACCTACGGCCAGGTGCTCACCTTCGTGGGGACCGAGTTCACGACGTCGGGGCTCCGCAACGGCGATACCGTGACGAGCGTGACCCTGACCAGCGCGGGGGCGTCGACGTCGGCGACCGTCGCGGACTCGCCCTACGCCATCATGGCGAGCAACGCATTGGGGTCGGGTCTGAGCAATTACAAGATCACTTACCTCAATGGCACATTGACCGTGAATGCCGCCGTGCTTACGGTTACCGCCACCGATCAGAGCACCGTCTTCGGCGCGGCGCTGCCGTCGCTGACCTACACGTATTCGGGCCTGGCCGCCGACGACACCGCTTCCGTGTTCACGGGCTCTCTGGCGACCTCGGCAACGTCCTCTTCGCCGGTTACCGCGGATGGCTACGCGATCACCAAGGGTTCGTTGTCCGCCGGGTCAAACTACATTCTCGCCTACAACGACGGCGACCTGATGGTCGACCCCGCACCCTTGACCGTGACCGCCACAAGCACGTCGATGACCTACGGCGACACGACCCCGGCGCTGAACTTTACCTACACGGGACTCGTCAACAACGACACCAGTGCGACCTTCACCGGCAGCCTCGCCACGATCGCGACGTCGTCGAGCGGCGTGGGCCAGTACGACATCACACGGGGCACCCTGGCGGCGGCCGGTAACTACACGATCGAGACGTTCAACGCCGGCACGCTGACGGTTGACCCGGCACCGTTGACAGTAACCGCCACGAGCACCTCGATGCCCCAGGGGGGCACGGTCCCAGTGCTGGACTTCACTTACACCGGACTCGTCAACAACGACCCCAGCGCCACCTTCGCGGGCACCCTCGCCACGACGGCCAGCTCGTCCAGCGACCCCGGCGATTATCCGATCAACCAGGGCACCCTCGCCGCGCTTGGCAACTACACCATCGGAACATTCCACGCCGGCACCGTCACGGTGAACTCCTCGGGAGGGCCCGCCGACCTCGCGGTGACCGACAACGTCGACGCCAACCCGGTGATCGCGGGTAACAACCTGACGTATACCATCGTCGTCTCCAACAAGGGATCCAGCAGTGCCTCGGCCGATATGTTCACTGATCCCCTGCCGGCCGGCACGACGCTCGTCTCTGTGAACACGCCCGAGGGCTGGACCCGCACCGATTCCGTCGCCGTCGGCGCCAACGGCACCCTGACCTT
>DAIDJG010000129.1 GCA_027451445.1 Singulisphaera sp.
CACGGACTCTCGCATCAACTTTGCTGCGATCGCCTTTGCGGATACCCGAGACCTCCAGGCGTGCGGTTCGTTGAAAGAGAAACGTGTCTTCTTGCTTGCCAAGCCAGTAGTCGATCCCGGTGGTTTTGTAGGACCGGTGAACCACATGGAACTCTGTTAGCTTAACCACGAGCAGGATCGCGATCGCGACTGCCCCACATTCCGTGGCTTCTGCCGGATCGCCCCACTCTCGTCTCAGTTGATCGGTCGTCTTCGCCCAATAGAGTTTGAAAAGTGTTTTCTGAGTTCCACGGATATCAAGGACAACTCCACTCTTATGATTCTGCTCCTCGAGGCAAAACGCGGCGGCCCCAGCCAGACGCGAGCCGCTAGCCGTTGTGATGCAGGGAAATCCCTGAAGCAGGCTCCCGAGTCTGAGAGTGCGCGACCGATTAGGCTTCGGCACGTTTCGATCCTTGGACTGGGAGGCCCGCTCACCTTTGGATAATGATACGCGAAGCCGTCGTCGCATGCACCTTCTGAGGTTCCGAAGCGAAGGTACTTTAAGAAGGTACTGGCCGGACATGAAATCTGGATGATCTGCGAAGATTATGCTGGCCCCGCGGTCTTCCGAATTCCACACCCGAACGCAACGGGGTCTCCCTGGATTGCCCTGTTTCCAGGCGAACCCTGAGCGGCACGGCCTCGGGCTGAGCCCGCAACGGCGCGCTCCCACCCGATGACCCCAACGTTCCCGCCACACCGCTTCCGGCTGGCATCGGGTGCGAAATCCTCACCATCGTTTGACTTGCGGCACACCGCTCAACGCGAGACGCTGTCAAAGACCCTCATCCCCCGGCCGTCAGCGCTTGCGCGACTCCCTCCTCCCGATGTACCGCCGTTCCGGTATGGCACCAGATTCGCGAGTACTCCTCGCGACCTGGAATCAGGAGAACATATTGCCATGGTCCGTTTCACGACCCTCGCGTGCTGGGGATTGTTCGTTGCGACGTCGTACGGTGCGCCATTCGACTCTCCCCCGGGCGCTGGCACGTCGTCAGCTCAGGCCGAGCCGGCGGAGAAGTCCGAGACCGCCGCAGTGCCTGACCCGATCGAGCGCATCAAGGACGAGGGCCTGCACCGCTCGGAGGTGATGGCGACCTTGAGTCACTTGACGGACGTCATCGGCCCCCGGCTGACTGGCTCGCCCGCGCTGAGGCGCGCGAACGAGTGGACGCGCGACAAACTCGCGACGTGGGGTCTCGAGAACGCCCGGCTCGAGCCCTGGGGACACTTCGGGCGGGGCTGGAGCCTGAAACGGTTTAGCCTCCAGGTCGTCGAGCCTCAGTGCATCCCGCTCGTCGCCATGCCCGAGGCCTGGTCGCCCGGTCTCGACCGTCCGGCCACGCTCGAGGCCGTCGTGCTCGACGCGGACACGATCGAAGACCTGGCGCGGTACCATGGCAAGCTCAAGGGGAAGACCGTTCTGGTGAGTCCCGAACGGCGCATCCGGCCCCGGTTCGAGCCGATCGCCACCCGGCTTAACGATACGGACCTCCTCACGCTCGCCGACGCCGACCCAAGTGGTCCGAAGCGGCCCCCATCCAGGGACCAGCGCGCCAAGCAGCAAACCGAGGACGAGTGGTTCGAAGCGATGCTCCAACTGCTCAACGACGAGGAGGCCGCGCTCATGGTCGAGGCCAGCCTCGGCGGCGAGGCCGGCGCCTTGACGGTCACGTATGCGAGCGTCCCCGGCGGAGTGCTCGTCCCTGAAGAGTGCGACCGCCCTCGCGTCCAGCCCTGGTCGACCGACGCCCCGAAGACCGTTCCCCAGGTGGTGCTCAACAAGGAGCACTACAATCGTCTGCGGAGGATGTTACAACAGGGTGAACGTCTTACGCTGGATGTCGACTTCACCGTCGAATTTCACGACGACGATCCCACGGCCTGCAACACCATCGCCGAAATCCCTGGCAGCGACCTCAAGAACGAGGTCGTCATGCTCGGCGCCCATCTCGACTCCTGGCACGCAGGGACCGGCGCGACCGACAACGCGACCGGGGTCGCCGTCTGCATGGAGGCGGTGCGCATCTTGCGCGCGCTCGATCTCCAGCCTCGGCGCACGATCC
>DAIDJG010000130.1 GCA_027451445.1 Singulisphaera sp.
ATTCCGTCGGAATCCTCCGCCCGATCTGGCTGTTTCGGAGCGACGGCCAGCGTTCGAGTTTGCTGGAGTAGCTTGAACCGGGACGAGAGCATGGCTTCTACCGGGCTCCGGCTCGCCGGTACCGGTCGAATACATCCACGAAGGATTCGTGGAATCGGATAAACATTCAGGAGGAACTCATGAGATATGCTGTGTTGCGAGGAGTTGGTCTGATCGGCCTACTCGCGGTGTTCGGGACGGGCGAAGCCTGGGGCCAGGACGCCACCCAACCCGTTGCTAGGCCCAGTCGCGTGACATCCGTCCCGTGGCTCTCCAAGGCGTACCAAGGCGCCAGCCCGCGCGCCAGATTCGCTCCGACTGACGCGATGGTGCAACGCTCGCAAGCCATGGCCGACCAGCCTGCACCCGCTCCAGGAGTGTCTGGTCCTCAGCCAGAAGCCAACATCGAGGACCTGGCGGCACCCCGAGCCGAGAAGGATGAGGAGCCGACCGCGGAAGAGGCCAAGGCCGAAGAGGAAGCTCCTGCCGCCGCCGATACGACCCTTCTCATGAAGGCGCTCGGCATGCAGGACTCGCCGGTCAAGGTCTATGGCTGGATCGAGAACAGCTATACTGGAAACGCCAACGGGACACCGCGAAATGGCTACAACTTCGGCGTCAATCCGAACGACCTCGCCAATCGCTGGATGGGCAACCAGTACTATCTCATCTTCGAAAACCCGCTCGAGCAAAACGACAAGATCAACTTTGGGTTCCGCGTCGACAACCTGTTCGGCAACGACTGGCAGTTCAATCACATGCACGGCTTCGCCGACAACGCCTGGGGACTGAACAAATTCCCCGGCTATGACCTTGCGCAGGTCTACGGCGAAGTCCACCTCCCCTTCCTGACCAAGGGGGGCATCGACATCCGCGGCGGCCGGTTCTACACCATCCTGGGATACGAAGTGGTTCCCGCGATCGGTAGGCCGTTGCTCTCAGTGCCTTACATGTTCAACTACGGTCAGCCATTTACTCACGTTGGCATGCTGTCCACGCTGCATGTCAACGATCGCGTGAACCTCATCAACGGTACGATCAACGGCTACGACCGCTGGATCGATTCGAGCTACAAGTGGGGCTACATGGGTGGTGTTACGTGGACCTCGAAGAGCGGCAAGGCCAACCTCGCAATCTCCTGGCTCTGGGGGCCGAACCAATATCCTCACTTCTTGCCGGCCAACACCCAGATCGTCTTGCCCGGTGCAACGGTGCCACCATACCTCGCGGGCCTTCGGAACATCAATTACGGCAGCAACAACCGTATCTCCTTCACCAACGTCTTCACCTACAAGTGGTCGGATAAGCTGACCCAGGTAGTTGAGAACGACGATTCGTTCGAGAACAACATCCCGGGCTACGGGCCGGGTGGCGTGCCCAACAACGAAAGCTGGTACGCCCTGGGCAACTGGTTCCTCTACAGTTGCACGGACAAGTTTACCGCGGTTTGGCGATCGGAAGTCTTCCGAGATAACGGTGGAGCTCGTACCGGATTCTCGGACAACTTCTATGAAATCACCCTTGGCGGTATCTGGAAGCCAAAGAGCTGGCTCTGGATTCGTCCTGAAATTCGCTATGACTGGGCCCAGTTTACGCACCCCTACAACGACGGCACCCGAAACAGTCAGCTTACGATCGGTGGGGACCTCATCATCCTCTTCTGATTTGCGGGCACCCTCCGAATCGCGTTGAGGTTCGGAACGCGTCGGTGAAGCCAGGCCGGGGGTCTCCACTGTGTACGCCTCGACGAGCCCGATGTTTTGTCGGGCTCGCTTCTTTTCGAAAGCGGCGACTGCCGGCGACTGTGCCCAGCTCAAGACAGTAATTCATCCTCCTTTGCCTTGAGGTCAGCGATCGTTTTTGAGGGGTCGACGCCCATCCAGAAAAGCGCGCCAAGCAAGTAAACACCCGCAAGGATCACGAAGAGAGTCGCCGAGTGCCCTAGTTCCAAGAGTCGACCGATCAGTAGGGCACCCCCTGCGCCTGTGATCGCGCTGAACATATTCATGGCGCCACCGAGCGTGCCCGCATGGCGCTCGCCAATGTCGCCCGCGGCCGCCCAGGCTGGGCCCATCGACATATCGTTGCCGAAGAATGTCACACACAGCGCCAGGCCAAGCCATCTGGGGTCTTCGAGAACGATTGTCGTCAATAACGCAACGGCCCCGAGGCTCAAACCGAAGGCCCCGACCAGCCTGCGCCCCAGCTTGCGGCTCCCCGTGCGCCGAATGATCCGGTCCGAAAGAAACCCGCCGAACAGACAACCAACAACCCCACACGCGAGCGGGAGCGATGACAACCAGGCCGTCGTCGTCTGGTCGAAGTGTCGGTGTCCTCTCAAGTACGTGGCCAGGAGCGTTATGAAGAAATTGCCGGTGAAACCAAGGCAGCCATACATCCAGCAAAGTGACCAGACACTCGACGAGCGCAAGGCGACGGACCAAGGCATACCGTGGTGTGCGGTACGTTGATGATCCTCCCGGCCGGCTTCGATTTTCTTGCGCTCGACACCGCTCACTCCCCGCATGTCGCCGGGACGGTCGCGAAACCAGGGCCAAAAAACAAGTGCCCAAACCAGGCCCAGACTCGCGAGCGTCCAAAACGTAGCAGGCCAACGGCCCAGGGAGGAGAACAGCTTGAGGACCACGAGGGGTGCGAGCGCACCTCCCATGCGGCTCGACATCCAGATGAAGCCCTGGGCCGAACCGCGTTCGGTCATCGGCATCCAGTCGGTCATCATCCTCGAGAGCGACGGAAAGATCCCGCCCTGAAAGACCCCGAACAACGTCCGGAGAATGAGCAGATAAACAAGCGGCCACACAGTTCCCACGGGAAGCACACTGACCCAAGCAATCGCGCCGGTGAGAAATGACCAACCGAGAATCAGTACGACGAGAAAGTGCCTCACTCCCAGTCGATCGGCCAGCAACCCGCTGGGAATCTCCACCAGCCCGTACGCGAGCATGAACACCGCCATCAGGTAGCTCAGATGGCGCGGATTCAAACCGACGGTCGTCGCTAACTCGGGCGCTGCGGACGCGAACGCGACTCGATGAAGGTATCCCAGTACGGCGAGCGTGCAGGCCGCAACGACGACGAGATAGCGGATGCGCGTATCACGCCCCTCCCCAGGCTCGGAGAGCAGAGCATCTTGGTTCGACGTTGCTTGATCGATTGAGCTCATAAGCGAACTCTTGGCTAGTGCGAGCGACGGAAACTCGATTGCGACGCGGATCGCAGAACTTTTGGGGAGGCACCCGGGCTCGGACGCGAGGAGATGGTACCTGGACTGTGGGCTCGTTGCCAGAACCGCGGGAGAAACCTCGCAGGTTTGGCGCGAGTCTTGGGACGATCAAATACCTAACGACGGCTTCGATGCGTAGGAAATACAGTGGGCTCGCTCGCAGGAACTCTTCTGCTTCAAGGCGACGGTCGAGGATATCTCTGGCCGTCGATCTTACCGATTTCGATCGTCGTGGGTTCGGTGTACACTAGGCGCGGAGCGCCGCGAACCCTATCCTAAGAGGGTCTCGACTGACGACCGGGTAGCTCAGTCGGTAGAGCAACGGACTTCAACGGAGTCGCTGAACGAACTGGAGCCTCGCGCGGGAAGAAACCGAACCGCGACGAGTGCATGCCGCTATTTGCTGGGACACCCTGAGAGCCCCTGACACCACAACGTCGCCGGTTGACGGCAAGCGTGACGGTTTGAAAAGGCGGGGGATTGGGTTATCAGCAGGCAAGGGTCCGGCGGTGCGCTGGACTCAGCCTCAGAGACTATACGCGGCACACCTGCGATGGTGAAGAGATAGTCCAGACTCTCAACGCCGGTGCTGGCTACTACCTCGGTGGTGCCGGTCTCCGGCGGTCGGCGAAAGCCGATGGGGTAAGTTAATCCGTTGGTCGAGGGTTCGAGCCCCTCCCCGGTCACTTTGTCCTGATCCATAGCCGTCTGTTGGAACGCTTCCATTCGGTCCCTGGTTCACGATCGTGGCGCTGACCTGGGGATCAACTTGAACGGTTCGGTCCCACTCGTTTTGTCCGCAATTCCTCGAAGATCGGTACGGGATTCGTCAGCTCACGTGCGCGGCACAGCGCCATGCGTTGCACGCCGGACAGGTTCGATTTCGAGCGCGGCGTCGAAGATTGCTCTAGTCACGATCGTGTGACCGTGTATTCTTGGGCCCCGGCTGTTCCGCTCCCCGTACGAGTCCTGGGACCCCAAGGTATCCTGGTCTCCCGGCGAACGCGACCTGCCAATTCCTATCAGTCTCGCGCACCTCGGTTTACGATCACCTCAGTGCCTGTCATTGGAAAACGAGAGCCACAGGCTCGCCAATGATCCTCCGTGCGAAGCAAGCCGAGGACCGTTGGGCGACTTGAACGATGCTCTCAACGCGCGATCCACGGAGGAGGTGCGCCTTGGGGTTTGGGACGATGCGACCGACACGGCGACCGATCCGCCCTGGAATTGAGGGTCTGGAGGGACGTGTCGTCCCCGCGACCTATCACGTGACCGATGTGGCTCAACTCCAGGCGGACCTCGCGGCGGTCAACAACTCGTCGGAACAGAACACCATCGTCATGGCGCCCGGGTTGTACAACCTCTCGAGCGAACTCCAGATCCACAATGCGAACCTGTCGATCATCGGACGAAACACCACAAAAGACAAAGGCGAGATCGACATCTTCGGCGGGATCGGCAGCCGGATGTTCGACATCCAAGGTGGCAACGTGTCTCTTTCGGGGCTCGTCATCTCCGGCGGCGGCTCGGTCACCCAAGGGGGTGTCATCTACTCTCAGAATGCCACGTTGACCATCAAGAATACGTTCATCTCGGGTGGCGTGGCGTCGCAGGCTGGTGGAGGAATCTTCCTGCAGGGCGGCTCGCTGGACCTTGAAACGAGCACAGTCACCAATAATGGCGTGTTCGGTGGGTCGAACGTCACTGGGGGAGGCGGTATCGCCGGCGCGAACGCCGCGATCAACATCGCACACAGCACGATCGTTCACAACTCCGTGAATAGCGCGGTTAAGGGGCCCACGGCCGCAGCCAACGCGGCCGGCGGCGGTATCTACACCGAGGGAGGGACCCTCAGCCTCGCGCAGACTACCGTAGCTGACGACGAAGCGACCGCGACCTCGGACACGAGCGCATCCGCCTTCGGAGCGGGCATCGCGTCGTTGAACACGACTATGACCATTCGAGGAACCTCGATCAAAAACGATGTTCTTACCGCCATTAGCCCCCAGTTGAATACACTGCAAGGAAGTGCAATTGCCGCCAATGGCGGAAGTGTGACCTTGAAAAGTGCGTCGCTACTGGGCAACGAGCCGGATAGCCATCGGGAAATCTATCACCGAGGCGCCACGGTCGTGCTCACGAACACGAATGTCGAGGGGAAGACGCTTCGAGGTAGTCGCACCCTCTCTTCACAGTAAACCTCTGCCAGGCGCTGCGAAGGCACGAAAGCATCGATTCGTTCGAAAATGCTCGCGCGTGAGAATGGACGAGTCACCCGTCGAGCAAAGACTGGTGGGCCTGGCCTCATCAAACTCTTCAAGTCATGTCAGCCTCGTTTTTGGCCTTGCTTCGCGGTTTCGATGAGTTGGCCTTGGAGCCCCGCTTCTTCGCCTTTTTCTTGGAGGCCGGGTGGCTTATCACAGACCGGAGCAGTTCCGCGAGGCGCTGGCCGGCTTCTCCCGGACAGCGAGCCAACTCGGCCATCTCGGCGAAGCTCAACTGAGGGTCGGGGAAGGGGAGGCGGCCCTCCGCCTGGGCGGCGGTCCCCTGCAGGATGTAGGTCTTGTCCTTATGTTGGACCTTGACCCCCGAGCGCTTCAGCAATTCCAACTCCCTATAGAATGTGCGCAAACCGATCTCCAGGGTCTTCAAGATTTGTTCGCGCGTGGACGGCGCCTCCGCCAGAAGCATCACCAGGTGATGAAGACGAGCGGCACGAGCGAGTGTGATGTGAACTGCAGGACGTCGACGATTCGTGGCGGAACGTTTCATGGCGTGCAAATCCTGGTGGAAACCCTATGTCCCTCGTACCAAGATCCCCGTGTGCCGATGGATAGGTCGAAATGTAACGAAATGCGGACGGTTTGGCAGTTAAAAATCTTAAAGTCTACACAGCGGTTGTTCGAACGCGGGATTGCCAATCATGGCGGCTCAGCCACCTCGTTGCTCAAAGGCTCTTCGCTCGCTGGGAATGAAGAGGCTGAGAGCGCTCGCCACTGGCATCCATGGCGAGTTGAGCGAACCTGGAAGACTATAGGGTATGGCGACCTTGGTCCTTCCCTGTTCCCCTGCAATGTAGGTGCCCGTCCCGAACGTTCGGGTTGTACCGACCGCAACAATTTTTCGGAATCGATCAAGTTTATGGAATGTTCTGTCGATTATGGAGAAAGGCCCAGCGAATTGCCAGGGCATCCATCGAACGCGCGGCGCGGTCCGGCCGCGGCGGGGTGACTGCACGGAGGTGGAGTCGTCTCGGGAAGTCACTTGGTACCCTCCGACGGGATCACGGAGGTAATGGGCCCCTTTCTGCCTCCTCGCGCATTGGGAGTCTGGTTTATGGCGACGCGGAAGCCTTCCAAGCGGCCTCGGGCCACCCAGCCTACGGCGGAAGCTCTTGAAACACGTCAGTTGCTTTCCGCCGTGGTCTCAGGGACGGACATCAGCGGCAGCAAGTGGACGTTGGTCCTGTCCGGACCGGGAACGCTGAACGTCACCGATACGGCTGGCGACACGATCACGACTTCGAACGCGAGTACGCCGTTGGCCATCGGCACAATCACTGTGAGCGGCGGGAATGCGATGTCGTCCAAGCTCGTGGGCTCGGTAACCCCGGCCGCAGGCACGGACGGGCGGGTCTTCTTCCAGAAACTGATCGAGACCGGAGGCGGACAACTCTCGCAAGTCGACCCCACGGATCCGATCGGCAGGCTGAGACCCACGATTCCATCCAACGGCCTTCTCTCGATCAACATGCCTGATTTCTGGCTCGGGAACGCCAACGGCAAGACACCTACCCCCTCCGTAACATCCACCACCGCACTCGCCGGCATCATCAATATTCCGGACGGTGTTCAAACCCTCGACTTTGGCGGTGTCGACGCGACTTACACCCCGCCTGGTGGGACGCCTCTGAACACCGACAATCAGAACGATCAATTCCAGGTGAATCTCGGGCTGCCATTCACCGGCGGTACGACGATCATCGTCAACAAGGTCGTCTCTGACGCCGAAGCGGCGTCGAGCTCGTCGGCAACGAGTAGTCCCACGCAAAAGTCGGTTTACTTCAACGTTGCAGGGCGTCTGAACCTCTTCCAGGCAAACGAGATTGACGGTAACACCGCACTGCCGCCGAGCCAATTCACGGCGTCCGAAGGTGCTACGTCCACCACGGCCGGTGGTACGTACGTGACGTCGGGCTCAGGCACGTTTTCCTTCTTCCTGCCCGGAGGATCGGTCACCAACGGGCAGGTGACCGGCCAGATCGGTGCAGTCCGTATCGGTGGAAACGCCACGAACTTCACCACGGCGGTGTTCGACAACGTCGCCAACGTGGATGCCCGAATCCAGAACTACTTCGTGGGCGGCGAGACGAACCATGTGCTCGTCGTGGCTCCCAACGGGTTGCGCGACGTCTTTTTCGGCCGCGGCATGGACACCGTTCAGATCAACGCCGAAGGGATCAACACTCTCCAGGCCAACCGAGGCGCCCTCAACTCCACCGTTACCACGACCCGCGGGATCAACAGTATCAACATTGGCGGCGATGTCGTCGGCACGAACATTCAGTCGGGCTATGACCTCGGGAATTTCATCACGTTCATCCAGAACCTCGAGACGTCAGGAACGCCGGTCCCGACCATGGAGAACCGCTTCCTGAATACGACAACCGGGCAATATGTGCCGATGACCGTCAACGCGGGTCATATCAAGGCGTTGATCGCGGGCGACGTGACCAACTCGGTCTTTACGGCTTCGATCGAGCCAAACCCAGCCAACAACACGTCCATCAACCCGGGCACCTTCACCCAGCCGACAACTCACATGTTCCCGTACGGGTCGCCGAACAACATTATCTACCCGGGTGGAAACATCACCGCAAAGGTCGAGGGCAAGATCGACAACTCGAACAATACGCTCGTCGACTCGAGCCAGCCCACTCAAGCGTTCTTCGCCAAGCATATTCATATCCAAAAGGGTCCGATCATTCCGCCCAACGTTCCCGAAGCCCCGTACCCGCCCTCGGCGCCGGCGCCGCGGACGCACGGCACTCGGGCACCCAGCGTTCTGCAAACGATCGTCAATCATCATTCGAAGAAATCGGGCTGATGGACCCTGACCAGACCCGGTCACCAGCGATCCGCCGTCCTCGCATTAGCGAGGGCGGCGGATTGCCTTTTCACCAATGTCGCGCCGATACCAGGCCCCGACGTATCGGATCGAACGAACGGCGTCGTAGGCACGGGTTTGCGCGTCGGCGAGCGTCTCGCCAAGGGCGGTCACACCGAGCACACGTCCCCCATCGGTAACGACCCGGTCCGTGCCGCCGAGCGTGTGGTCGGGCCGTAGCGTCGTTCCCGCGTGAAAGACCTTCACGTCCGACATGCGATCAGCCTCTTCGAGGTTATTGACGACCCGATCGCGCTCGTAATGACCGGGGTACCCCTCGGAGGCCATTACCACCGTCACTGCGGGTCGAGGATCCCAGCGCAGCTCGACGGTATCGAGACGCTCGTCGACAACCGCATCCAGCGCTTCGAAAAGATCCGACTGGAGCCGCATGAGCACGGCCTGGCATTCCGGGTCGCCGAAGCGCACGTTGAACTCCAGCACCTTCGGCCCCTGGTTCGTCAGCATCAGGCCGGCATAGAGGACACCGCGGAACGGCCGTCGGGCCCTTTTTAACGCGTGCACCACAGGCACGAGGATCTCGCGCTCGACTTGCTCCATGAGCTCTGGAGTGACAATCGCGGCCGGTGAATAGGCCCCCATGCCCCCCGTGTTCGGTCCCTCGTCGTGGTCGAAGGCCCGCTTGTGGTCCTGGCTCGACTCGAGCGGAATAATCGTACGGCCGTCCGTCAGCGCGAGAATGCTCGTCTCCTGCCCGTCGAGCCGCTCTTCCAGGATGAGCCGGTCCCCCGCCTTACCATACACCCGGCGCACCATGATCTGATCGATGGCGGTGAGCGCCTGGCGGAGGTTGTCACAGACGTAAACCCCTTTCCCAGCGGCGAGGCCATCCGCCTTGAGCACGAGGCCCAGGGGCCGTCCCAATACGTGATCGCGCGCCTCGGCGGTCGTGTTGAACAACCGGCGCTGGCCCCGCTCCTCGATTTCAACCTGCACACCGGGCCCCAGCATCTCGCGAGGATCCATGATCCGTTCGATTGCTTCGAGCGCCTCGGCGGCGGTGCGGCAGAGCATCGTATTGCGAACGGTCGAACGCCCTTTCGCACGCAGCACGAGCGAGACCTCGCGCGATAGGACGTAATGTTCGGCGTCGGGGGCCGAGCGGAAGATGCGGTAATCGGCCGTCGGAATCCCCGCCTGGCGCATCAACTCCTTGGCGAAGACCTTGCTCCCTTCCAACTCCGCAGCGTCCTTCCGCGGGCCGAAAATCCGCAAGCCCTCACGCTGGAAGGCGTCGACGATTCCGTTCGTCAGCGGTTCCTCGGGGCCGACCACCGTTAGCCCGACGCCTTCGCGTTTTACAAATTGGATCAACGCGCGGAAATCGCCCGGCTCGATCGCGACGTTCTGCACATCGAGCGCGGTGCCCGCGTTGCCTGGAGCGCAGTAGACGCCGTGGACTTTCGGCGACTGTTTCAACTTCCAGCAGAGGGCGTGCTCTCGCCCTCCTTTACCGACCACGAGCACTTTCAAGAGGCCAACCCTCGTCACGTCTGCGGAAGAATTCGTCGAAGATTCATTGTAAGGGCGCAACGCGCTGGCGGACAGGCCCAATTCGGCGCCGGTTGATCGCTGTTGGCAAGGTTCCGCTCCGAACCGTATGATAAACTCTTCCCACACGGAAAGGTCGTGCCCAGGGCGCGAACTGCCGCAGGTGTTGTCCTGTCTTGTGGTTTCGAGATTTTCGTCGATCCTCCACGCACCGGCGAAGGTGCGTACCGAGCGAAGTTGAGTTGGGAGAGCGTGCCGTGAAGAGCGTCGCCGTGGTCGGGGCCAGTGGGGCCGTGGGAGCCGTCATGATTCGCTTGCTGGAGGAACGCCAGTTCCCGCTCAGCACGATCAAGTTCCTGGCCTCCGGACGAAGCGCAGGGAAAACGGTGCAGTTCCGGGGCGAGTCGTACCCGATCGAGCCGCTGACTCCCGAAGCGTTCGCCGACGTCGACATCGTTCTCTCCAGCACGCCGGCCTCGGTTTCTCGTGAGTTCAGCCCCATCGCCGCCCAGGCCGGTGCGGTAGTCGTTGACAACTCGAGCGCATTTCGGATGGATCCGCACGTGCCGTTGGTCGTCCCTGAGGTCAACCCGCACGACGTAGCGAAGCACCACGGCATCATCGCGAATCCGAATTGCTCGACGATTCAGATGGTGGTCGCCTTGAAGCCCTTGCACGACGCCTTCCGCGTGCGACGCGTGGTGGTGAGCACGTATCAGTCGGTCTCGGGCGCCGGCGAAAAGGGTTTGTACGAGCTCCAGACCCAGACCGCCGCGCAAGTCGCGGGCGAGCCGCTGCCGTCCCCGTCGAAATTCGCGCATCCCATCGCGTTCAACTGCATTCCCCAGATCGACGACTTCCTGCCGAACGGATACACCAAGGAAGAGATGAAGATGGTGAACGAAACGCGCAAGATCATGGGGGACGAGACGATTGATGTCTGCCCCACGTGCATCCGCGTCCCGGTCCTGTACAGCCATAGCGAGTCGATCCTGGTCGAGACCGAGGAACCCATCACGCCGGCCGCCGCGCGCGACGTCTGGTCGCGAGCGCCGGGGTTGATCGTGCTCGACGATCCCGATTTGAAGCTTTACCCTCTCCCCGCCGCCGCCGCCCATCGTGACGAGGTCTTTGTCGGCCGGATCCGCCAGGACCTGAAACGGCCCAACGGGTTGCTGTTCTGGTGCGTGAGTGACAACTTGCGCAAAGGTGCGGCGACCAACGCGATTCAGATCGCCGAGGAACTGCTCAAACTCAACCCCGTTGGGGCCTAACGTTCGGGGCATCCCGATGCCACAAAGTCCGCGTCCTGGTTGCGGGGACGTACGATCCCCGCAGATCTCTTTGTGGCGCATCCTCCCATGCGTAACATCAAGCTCGAGCTGAGCTACGATGGCACCGACTTCCACGGCTGGCAGCGCCAGCCTGACCACCGCACCGTCCAGCAAGTTCTCGAAGAAGCCATCGAACAACTGACCGGCGTCTGCCCCGCGACGAACGCGAGCGGCCGCACCGACGCCGGCGTCCACGCCCTGGGGCAGGTTGTCCACTTTTACACGGCGTCGCGCCACCCTCCCGAGGTCTTCGTCAAGGCCCTGAACGCGATGCTGCCGGATGACGTCCGCATACGAGGCGCGTGGGAGATGCCCCAATCGTTCCACGCCACGCTCGACGCCCGAGCGAAGCTCTATCGCTACGTCGTCGACAACCACCCCTTCGCCGACCCCTTTCAGAGGCGTTACAGCTACCACGTTCACCAGCAGCTCGACGTCGCGGCCATGCACCGCGCGGCCCAGTCGTTGCGAGGCCGGCACGACTTTCACAGCTTCGAGACCCAGTGGCCCAACCGCACGAGCAGCGTCCGCACGATCACCCACATCGCCGTCAACCGCATGAACGACTTCGTGTGGATTGACGTCGAGGCCGACGGCTTCCTCTACAACATGGTGCGGTCGATCTCCGGAACCATCCTGCTCGTCGGTAAAGGCCGCTGGCCCGAAGAACGCGTGGCCGAAGCCCTGAAAGCCGAAGACCGGCGCGAGGCCGGTCCCACGGCACCGCCGCAGGGTTTGTTTCTGGTTCGGGTTCAGTATTAAGGAAGGCGATCGCTCGACGACGATCCATCTCGTTCTCGATAATACGTTAAATTGAGATGAATGAGTAGATTGTGGTGGGTGCGGCGCGTGCATCTCGACGTTTGTGTTGTAGGATAAACCCTTCTCGTGATCCGAAGTTCTTATTTCACAATGGGTTCCGAATTTCCGAATGGCACGGGTTATTCGGAGGTACGCAACTCCAGACACCGCAATGGGTTCCGAATTACCGAATGGGCTGCGCACATGCGCGCACTTGTGGCGTGCAGCAGTCGTAGGCAGTACGTCGTCCTGAACGTGGCGGACCGAATGCTGTCGGACCGCTGTGACGTCCGTTAATCCTTGCCTGTTGTTGGGGGTGAGTTGACGATTCATGGGCGTCTCGGAGCACCGCGCATGGAACTATTTGTTCAGTATACACGCGTTCGGTTTAAAGGCAAGCGGCTGCTTGTTTTTTTCCCTGGCGCCCAACAGATTGTGCGCGAATGTGGGAGACCTGGGGTGGCCGGGGCAGAGGAGGCCGGAAGGCCGACGTGCCCCGGAAGTGTCTCGCGGCCCACCGGGGCACGTGGAGCTGCGCTCCCCTTTGCCCAGGCCACCCATCCCGCTCGTCGGGGCGCACGAGCGGTTAGGCGCCAGGTTTTTTTCTGGACAACTGGTCAGGTTTATTGTCCCTGGATGAAAAAGAGCGGCAGCAACCGACGAATCGATAGGGTTTCCCCACCTGTTTGTAGAGCGCCAGACGTCGACGTCGTGAGTGATCGGTCGTGGTTCGGGATCATTCCTGTCCGTGAAAGAAGGGGCTGCTTCCTCTGTGGAGTTTCGGGAATGACTGGATTGGGCCGACAACAGCCGATGTTCGGTGATCTCAAGGACTGCGACGGCGTTTCGTGCACGTGAGTTGACCACAGGCTCCGTTGGAGCGTGCGTTCCAACGGCGTATTGGTGCGATTCCGCGGCGCGGGATCCGCGGTTAAAATGCGTGTCCTGGGGCTCTCGCTACTCAAACGAGATTCTTCGGAGCGCGTGCAGGACAGGAGTCGCTTACCATGGTCGCACTACGCAGCGAGCGAGTGCAAAGGACCCTTCGGAGTGGCCTCACGATGTACGCGTGGTTGGCCATCGGTCTATCGGCCGATTCGGCCCAAGCGCAATCGGCGAAACCGAGCAAGGCCGACGTGCTGGCAGCCCGTCGCTTCGAGCTGCTGCGTCGGCACGTCGCGGACGCGCGGGTCGAATCCGACGAGGCTGGATTTCCGGGACGGTTTGCGGCGAACCCCATCTTCAAGTACAGCGACCCTGCGCGGGGATATGTCGCAGCCGCCGTCTGGAAGCTTGGCGAGGAGGGCCGACCCAAGGCGTTGCTCGCGACGGAACTCGATCGCCATGATCATGGCGAGCCCTGTATTTCGTACGAATACCTCTCGCTGACCAGCACGCCATTCTCCGTGACGTCCAACGACATCGGCTGGGCTCCATCGCAGAGTTTGCTCAGATTCAGTCCGATTCCCAGGGCACCTGCACCCGAGAAAACTCCGCAGCGCCGGCTGATTCAGATCCGCGAGCTCGCGAGGCGATTCGCGTCGCGCGAAGACGTCAAGAAGGAGCCGTGCGAACTCCGCCTGCTGCCGTCGCCCGTCGATCGGTACACGCCGTCGAACGCAGGCGGGGCCGACGGCGCGATTTGCTTTTTCACGTTTGGAACGAATCCCGAGGTTGTGCTCTTCCTCGAATCGGACGGCAAGGAATGGAGCTATGCCGTCAGCCGCATGACCGGGGCTGAGAAGGTCGTGATGACCCTGGACGGAACCGTCGTCTGGGAAGGTCCGCCTCTCGAAATGGGCCGCGACTCCGCGTTTACCGGCAGCGTGACGCCAATCGCGATCCCGGAAATCGGACCGGATGGGCGCGAACTTCCGGAATAGGCGATCCTGATTGATCGGGATGCCTGAGCAAGAGTTCCTGCAGACCTGCGGCGTAGGTCGTCGGATCTTGTCGCGAGGTGGCGGAATCTCAGCGATGCGAATCTCGTTTGACATCGACGACACCCTCGTCTGCGGTTCAGCCGTCCCAACGGAACAACTCGTGCCGTGGTGGCGGCGCTGGCCCTATAACGAATCGATCCGTTCCGGGACGCAGACGCTCATGTTTGAACTGGTCGCGCGCCGGCACGAGCTTTGGATCTACACAACGTCCTACCGCTCACCACGGTACTTGCGAGGCTGGTTCAGGGCTTTCGGCGTCACGTTGTCCGGCGTGGTGAATCAAACGAGGCACGAGCGGATCGTCGGACGACGAGGGCCGTCGAAATTCCCGTCCGCATTCGGGATCGGCTTGCATGTCGATGACTCGGAGGGTGTGGCCGAGGAAGGGCGCCGGCATGGCTTCGACGTGATCGTCGTGCGTCCGGAGGACCTGCAATGGGTCGACCGCGTCCTTCAAGTGGTCGAAGCTCGTCCGCGCCCGACAACT
>DAIDJG010000131.1 GCA_027451445.1 Singulisphaera sp.
AGGACGGGCACGCACCGATCGGTCATCAGACGCAAGAGACAGCGCACTGTTCCCATTCCCGTGCATGCAATTCGAAATTTGACTCCGAAATATTCGGGAAATCCGAAATATCCCCCTCTGCGGGTCATTTCATCCCAGAATTTCCGCCTTTTTGAGCCACGAGCACCGACGGGTACACATCGTCGACCAGGTTGTGCCTCCGTCCGCAGAAAATGGGTAGCTTGGGTATTCTGGCGTATTCCGATATCGTCCAAAAACTCGTTATTCGGAATCGAAGATCCTGAATTCCCAACGGGTTCCGAATGACCGAATCGTCGACGCAACAATTTCGACGACAATTGTAACCTACGTAAAGGCTCGGCCACGGTCGGGAGTTCTCTCATCCAGGTGGCGATCTTTGGCGTGTTTGGGTTCATCGAGCCATGGGCTCTCCGTAGCGCGCGAACCAGGGTTTCCCCCGCGCACGCTGGCCAGCTCGACCCATGCGTTGTGCGCTGAACCCAGGTGGATGAGCTGGCGGTGGTAAGACTGGCTGACCACACGATGTAGCGACCCTCTCGTACCTTTTTCCGACCCACAGTCGGACGCGCGACGCGCGCCCTCGCGGCGTGAGAAGCGTTTCCTGAACCTTCGTCACTTAGTATACGTCTGACGGCGTCGATTATTCGAAAGAAAAATCCGCGAACCCACGGATTTTTCCCGGCACCCAACAGATCGTGCGCGCCAACGAGAGGGATGGGTGGCCGGGGCAAAGGGGAGCGCGGCTCCTCGGGCCCCGGTGGGCCGCGAGACGCTTCCGGGGCACGTCGGCCTTCCGGCCTCCTCTGCCCCGGCCACCCGAGGTCTCCCACATTCACGCACAATCGGTTGGGCGCCAGGGAAAAACTGAGCTGGACCATGTTGTTCTACCCGAAGATCCCTGGTAGCAAAAACTGTCCCAACAGCCGCTGTATCGCGTTTGAGAAATATGACGGCACGAACCTCCATTGGGTCTGGGATCGCGATTTCGGCTGGCATTCTTTCGGCACTCGGCGCGACGAGTTCGACTTCTCCGATCCCGGCCGCGCTCGCTTTCGGTCGGCCCAAGACCAACTTCACGAAAGCGTCGCGCTTTTTCTCGACGTGCTTGCCGCGCCCCTCGAACGCGTTTTTCACGACCAAGAGCGTTACCGCACAACGGCGACGGTGCGCGTATTCACAGAATTCTTCGGGCCGAATTCGTTCGCGGGGCTTCACAAGACCGACGATCCCAAACAACTCGTCCTGTTTGATGTCTCGCTCGGTGATTTTGGGATCATCGGACCAGGCCAGTTCGTGTTGGACTTTGGCAAGCTGCCGATCGCGAAAGTCGTCTACCAGGGTCGCTTGACCGGCAAATTCGCGGACGATGTACGGAAAGGTCGCTACCCCGTATCCGAGGGCGTCGTCTGCAAAGGAGGGCAGGGCGGCGCGGACCTGTGGATGGCGAAGATCAAAACCGACGCGTACATGCAAAAGCTGAAGACCGCATTCGCGGAGCGGTGGGAGGACTACTGGGAGTGACGCGTCAACGACGCCGTAGACGAACGAAACAACGCACTTGCACGGGGTGAGCGGAAAACCGAATTTGCAAAAAGCGAAAAATGCGCAGGATGTCCTTGAGTTTGCCGGTTATGCACGTTACTCTGGCCCAACTTTCGGACAACCCACGAATCATTCCTGAGAACACACGCTATGCTGAGACGGTTCTTTGTATTATCACTTACGGTGATTCCAAGCATCGTTTCCTGGGCTTCCGCCGCCGAAATCGTGACGCCTCAAACACCGCCGTCAGCCACAAAGGACGCAAATACGCCAGAGCCCGCGAAGCCTTCGCCGTCGGACGCGAAGAAGCATACGATCCTCTTCTTCACAGCGCGGTGGTGTCCCTCATGCGTCCGGATGAAGTCGGAGACGCTTCCGAACGTACGGACTCCTGGCCATGACCTGCAAATCATCGACGTCGACCAGAATGCTCAGCTTATGCAGTCCTATGGAGTGCAGAGCATTCCCACCTATATCGTTCTCGATGGTTCGGGGAAAGCGTACCGCCAGGGTGTGGGATACCGCGACGTGGCGCAATTTGTTGCATTCTTGAATGCGCGGTGAAACGGAGAGGAGTCAACGACAGGATACGAGGCCGGGAAGGCGGGGGCTTGCTGTGGCTTTCGTACCGTTCTCGTGACGCGAACGCGGTGGCAAGCCACCGCACTCCAAAGCCTTCGGGCTCGTGAGAGCGATCGTGGCACGCTTCGGGGCGGGCTGGTCAAAACCATGGCGATGCCGTGTATGATGGTAGCTCGAGTTGACTGAGGCCGCTTGCCCATTGCTTGCGTGGGGCGACGATCGGCGCGGCTGGCGACTCTGGTAACCACTGACAGCGGCTATGACACTCTCTCGGTATGCGTCCGCTCTCGTTCTCTGCGCCTTGGCCGCTTCGGCAATGGGCGCCGACGCCATTGATGGCCCGGTCGACTTCAACCGTGACATCCGGCCGATCTTGTCGGAGAACTGTTTTTACTGCCATGGGCAGGACGCGAACAAGCGGAAGGCGGACCTGCGTCTCGACATTCGTGAGGCCGCGGTTGATGCGGAAGCCTTCATCCCGATGGACGCGGCGAACAGCGCGTTGGTGCGGCGAATCAACGCGACCGATCGCAAGGAGCTCATGCCGCCGCCGGGTTCCAATCGTCACCTGACGCCTGAGCAGAAGGCGACGCTCACGCGCTGGATCGGCGAAGGAGCGACCTACGCCCAGCACTGGGCGTACGTTGCGCCCGAGCGACCGGCGCCGCCGGTCGTGAAACGGTCGGACTGGGTCCGAAATCCGATCGATCGGTTCGTCCTGGCCAGGCTCGAGGCCGCGGGGCTCAGTCCTTCGCCTGAAGCGGATCGCGCGACCTTGATCAAGCGCCTCTCCATCGATCTAGTCGGCTTGCCACCGACGCCCGAGGAGGTTGACGCGTTCGTTGCCGACACCGATCCCGAGGCTTACGAAAAACTCGTGGACCGGTTGATGGGAAGCGCACACTACGGCGAACGGATGACCCTGAGCTGGCTCGACGCCGCGCGATACGCGGACAGCAACGGGTTCCAGCAGGACGGCGATACCTGGCAGTGGATCTGGCGCGATTGGGTCGTTCGTGCGCTGAATCAAGACCTCCCTTTCGATCAGTTCACCACCTGGCAACTCGCCGGCGACCTGCTCCCGAATGCCACGAACGACCAGAAGATCGCGAGCGGGTTCAACCGCAACCATCTCTTGAACGGTGAAGGCGGCGCGATCGCCGAAGAGCAGCGTTTCGTGAACCTCTTCGACCGCATCGACACCACCGCCACCACCTGGCTCGGCCTCACGATGGCCTGTGCGCAGTGCCACGACCACAAGTTCGACCCGATCACCCAGCGCGACTATTACAGCCTCCTCGACGCCTTCAACCGCGTGCCCGAGAACGGCGTGCCCCAGTTCTTCTCATCCCGCATCCGCGTGGCCAACCCCGTGCTCGAGCTCCCCACCGAGGAGAACAAGGCGACGATCGCCGAATTCGAGGCCATCATCAGCATTGCCGAGATCGAAGCCCGGACCGTTACCGACGCTGCGTTCCAAGGCTGGTACACCGGGATCCAGGCCGATGGCAAACCGGCCGACGGCAAGGGCCTCCCTGGACCCGTCGCCGTGATCCTCCGCAAGCCCGAAAACCAGCGCACCGATAGCGAGAAACAGTCGCTCGAAACCGGCCTGCGCAAGCACTTCGACGAAAAGGTGCGCCCGGGTCTCGCCGCAAAGTTCCCAACCCTGGCGAAGGTCGACAGCCTCCGCAAGCAGCTCAACGATTACCGGGCCGACCAGCTTCCGCGCGTGATGGTGATGAGCGACGCACAGCCGCGCGAGACCAAAATCCTCAATCGCGGCGCTTACCTCTCGCCCCTGGAAAAAGTCTCGTTTGCAACGCCGAGCTTTCTGCCTCCGTCGCCGAAGGAGGCGCCGCCGAACCGGCTCGGATTCGCGCAGTGGCTGTTCGCACCGGAGAACCCGCTGACGGCTCGCGTTCAGGTCAACCGGATGTGGCAGCACTTCTTCGGGGCTGGGATCGTGAAGACGGCCGAGGACTTCGGCGTGCAGAGCGAGTACCCGGTGCATCGCGCACTGCTCGACTGGCTCGCGGTGGAGTTCCGTGCGCGGAACTGGAGCATGAAGTCGATGCACCGGCTCATCGTCACCAGCGCTACGTATCGGCAATCGAGCCGGGTGACGCCTTTGCTCCGCAGCCGCGATCTCGAAAACCGGCTGTACGCTCGTGCGAGCCGATTCCGAATGCCGTCAATGCTGCTGCGAGACTGGGCGCTGGCGGCCTCTGGCCTGCTCGATGCTCGCGTCGGAGGGAAGCCGGTTTATCCCTACCAGCCCGACGCGATCTGGGAGGCACTTGCGATCACCAAGGAACGCGACTTCACCTATCCTGCGTCGTCAGGCGCCGACCTCTACCGGAGGAGTCTCTACACGTTCTGGCGCCGGACGGTTGGGCCGGCAAACATGTTCGACGCGTCGAATCGCCAGGCCTGCCGCGTGCGACTCGCCGTGACGAGCACGCCGCTCCATGCTCTCACGACGCTCAACGATCCGACCTGGGTTGAGGCGGCACGCACGCTCGCACAGAATTGCATGAAAGCGACGAACGATCGCGACGGACAGCTCACGCTCGCGTTGCGCAGAGTTCTGGGGCGGCCGGCGAAGGAGGCCGATGTCGCCGCCCTGCGTCGGGCTTACGCAAAACAGTGGGAGATCTACCGCAGCGATGCGGAGAGTGCGAAGGCGTTCCTGAACGTTGGCGCATCGCGCAGGGACGAATCTCTCGACAGCGCAGAGCACGCCGCGCTTTCCGCGGTGTGCCTGGCGATCCTCAACCTCGATGAAGCTTTGACGCGAGAGTAGACTTACGGGACAAAGGTATCAGGCGATGAGCAATCTTCACCGTGAGAATCAGGCCCGCGTCACGCGTCGCCAGTTGTTCGGTTCGGCCGCGGGAGGTGTCGGACTGGCCGCGCTGGCGTCGTTGCTCGGACGCGGTGAAGCCTCGGCGGCGGTTTCGCGTCACGGGGCTCCAGGGCTGCCGGACCTGCCGCATTTCCCGCCCAAAGCCAAGCGGGTGGTGATTCTCTGGCAAGGGGGTGGCCCCTCGCACGTCGATCTTTTCGACGACAAGCCGGTCATGCGGACGCTCGCGGGGAAGGATATCCCCGATTCGGTTCGCGGCACGACACGCTTGTCGACGATGTCGAGCAGCTACTCGAAGTGGCCGACGGTGCCCTCGATCAAACCGTTTCGGAAATATGGCCAGTCGGGGATCGCGCTGAGCGAGATGTTGCCGAACATCGGGGCACTCGCGGATGACCTCTGCCTCGTGCGCAGCATGTACACCGAAGCGGTGAATCATGCACCGGGGGTCACGTTCTTCATGACCGGGGCGCAGGTCCCTGGCCGGCCGAGCCTGGGATCGTGGCTGGCGTACGGTCTCGGGAGCGAAACGGACAACTTGCCGACGTTTGTCGTGATGACCTCGTCCGACAAGGGGAAGACGTGTGGCCAGCTCTTCTTCGATTACTACTGGGGAAGCGGGTTCCTGCCCAGCCGTTACCAGGGTGTCCGGTTTCGCAACACGGGCGATCCGGTGCCGTATCTCGCGAATCCGCCCGGAATGAGCCGCACGGGTCGCAGGGCGCTCCTCGACGAGATCGAGGCGATGAACGCCGCACACCTGGCCGACTACGGCGATCCGGAGATCGACACGAGGATCGCCCAGTACGAGATGGCTTTCCAGATGCAGACCAGCGTTCCCGACCTGGTCGACTTCTCCGGCGAGTCAAAGGCAACGCTTGACCGGTACGGGCCGGATGCTCTGGCGAAGGGCACGTTCGCCAACAACTGCCTGATCGCCCGGCGCTTGCTGGAGCGTGGCGTCCGCTTCGTGCAATTGATGCACTCGGGCTGGGACCAGCACGGCAACCTTTACACTCAGCTCGCCGAGCAGTGTCGCGACACTGACGCACCCTCCGCCGCCCTTGTGACCGACCTGAAGGAACGGGGGATGCTCGACGACACGCTCGTGATCTGGGGTGGCGAGTTCGGCCGCACGCCGTTCGGCCAGGGGAATCCCACAAATCCACAGGGCCGCGACCATTTCGGCAAGGCGTACAGTTGGTGGTTGGCTGGCGGCGGTGTGAAGCCGGGTACCGTCTACGGGACGACCGACGACTTCGCCTGGAATATCGTTGCCGATCCCGTCCATGTTCACGATATGCAGGCTACAATCCTGCATCTGTGCGGGATTGACCACACTCGGCTGACGTTCCGCTACCAGGGACGCCAGTATCGACTGACCGATGTCCATGGCCAGGTGGTCAAGGGGATGCTGGCCTGAGCTAAACGGCTCGTCCACCGAGTTCCTGTAGGGTGGGTCGGAGCGCCGCGCAGCGGCGCGAGGCCCACCGGTGAAGGCGACCGCTCCATCCCGGTGGGC
>DAIDJG010000132.1 GCA_027451445.1 Singulisphaera sp.
CGGGAACGAAGGCCGTCCAAACGCGGGCTGGGCCACTCCTCGTTCCTCGCCAGTGGTTAATATCGGTCTAACGGGCAGAACGCACACAATCTTTCCGACCGTCCCGACCCGCCAGGTTGCGATCGGGTTCGCAGGCTCCGGAACTTCCAGCGCGCCCGCGAATGGTCGTACGTTCGCGCGGGACCGTCCCATTTGTTGCGGCCGGAAAACACTCGAGTTATGCGATGAGCAGGGTCTCCGGCCCATCTGGACTGACTCGTCGGCAGTGACCACAAACCCCTTGACGGTTCTTCCAAGATCGAAGTGAATGTCAATGGAACGCGCGGTTGCAACCATCATTGCCTTGTGCATGCTTCCGCCTCTCGCCTCATCTTCTCATTCTTTCGACCTCACACCGTACTACCTGAACCGGAGCTTTTCAGTGGCCATCCAGTGCCCCTACTGCCGGAACGCAATTGGTCTCAAGGCGCCGAAGCCGGGTCGTTACGGCACGAAGTGCCCGCTGTGCGCGAAGCGATTCGAGCTGGCGGTACCGGAAGACCCCACGGCGGCACCGACGGTCAAAGCCATAGCCTCGGAAATGACGGATACCGACCAGACGCAGGCGGGCGCTTCGTCCGGAAGCCAGACGGAATTTCCGAGCTCGGGTGCAACGACGGACGCGAATGCAACGGGCGCGTGGGCTGCGAACGCAACCGCCGCGCCCCCAGCGGGGGCGATGGCCGGCACAGTGGCTTCGACCTCGGCGCAGGCGGATCCTAACGCGACGGGCGAATTCTCGGGCGGGAAACCGGAGCTCGCCGCCACGGAGGCGGGCACGGATGCACAGGGCTTTGCGCTCTCGTCCGCAGGCGGAACGCGCCCCGCGGGTATGCCGAACACCCTGGGTGGGTATCAGATCGTCGAGGAACTGGGCCGGGGCGGCATGGGCGCGGTCTACCTCGCCCGACAGCTCTCACTCGACCGCAACGTGGCGCTCAAGGTGATGAAGCCGGAGTGGGCGAGCAACCCGACGTTTGTGTCTCGGTTCACCCGCGAAGCCTACGCCGCGGCGCAGCTCGTTCATCACAACGTCGTGCAGATCTACGACTTTGGCGAGGATCGCGGCACGAACTACTTCAGCATGGAGTTCGTCCAGGGGCAAACGCTGTCGGCCCTGCTGCGCGAAAAGAAGAAGCTCGACCCCGAGGTCGCCGTCGGCTTTGTCCTCCAGGCCGCCCGAGGGCTGAGATACGCGCACGACCAGAGCATGATCCACCGCGATATCAAGCCCGACAACCTCCTGGTGAATGACCAGGGGGTCGTCAAGGTGGCCGACCTTGGCCTGGTGAAAACGCCGACAATGGCCGAGGCCGAGGTCGCGGCCGAGCGCGGAACGACGGCCGTGGTGCCGCCCGGTCGCGCTACGCTGGCGACGAGCAGCGGTCAGATTACTTTGGCGAACGTCGCCATGGGGACACCGGCGTTCATGGCCCCCGAGCAGGCGCGCGACGCATCGAGCGTCGATGCCCGGGCCGACATCTACTCGCTGGGCTGCACGCTCTACGACCTCGTGACCGGCCGGCCTCCGTTCGAGGGGAAAACCGCGGTCGAGTTGATCACCAAACATCAGAACGAGCCCGTCGTCCCACCCGAGCGGATCGCTCCTCGAGTACCGAAGGAATTGTCCGAGATCATCATGAAGATGATCGCCAAGAGACCCGAGGATCGCTACGCGCACCTTAGCGGCGTGATCAAAGATCTCGAGGAGTATCTTGGGATCCCGACCACCGGGGCGTTTTCACCGCGCGAGGAGCACGCCAACGTGCTGGAGGAGTCGGTCCGGGCGTTCAACGAGGCTCCCGCAGCCCGGCTCCGGCCGAAAGTGCTGCTGGGTGCGCTGGGAGTGTGGGCGCTCTTCGTCCTGTTCAGCCTGCTCGGCGGCAAGCTGATCGTGGCCGCCGGGTTTGTCGGCCTGGGTGTGATGACGGCGCTCGCCTACTTCGTCGTCGACGGTATCACGCGCAAGTCCTACGTCTTCCTCAAGACGACGGAACTCATCCTTGGCGGCAGCATCAGCGATTGGTTGATGCTCGTTGCGGGTGTGCTGATCGTCTTCGGGATCGTGGTCGTTTTCCAGTTGCACTGGTCCGCCCTGGCGTTCGGCATCCTGTCCGTCCTCCTCGCCTGGGGCATCCATTCGGGCATTGACAAGAAAGCGGACGCTGAGCGGCACGACGCCCTCGAGCAGACCGAGCGGATGCTGCGCAGCCTGCGTTTGAAAGGGATGGACGAGGACACGCTCCGCCAGTTCGTCTGCAAGTACGCCGGCGAGCGCTGGGAAGAGTTTTACGAGGCGCTTTTCGGTTTTGAAGCCAAGCTCCTCGCTCGGGACAAATGGGGTCGTGCCGATCGGGGACGCCTGCGTCCGAAGTTCGCATCCTGGCGCGATCCGATCATCTCGGCCATCGACGCCAAGCAGCAGGCGCGGCGCGCGGCGCGCGACAGGAGGCTCATCGAGAAGATTGAAGAGAAAGGCCTCGAGGCTCAGGGTGTGAACCTGCTCACCGCGCGTCGCAAGGCCCGGCGTGCCGCCGAAGCCATGGTCATCACAGCCGCGGAAGTTCGCGCTTCGGCGCGCGCCGCCGAGGTTCAGGGTGGCGAGCGTCTCTCGATCGGCAAGTCGCTCAAACACGCGACCGACAGGCCTGAAGACGTGCTCGTCGAACAGGAAACCGGTGCATCCGGTCCTCGTTTCGAAGGCGTGTTGAATCTCGCGCTCGGCGGCAAGACGCGGTTCCTACTGGGGGCAGCGCTGGTGGCCGGATGTCTGATCTGGATCGAGCAGAACAAGCTTGTCGACCGCGAAAAGCTGAAAGAAGCCGGCGCAACCTTGCAGCAGTCTGCGCCCAAGGACGTTGAATCGACCGACGTGGACGAACTTAAGGCGGCGGGGAAAAAAGCGGGGACACAGGTCCTGAGCGCCGTCGATCGCGAGGCACTCAAGCAAGCGACCAAGCCACTGGAATTGCCGGGGCTGCCTGCTTCTGTGGGAATGCTTTTCAATAGCTTCAACCCCGGAGTGGCCGGCCTGATCCTCGTCCTTGCCGCGTTCTTCCGAGGCTGGCGTATGTCGTTGTTCGTCCTGCCTGCCGCCGCCGTGGCGATTATCGGGCCGTCGATCTTGCACGTCACCTCGAATGTCCCGCTCGATTTCAAAAACCTGTTGTGCATGGCGGTTGCGGGCGGCCTGTTTGTCGTGGGCATCCTCTTCGGAAGAACGCGATAACGCCCTGAGCGCGGCTCGTGGCCGGACAGTGTTCAGGAGGGCCTTGCACTCACGTACCACCGTCTTCGAAATCTTTCGGACTTCGACGCGAATGGATTAACATCGCGACCCCGATACCGTATCCTCTAACAAATGTCGTAGGATGCGGGCATGAGCGCGACCTACGTCGATCCCCGTGGTCCAATAAGGACGAACGCCATGTTGCCGGGACCTGTGTTCGATGTTGAGCTGGCCACGAGCTCCCGCCGGGCAAGGTATTATGCGTTGCGTTTTCTGTACGGTGCGATCCTGCTATTCCTTGTGATCGAAAACGATCCGGCGAACTACCCCAGCTACTATGGCGCGAACGGTAGCCAGTTCACGATCCAGCAGACGGCGAATCTGGGGCGGTGGCTGTTTACGTCGTTCGCGTTCACGCAGAGTGCGGTCGTCCTGTTTCTGACACCGCCGCTCTTCGCAGGCGTGATCGCGGAGGAGAAGCAACGGAGGACGCTTCAGTACTTGCTCGCGAGCCGGCTCAGCAGCGCAGAGATCGTGCTCGGAAAACTGTGCGCGCGGGCCTTGCACATCGGCGTCTTCCTTACGCTCGGTGTCCCCGTGCTCAGTATGTTCAGTCTTTTCGGGGGCGTTCCGCCGGAGCTGGTTTACCTCACGTTTGCCAGCAGCGTGACGACCGTGTTCTTCCTCGCTTCGCTTTCGCTCTTGGTGTCCACGTACGCCCGACGACCACGTGAGGCGATTAGCCTTGTTTATGTGTTCGAACTGGCCTGGCTGTTCCTACCTTGGATGTTGACGACGATCATGCCCGCAGCGTCCGGGATCTGGCTCTTGCTGTACGAGCAAATTCGTCCCGTGGTGCAGTGGGTTTTTGCGTCCAGTCCCATTGCGTTGATGCGGATTCTCGTTCTCGGCGTAACGCCCAGCGTCCTCCCAACTTTCACTTGGATGGTGGGCCTTCAGGTCAGCTTCGGGGTGTTGTTTCTCGTGACCGCGATACTCCGGCTACGCCCCGTGTATCGCAAACAAGGGGAATCGAGCCGTTGGGTCACCGTATTCAAGTCACTCCAGCGCGGGAAACGGCTCTTGCCGAGGCCTGCGTGTGGCGATGACCCCATGGTCTGGAAAGAGCGCTATGTTTCGCGCACCAGCGCCTTCACCAAGGTCGTTGGCTGCCTGGTCGGCGTCCTCGTCGGCGGAGTCATTGCCTATTCCAGTTTTGACCTGGCCGTCGCCGCGTTTCGGGAGGTTAGCGTGTACGGCTACGGCTCGACCACACAAAACACAGCGCGTCATGCGTTTAGCATGTTTTTGCGCTTCCTGAGCGCCGTCGCCTATGCCGCGTGGGTGCTGGCCGTCGCGAGTGCGGCGTCGACCAGCATCACTCACGAGCGCGAAGCCGATACGTGGATGAGCCTGATGGCGACCCCGCTCGAGGGCTCACAAGTTTTGCTCGCCAAGATGTTTGGCGCCGTGTGGAGCACTCGCTGGATGGCGTTGCTGCTGTTCGTCCTCTGGACCCTCGGTCTCGCGGCGGGTTCGTTGCACCCCGTAGGCTTCATTGCCGCGATCGTCGAGGTGTCGGTCTTTATCTGGTTTGCCGCCGCCCTGGGAACGGCGGTTTCGCTTCGGATCAAGCATTCCAGTCAGGCGATGACCGTCACCGTGGGCATCATGCTCCTGCTCAACGGCGGCTATACCCTGTGCTGCATCCCGCTCGAACCCGACACGGCACTCATCACCGTTGGAGTCACGCCTGTCTTGGTGGGTTCCACGCTGATCTCTTACGAAAACCTTGCGGAGTTGCTGGGAAATACCGGTCTCTATTGGAGTCGTCACTACACGGAGATGTGTGCGGCGTGTGTCTTTGGGACCTTTGGCTACGCCGTGCTGGCATTTGGGATCATGATCCGAGCGATGGTCGCCTTTGACAAGGCCGTCGACCGCCCGCGCCGGCTTGGCTACATTGCGGGCGAGAGATCCCTTGATGAGGTGTTTCGAGAAATCGCCAGTAGGGCCGCGTCCGACGAATCCTGACACGCGGAACTGATTGTCTTCACCGTTTCCAGAGAGGCGGGCTTGAGCCTACGCGTAACGTCGGTAAAGGGGTCAAACCGTCTACGTACGAGAATGTCTTAGCGGAACGACCTTCCGAGGATGATGCACCAGTACGGCCTTCCCTTCGAGGAGGTCGCGTAGCCGACGCCGATGTCGGAGAAGTTGCCCATCACGTTATCACGATCGGCTCGCCGTTCGAGGAAGGACTCGACGACCTCCTGGGCGCTTCCAATCCCGGAGGCCGATTCTTCGACGATGCGCCGAAAGCGAGCGCCCGAGTTTTGGATCCGATCGAACGGGGTGATGCCGTCATCGTCCTTTTCCGCGAGCTTGTCGCGCGCGGCCGAGTCATGAGCGTGCTTCTGGGCAGCCGCCATGAGCACGCGGTTGCTCTTCAAGCTCGGTTGTTTCGCCTTTTTGCGCTCGGCGTTGAGCGCCTCGACGAAGTCGGTGCGCGCTCGCTGGGGCGTCAGTTCAGGCCAGGGAAGTCCCAGCTCGACGCACCAGTAAGTCTGGCCGTCAGAGCTTTTGACATAGGCCCCGCCCATCTCGGAGTAGTTGCCAAGGATATTCATCTTGTGCTCGGGGCTTTCCATCCACTGGCGCATGACCCCGGACACGCGCTCGCTCCCCTCCGCGACGTTTTCACCGGTGCGCTGGTAGTGGTATCCGGCCTTCTCGACGCGATCCACGGGCTTTGAACCATCGCTGCCGTCATGCGAGAGCATCTGATTCCTGGCCATATCGCGAGCATGTACCAGCGCAGCCGCTTCGAGCTGCGAGTTCGCGGTCAGTGGCGGGAGTTTTGCCTTGGCTCGCTCTTCGTTGTGCGCTTCGAGCAGCGCGTTGAGGACGGGCCGCATGCCCTTGTCCGGCTTTGGCTCGTCATCCGCACGAACCGAAAGGGCTGCCGGAGCTGAGACGGCGAGCACCATCAGAACGAGTGAAAAGGTGCGCACGTTCATGGGATTGGAACGGTGGGCGAGCGCTCGGTCCGGACCCTCCGCAGACTGGCACTCGAAATGCATCGAAGTTCGTCGAGTTCCTTGCATTTTAATCGCACCCACGGAGAATTTCCATGAGCGAGACCAAGGAGAAAGTGAAAGCCGGCGTCGACACCGCCGCCGAGAAAACGAAGGACGCCGTCGATGCGACCGCAAAGAAGGCCGGTGAGGCGGCAAAGAAGGCAGGTGAAAAGATCGAGGAGACCGGTGAGAAAATCAAAGAGATGGGCGAATAGCGTGATTTACGATCGCGCGGCGCCGATCGGAGGGGGAATCGCTCATTCACTGCGCGAGAACATACCGCTCTCGCCCTTGTGAAGCATCCAGATCCGCACAACCCGCGGGCGGACGGTCTCGCCCGCACCCCTCACCCGGCACTCATTGAGTGCCGACCTCTCCCACAAGGGGAGAGGTGTATGTTCACCGTTTCCGCCGCTCTCAAAGGCGAAAACAACCCTCTCCTTCGCGGGAGAGGGTCGCCGCCGACATTGCCGCCAATCGATTCGACGACCGCGCTCAGTTTGCACCGGCGAGCGCGTGGTCGTGCACTTCATCCTCCGAATGATAGCCGTTTTCGGAGCCGGGCGCGAGGTCGTGCCCGAGGACCAGCTTGGAACGGACAGCCGCGGCGGCGAGTGATTTGCCGAACGTGGTTGCCACGGACTCGTGCAGCGTGGCCCAGAGCTCGTCGCTCAGCTCGTCGCGATCCACAATCAGGGTCAAGAGATGCGCGAACGGATGCTCGCCTTCGGCGAGGCGCTCGGCATCCGCGGGCAAGGACGTCCAGTGAGCGTCGTGGATCTCGTCGAAGAGGGTCTTGGCCTGTTCCTTGCAGCCGCGCAACGGGGCGTGGTCCGAATCGCTGATGTGCGACAACGAGAGCACGCGTTGCAGGAGCGCGTGGCTGCGGCGACGCATTTCGTCAGAGCGGGCTTGCCGGATCTCGGCTTCGGCCACGTCGTCGAGCAGCGCAGCGAGGCTCTGGAGGCTGTTCAGATTCTCGATCGGCGGGCACGTAACGAGGAACGACTCCGCGAGTTGAACCGCCCGATCGCGCAAACCTTCCAGGTCCCGGCGACATACGGAAAGCTCTTCGACTAGGGTGTCGGGGGGTGGTGTACCCGGAGTGTGGAGTTCGCGGGCAGTACGGAGCAGCCGTTCGCCCAGGTCCGAGAACACGTCCGCCATTACGGCGATTTCTTGCGACAGAATATTACTGCTCTGAGTCATGGAAGCCTACTCCTGGGAATCTCGGTCAGCGCCCTTATTCGGCGTAACGTGCACGCGCTCCGCCGGGGTCCGCCCGGCAGTCCAACGCGGTTCCGTCTGCGCGTGCTCACTTACTCCAACTATGGGACACGTTCGGGCAAACCATGCGAAGTTCTTTGCGCGGTCAGCGCGCTGAGGCGTGAGAAGGAGCCGTCGACACGATTTTCGACCGGGCGACGGCGACGGAAAGCTGCTTCCCGAAGTGGGTTCTGACCACTTCGAGCGCATGCGCCCAGGCTTCGTCGCTCAGCCCGCTGTCCGACTCGGCAAGGGCCAGCAAGGCGTTGTAGGGATGATCGCCTTCCGCCAACGCGAGCGCATCCGGCAAAGGCTTGGTCTGTGGCGACGCCTCGATCGCCTGCGCGAGGTCCCTGGCCTTCTGCTGACATTCAACGAGCGGCGGAAAGTCCGACGAGTCCTTGCTCGCAAGCTGCGCGACCCGGCCGAGGATTTCGAGCGCGTGTTTGCGCGCACGCGCTGCCTCGGAGCCTTCGATTTCGAACCGTTCCACCCCGGCGAGCACCGACGAGAGATCCCGCAGGTTGGCGGCCGGAAACGTCCCGGCGCCGGGCATTTCGAGTCCGGCAGCTAGCGAGAGAACGCTCGTGCGCAAGGCGATGAAGCGCCGACGAGCGGCGTCAAGCTCGCTTGCGATTTGCTCGGAAGGAACGATCCCGTCGATTCGCAACGGATTGATCGATTCGGTCAAGGCAGCGCCCACGCGGGCGAATTCACCAGCGAGTGACTCGACTTCGTGTTCCA
>DAIDJG010000133.1 GCA_027451445.1 Singulisphaera sp.
CGATTGAGGATGGTAGAAATCCGTCGATGCATCGCGGGGCCTCCTGTGCCAGGGGTGTGGGGAAAATACCCATGGTGTCAGGAGGCCTCGGTTGTCACAAGTCTTAATGCCGCTTCACGTTGTTGTATTAAATGCCATTCCGGACATTCTATTTTTGCTGTCGGTTCGGTTCGTTTTTTCCTCTCTCGGATGCAGCGCCTGGTGTGAGGAGCGCCGTTCGACGTGGCGCCCGCGACTGCGACAAACAGCCATCGCACTCGGGTGGGAAGCGAGTCTCAATCACCCGCAAGACCTCACAAGGTCGACAAAAAATAGAATGTCGCCTTTCCCCCATTCGATCAGCCGTCAGTCGCCGAATTGGTCCGAACGTCTTGGGGCCGGGTTCGGAGAAGCTTCCGTAGAACACCTCTCGTTCGCCAACGTTGTACGAGTCGTCCAATGAGTCTCGGGGTTGTTCCTTCCGGCATTGCGATGATGCTGATGACGGGCACGGAAACCCCGTTTCGGAGTTCAGTCGTTCCACCGTCAAGCACGCATACTTGGCCGTGTGACCTGAGGAACTGAAGGAGCGCGGACGCCTCGGTCGGATCGGTCATGATGTAGGGTCGTCCGTATCCGTCGACCGCAACTTCGGGACGAACCGACCAATCTAACGAAACACCCAGGGCGGACGCGTAGGCGGTCACCGTGGCGAACGTGGGGTTAAGGATCTTCCCCAGTTCGAGCCGTGAGACCATCGAGCGATCCAAGCCGCTCCGCTCGGAAATGTCGGTCAAGCTGAGTCCCTGCCGCTCTCGCTCCGCCCGCAACATCGTGACCAGTTCGATCAGGCTGGGGTCGGGTGCCAGAGGGGGAAACTCCTGTTCGACAGCGGCGCGGACGTGTGCGGCTTCAGCCCTTGCTTCTGGGGTGCGCCTGCGAGCCAGCACCTCTTGGATAGCGGCGAGTTGCTCGGAGGTCATCTCGGACTCAGGCGTGCGGCGGCGTGGAGTGGTGGGCATCGAAGAGACTCCTGAGATTCATGACGTGGGTGGAACTTCGTACGCTGTGACCGGGCAAATGACCACGTACCCGCCGGCATCGTCGACCTCAAAGACGACCATGATGTGACGCCCGGTGTAGGTCCAGCCCCAGACGACCGGCCGCCCGGTAGTCTGGCTCGCACCTTCCCGCAGAGGGTTCTCGAGGACGGAATCAACTTCTTCGGGCGTCAACCCGTGTTCGGCCACGTGCTGGACGTTTTCTTCTGGGTCCCAGGCGATAAGGTCGAAGTCGATCATCCCTGCCCTCAAATCTACTTTCGCCTGTGGTATTATACGACCACACCCGGGATTCGACAAGTCGGGCTCAGTGCGAGAGTGCCGCGCGCCATCGCCACGGTCCACGCGCGAAGCGGCTCGGCAGATCTGCGGTGGACTCTTAGATCTGGTAGTGCGGCGCGATGCTGATGAGGGACACACCGACGGTATGACGATTGGCATTGCGGCTGGCGTTAACCGAGTCGTCGAAAGACTCTACTTGCTTCGCGCTGCGAGTTGCGAAAATCGCTGGTTTCAAAGGACGCGTGGAAGCTCTGACGCTCTCGGTTTGATGAGAAGAGGTCGAAGTCGAGGGAAACCATCAGGGTCAGGATAAGGCGATAAGGATATTTCACAGGAAAATATCCCTATTATCCTAGTCTCCTGTAACGTGCATCGCTCGTTATCCCGGCAGCACCGGCAACGGTAGGGACTGACCCTGGTCCTGTCCCTTAATCGCCGGCGCCGACTGATCGGCGCCGGGGGCCGGTCCAATTCCAATAAAACCTCA
>DAIDJG010000134.1 GCA_027451445.1 Singulisphaera sp.
ATCATCCGTGCGCGGAGGGCGTCATGACCACTGCGACGAGCCTTGAGGCCGAGGTCGGAGCTCGGTTCGACCAGCTTCACGATCGATTCAAACAAACTCTACCGCGCGAGGATGTCCGTCTGCGGGGATTGATCGAAAGCCTCGGCACGATCCGGGGCCAACGCATTCTCGACCTCGGTTGCGGCAAAGGAAGGTTCGGACGCAGGCTCGCGGAAGAAGGCGCCACAGTGGTCGGGCTGGACCGTTCACGGGCGATGCTCGCCCAGGCATCCGATCTTCCTCGTATCCATGCATCCGCGCGCCGATTGCCGCTATGCACCGCGATGTTCGATGCCGTGATCGCCGTTGAAGTCATTGAGCATTTGCCCGCGATGGACGACGTGTTGCACGAAGTCCACCGCGTTCTGCGTCCTGGAGGGCTGTTTGCGATCGTGGACAAGAACGCGGGGGCTCTCAACAGCAAGCGGCCCTGGATCCCTGCGCTTGCCGTCAAAGCAATCGACGAACGGCGCGGGCGGTGGATGTACCCGCACGGTGGGCCGGTGCGCGAGCGCTGGTTCTGGCCCGAGGCCCTGAAGATGCGATTGCGCGACGCTGGGTTTGATCATCTTCGCGTCACACACTTGCTCAGTCCGCGCGAGGCTGCGTGGGCCGTCTTTCGACGCGTGCCGCGGACTCGCCTGCTGACGCTGTGGACAGCACGTGCGCTGGGAGGCTCGAACGTTGGATAAGATCCTCGGCACAAATACGCCGCTCCCCTGCCTACCGCTTCTGCTCTGGGATACGCCCCCGGGTCTGGAACAAGTCCTGGCGCAGGAAGGGGTCGCGTTCCTCAAGATTCGTGATCCCCATCCCCTCTCATTCCGTGCGGGCCGGTTCGTCCTTTACGACAGCCGCCGCGTTTCGCGCGCGGCCGTGCGCGTGACGCTCTCGGCAGACCACGTCGCGCTCGATATCGACGGCCTCAGAACGGGAGAGCCGTACGACCCATTCAAGGCTCTGCTCGAAACGCGCGCCAGAAGAGCGAGCTGGCGTGTCGCCGGGCGAACGTTGACTGAGCGAGTCTCGCGCTACGACCGGGCCGCGATCCGCCAGAGACTGCTGCACCGAATCCGGCAGGCCGTGCTACGCAGCGGCGGGATCTGGGCGCGACTGGCGCCCTATCCATTTCCCTGTCGCTCGGCGTTCAACTTCCGGGTCGATCTCGACGAGCCGGTACCCGACGACTACGCGCGTTTCGCACGCGCCAGGCGCCGCGTAGAAGACTGCTGCACGCACTTCGTCAGTACGAGTGCGTACGGCGAACACGCCACCATTCTTCAGGATTTACTGCGCTTCGACACGCAGTCGCACGGGCATCACCACGTCGTGTATCGCGATCCCGAGGCGAACCGCCGCAACCTGATGCGTGCCCACGTGATTTTGGCCGAATCAGGCTTTCATCCCAACGCATTTGCCGCACCGCACGGCCGCTGGAATCAGGGGCTCGACTCGGCGCTCGAGGACCTGGGGTACGAGTACTCATCCGACTTTCAGCTCGGTCACGATGACTTTCCGTTCTTCCCGTGGCGTCACGACGAAGCACGGTTCTCGCGCGTGCTTCAGGTCCCGATTCATCCGGTCTGCGAAGGTCTCTTCCTCGAAACCGGCGCCACTCCGGGCCGCGTGATCGCCGACTACCTCGTTTCGGTCGTCCGCTCGAAGATTGCCGCGGGTGAGCCTGCGTTCGTTTACGGGCATCCCGAGCGCCGGCTCGCGCGTATTCCTGAAGTGCTCTCGGCACTCGATGCGGCGACCGTGGCGAATCCTCTGCTGTGGCGAGTGACCTTGACCGAGTTCGCCGCGTGGTGGCGCTGGCGCAGTGAGCGTCGATGGTCGCTGGTGGCGAAGCCGGAAGGGCGATTCGAGGTTCAGTTCGACGATTGGGATTCACGCTACCCGCTGGGTCTGGAGATTCGACGTGGCGAGCACGTCTCGAGTTTGCCGCTTCTCAATCCTCGCACGATGCTACGACTTGAAGACCTGGTCTATGAGCGCAGGGATCTCCGGCTCGACCTGCCGGCCCCACGCCCCGTGCCCTGGTCCCCCAGCCTGAAAGCGGCCGTCCGCGATGTGCTCGACTGGGAGACGGTCACACCCCTCGAGGAACTGACCGGGAGCACGTGGGCCGCACGCGTCAAGAAACGGCTGCGCTCCTGGCGAGGTCCGCGGAAGACGGGAGCCTGACCATGATCGACCGCGCGATCGACTCGGGGTTAGCCCCGCTTTCACCCTCGTCATGGTGCGCCGCGCGCTCGACCGAGGAGATGGATCGCGGATCCATCCTTTTCCACGCTCCCTCGACGGTTTTCCAGTCACCCGGCGGCGGCGAGAACCAACTCGTCCAGACGGGTCAACATCTGGAAGACCTGGGACACCGCGTGAAGCTCTTCAACCCCTGGTGCGACCGGATTGACGACGCTCGCTTGCTCCACCTTTTTGGGATGTCGCGCGAGGGTCTGGAACTGGCCCGTATGGCTCGTATGCGTCACATCCCCGTCGTCCTCTCACCCATTTGCTGGATCGATGCCTGGGCCATGAACGCGACGGCGCAACATCGGCTCCAGGGGCTTGCGAACCTGGCCAAGTGGAGCCTCAAGGCCGCGGTCCCGCAGTGGCCGACGTGGCGGCGCGAGCTCTTGTTGGCGGCGGATGCGATCCTGCCCAACTCGCGGGCAGAGGCCGCGCAGTTGATCCGCCTCTTCGGCGCGGAGCCGAAATCGATCCACGTCGTGCCCAATGGGGTCTCCTCGCGCTTCGAGCGTGCTAATCCGGAACTTTTCCGATCGCGGTACGGTGATGATCCGTTCGTCCTCTACGTCGGTCGGATCGAGCCCCGAAAGAACGTTCTCGGCCTGGTTCAAGCGTCGCGTTCTTTGGGCGTGCCGCTGGTCGCGATCGGCAATCCGGCTCCTGGTTTCGATGAGTATGATCGAGCCTGCCGCGAAATCGGCGGCGACGGTGTGACCTGGTATCCCGCCGTCGAACATGACGACCCCTGGCTCGCGTCGGCCTTCGCCGCCGCGCGGGTTTTCGCACTGCCGAGCTGGTTCGAAACGCCGGGTCTCGCCGCGCTCGAGGCGGCGCTGGCGCATTGCGCGATCGTAATCACGCCGAACGGCTGCACGCGCGAGTATTTCCGCACGCACGTCGAATACGCCCGTCCCCAGAGATGCCGGGAGATCCAGGAGGCCATACGGAAGGCGTGGAAGAACGGTCCGGACCCTGGGCTCGCACGTCACATCGAAACGCACTTCCTTTGGTCGAAGGTGGCGGCACGCACGGCGGAGGTCTATGACCAACTCATCGCGTAGACCCAGCTCTGTGCCGGTTCGCCGCTATCGCTACAGCAAGTGGCGCTGGCGCGTGTTGGTCGGCGTGTTCGATCTGCTGGGCTCGGCCGCGTTGCGAATTTGGCGGCTCGTCCGAGCAGCGCAAACGATCGACGCGCCCCAGCGGATCCTGATCGTCCAACTCGATCACATGGGTGACGCCGTCCTGACAAGCCCGCTGCTCGAGCGCCTGCGTTTTGCTTACCCTGAGGCCGAGATCGACGTGCTCGCTTCGCCGAGCAACCGCGAGGTCTTCGAGGCCGATCCGAATATCCGCCGCGTGCACGTCGCCGAGCGCAGTTGGTTCGACCGCCGCCCCGGGCAGACGGCTCTGCTCTCCGCGGTGTGGAGGCTGGGCACGTCGCTCCGTAAGGAGAGCTACGACCTCGGAATCGACGTGCGGGGTGATGTGCTTTCCGTGCTTGTGCTCACTCTTGCGGGGATCCCTCGCCGGCTCGGCTGGGCGATGGGCGGAGGTGGGTTCCTACTCACGGACGTTGTGGCGTGGGTGCCGCGCCGGCACGAAGTGGAATCGCGAATCGCACTGGCCGATCGCCTCGGAATCCAGTGTAACGACCCGCCACGCGTTTCGGTTCCGGTCAGTGATCGAGACCGCATCAGGGTTGGTCGCTCGCTGAGCAGGTCGTTTCGCGTTCGTGCGAAACGCGGGCGGCAGATTGTGACCACCCGCCAGGTTCGTGATCGTCCTCGGGCGGTGACACCTGCATTCCTCGACCATCGAGACGAACCGGATGCCCTTCATGCGGGCCGATTTGGGGCGAGTGCACCGCTCGTCGCCATTCATCCGGGAGCGGGGACGCTCGCGAAACGATGGCCCGACCGCCACTGGAACGCACTTATCTCGCATTTTCTCGAGGACGGATGGCGGGTGCTCGTGGTCGGCGGTTCGGACGCGAAGTCCATTTCGCGTTCCTTGCCCCACCATAAGAACCTGCGCGACTGGACCGGCCGTCTCACGATTTCCGAGACCACGGCCCTATTGGAGCGGGCCGATTTCTTCATCGGAGCCGACTCCGGACCCTCGCATCTTGCTGCGTGCGCCCGTGTCCCGTCTGTCGTCCTCTTCAGTGGAACCAACGACGTCCGCCAGTGGCGACCGTGGTCGAGGCGGTCGCTCGTGATACGACATCGTGTGACATGCCAGCCGTGTCACAACAAAGTTTGTCCTCTCATGGATCATCCGTGTCTGACGCGGATTACGCCCGAGCGCGTCTATCGCACGTCTCGTCGCTGGTGGGGCCGCCTTCACCGGGAGGAATCACCGCATGCCGCTCTCTAAAGCGACTCTCAATGGGCCCGCGGACAGCACACGCCGAACCACCCATTCCGCTTCGCAAGCAGGGAAACATATAACTCCCCCCCTTGGGAAGGGGGGGCTGGGGGGGTGGGGGAGTAACGCACCGATTCCGTCGGTCGCCGCACATCTCTCGTCGTCCGGTCCCGCTACGACACACGAATCCGGTCCGCAAAACGCGAGAAACATCTCACAAACGCGTCGCATCGACTGGCGGGGCTGGGTCGCCCTGGCCTGGGCGTTATGGTTTGGCGGGCAGTACTGCAAGATGGTCGCGGAACAGCGAGGAGGCAAGCTTGCGGCGTGGGTCCAGATGGTGCAGAGCGCGACCCCGCTCAAATCTCACCGCTGACGTTCATGGGATCCGTTGAGACGATCGGCGACGTGCCTGCCTTCGGGCCTTCGCTGGATCACGAGTGAATCCCTTTCCTTGCCGGAAATGTCCCAGGATCGATACGACAAGCGACGCGCCGCGACATCGACATCGATCGTTTGGTAGGTCGCCACGTTCGTAAATCCGACGGCCGAGTACTCGCGCGTTACTTGATCAACGAACTTCTCACCCGAGACGGAGACGATATACGTCGTGCCCTCCTCAGGATTGGACACCCGCTGATTGGCCCGCATCGGGTACGTGCGTAGGTACGCATGGTCGTGCCCCTGAAGGACTAGGTCGACGTGATGCTTGTCAAAGATTGGGAGCCACGCCTCCCGGAGAACGGGGTAATCGCGTGTCGCGTGCGAGGCGTACAGGGGGTGATGGAACATGACGAGCTTCCAGGTCGCGTGCGTTCGGGATAACGCGGCATCGATCCAGTCGGCCTGTGAGCGTGCGGAATTGCGGTCAAAGACAGCCTGCGTGCTATCAAGCACGGCGATGAACGTGTCCCCATACTCGAACGAATACACGAGACCGGGGTCGATACCGCGCGGACCGTTCGTTGGAAGCGAGAAGAACGATCGGTAGAGCAGGGGACCTCGATCGAGATACTCGTGGTTCCCGGCCGCCGGCATGAAGGGAATGCTCTCGAAAACCCCGGCCGCACGGAGAAAGAAGTGATCCCAGTTCGTCCGTTCGTTGCCTCGATCGACGAGGTCTCCTGCGAGCAGGATCAACCCGGCGTCCGGCCTACGCTGTCGCGCGGCTTTGAGCAGATTTCCCCACCCTTCCAGTCCGCACTGCGCATCGCCCAAATAGAGGAGACAGTACCGATCCGGACGCGCGGGTGCCGTCCGGATCGACTTCCAGGGCATGC
>DAIDJG010000135.1 GCA_027451445.1 Singulisphaera sp.
TCCCATCCATGGGTGTGCTCCTTGGACCTCAAAATCCCTTCTCCAGACCACCAACGTTGCCGAAAGCTAACACGAAAAATGGGTTTCCTCTATTGACGTTTTGAACACCATACGGTTGGGCACAGAAGCTGACGTGCACCCGCTGCGTTCGATCGTTGGATACTCGGCTTGCTCAGCGGTGTGGCAAACTGTAGGATATTCCCTTTCTCTGGCACGGGTGGGTTTACCGAAGTGCCGCCGAGGTCTGCCGCAGAGGGAGTTTGGGGTCCATGTCCATCGACAAGAGTCTGAAGAAGGCGAGCAGCATGGCGCGCGCCCGGAACGTGCTGACGCGGGCGGAACGGCTGGCGCTTCTCCAGGAAGACGAACGCTGGAAGCCTGAGCAGGGCGTGTATAACTTGCCCAAGACGAAGTATCGTCGCCTGGCGCCGGGCCAGTCCGGCCCGAAGCGGCCGAGCTGAGGTCGAGCGTCGCAGCGAAATCCTGCCGCGGAAACTGTTGCCCCCGGCCCGAGTGGCTGGGGGTTCTCTTTGTTACGGCAGGGAAGGCGCTGAGGGGATCGAGCTCGAACGGCCTAGCGGTCCGTCGGCAGCGCGTTGATTTCCGACGCGAACTCGAAATCACGCTCGGTGAGGCCCCCTTCCGAGTGGGTCGAAAGCTGGAGCTGCACCTGGCGGTAGCTTAAGAGAATGTCGGGGTGGTGGTCGTGCTTCTCGGCGATCGCGCCGACCTGGTTGACAAATTCCAGGGCGCGGCGGAACGATGGGAATTGCCAGGAACGGGCGAGCATGTCGCCATGCCGGTCCCACCCCTTGGCAACGCTCATCCGATCGTGGATTTCCGGTTCGCTCAGCTTGGACATGAGTTCCCCCCCAGGGGATGAGCGCCCGCGACGAGTCGATCTCTCCATGTTATTATTTCCGCACGGCCTGGACAGCACAAGGCCCCAGCGCCAGGGATGGCCCAGCGAGGCGCGGTTCGTATGGTTTTGACCATCGCCCTGTTTTGCGCGGCGATCGTCGGCGTGAGCCTGCTTGGGGGGCTGCTCCCGCTCGCCAACAGCCTCACGCACACGAGGCTCCAGGTCTATCTCAGCTTTTCCGCCGGGGCGATGCTCGGTGCTGCCTTTTTCCACATGCTCCCCGAAGCCGTGCATATGGGTTCCGCGGGGACCCTCCACTGGTCGGCTGTCGGGCTGCTGTCGCTGTTCTTCCTCGAACGCTTCTTCGCGTTCCACCATCACGAAGCACCCGCGGACCCCGACGAACCTTGCCCCACCCATCCGCACGCGCACGCGCATGGACGCGGGCACGCCGCGGGCTTGCTCCACGACTCCGCGCCCGGGGGTAAAGCGTCCGATTCCAAAGGGGCCTCGCTGCATTGGGGCGCGGCGGCCTTTGGGCTCGCGGCCCACTCGCTGGCGGGGGGGGTCGCACTCGCGAGTGCGGTGGCGTCCCGAACGGATTCGCACCGAGGGATCGGCGGCGCGGCGTTGGGCGTCTTCGTCGCCACGCTGTTTCATAAACCGGCCGATGCTCTGACGATTGTCAGCTTGATGCTTCGCGCAGGGGTCCCCAGGATCCAGGCCCACCTGGTCAACCTCGGCTTTGCGCTGATGATTCCACTCGGCGTCCTGATTTTCTTCGTCGGCCTTCGCGAGATGTCACCGGCCAGCGGCGTGGCCCTGACTTCGAATGCCCTGGCGTTCTCCGCCGGCACGTTTCTCTGTATCGCGCTAAGCGACTTACTTCCCGAGCTCCAGTTCCACGCTCACGATCGATTGAAGCTGTCCCTGGCACTTCTGGCCGGTTTCCTGCTCATGGCCTTTTCCGCCGCGGGCGAGCCCGAGAGTGCGCATTCGCCCCATGCGCCTTCGGCGGTTCGAAGCGACGCTGTTCGCTAACCTCCCGATCCTCATGCGATCTCCGCTGGGAGAGGGTACCGCTTGACGGTAAGATAAGATGCGACGAAGACGCCAACATTCACGGCGGGGAGCGCAAGGACCTTGCGCTGGTGGTGATCATCCCCCGCCTCAACGGTCCGTAGGGGGACATCGCTTCATGAACCGGTACAACCCGGCGCACAGACGGCTCTGGACGTTCATTTTCCTGGGTCTCGCGGCTTTCGTGCTCACGCGCCACAGCAACGGTGCCGAGGCCCCCAAGGTCAAACTCCCCCACATCGCCTCACCCGACGGTAAACCGCTCGATATCACGCCCTCGCCGAAAGGCGCGACCGTGTTCGTGTTCTACTCGTCCGAATGCCCCATCTCGAACGCCTACAGCCCTGCGCTCAACCGCATGGCCAGTGAGTTTCCCAAAGGCCAGGTCAAACTGATTGGCCTCTGCGTGGATCCCGACCTCTCCGACGCGGAGGTCCTGACGCATGCGAAGGACTTCGAGCTGAAGTTCCCCGTCGCGCGCGATCGCGTGGGATCGGTGGCCCGCCGCCTGGGCGCGACAGTGACCCCTGAGGCGTTCGTGCTCGACGACCAGAGCCGGATCCGTTATCACGGCCGGATCGACGACCAGTTCGTCGCGCGGCAAAAGCGGAACGCCAACCCGGCAACGAGCGAGCTCCACGATGCCATTGTCGCCGTGCTGGAAGGACGCGAGGTTGCCTCGGCCTTCGTCACACCGATCGGCTGCCCTTTGCCGGACCCGCCGCAGGCGAATTTGCGGCCGACCTACACGCGCGACGTCGCGTTCATCCTTCAGAAGAACTGCCAGGAATGCCATCGCCGGGGACAAGTGGGACCGTTTGCGTTGGAGACTTATGAGCAGGCACGCAAGCGCGCCGCCGATATCGCAGAAGTCGCTGAAACGCGCAAGATGCCTCCGTGGAAGCCGGCCCCTCAGTTCGCGCCGAGGTTCAAGCACGACCGATCGCTGTCGACCACCGAGATCGCCATCCTCTCGGCCTGGAATGAGGTGGGCGCTCCCGAAGGCGACCCGGCCGACATGCCGCAGCCGGTTTCGTTCGCCGAAGAGTGGAAGCTCGGCCAGCCTGAACTGGTTGTCGAACTGCCGGAACCGTACACCGTCCCCGCCTCGGGCGATGACATTTACCGTTGCTTCGTGATCCCAACGAACCTGCCCGATGACGTTTACATTGAAGCCGTGGAGTATCGGCCGGGGAATCGGCGGGTCGTTCATCACATCCTCACGTACACCGATACCTCGGGCGAGGCGCGGAAGCGTGACGAGCGCGATGCGGGGCCGGGCTACACCTGCTTCTCGGGCCCCGGGGTGGAGATTCACGGCGACCTGGGCGGTTGGGCTCCCGGGAACGAGGCCAGCCGGCTGCCGGAAGGCGTCGGGCGGATTCTGCCGAAGAAGGCCGACGTCCTCGTGCAGATTCACTATCATCCGAGCGGCAAGGTCGAGACGGACCGCACGCGGATCGGACTTCACTTCGCGAAGAAACCGGTCAAGCAGATCATGCACTGGGCGGCCGCGATCAACACGAGCTTCAAGCTCGCGCCGGGAGATGCGAACATCGAGGTGAAAGCCGAGTGGAAGGCTCCGACCGACCTGGAGGGGCTGGCGGTGACGCCGCACATGCACCTGCTCGGTCGCAACATGGTCATGACCGCGACCTATCCCGACGGCACGAGCGAGGAGCTGATCAAGATCCTCGACTGGGACTTTAACTGGCAGAACACCTACTACTTTGAGAAGCCGATCGATCTCCCCAAGGGAACGGTCGTCAAGGTGGTTGCTCATTTCGACAACTCGGACCAGAACCCGCGGAACCCGAGCAAGCCGCCAAAGACGGTCGGCTTTGGCGAAGGGACGACCGACGAGATGTGCATTGGGTTCATCGCCATCACGCAGAAAGGCCAGGATCTGACTCGCCCGGGCGCCAAGGACGAGCTGCGGTCGATTCTGAAAAAGCAAGAAGAGGACTTTCGGAAGACGCTCGAAAAACGCGGCCGCACGGGGCAGAAGGCGAGCCGGTGAAAGGGACTCGCGAGGGGATGGGCTGAAACCCAGAGAGTCGGCGATTCGGCGCATTATCCGAATCGCCGTTTTTCGTTGCGTCACGAACGCGAGACGCCGTCTGTCGGGTTTCCGCCGAAGTGCCTGTTGGAAACAGACGATGGCCGCGTCGTGGCAGCCCTTGGCGCCGAGCGCAATACCGAGGTTGTCGTGCGCTTCGGGATAGAGCCGTCGGAGCCGGAGGTCCTCGCGATAGCAGGGGATCGAGTCGTCGACCTTCCCCTTGATGCGGAGCGCATTGCCGAGGTTATTGTGGGCATCGGGGAACCCGGGCCTGAGCCGGATCGCCTCGCGGTAGTCGTTCGCCGCATCGTCGAGCCGGCCGAGCGCGAGGTACGTCCACCCTCGCTGCCAGCGGTACTCGCTACTCCTTGGATCGACAAGAATCGCCCGGCTGAGGTCGTCAACGGCGTGGTCGTGCTTGCCCTCGCGGTGCGCGGCCTGACCGCGTGCGAACAGATCCGGCGCCGGCTCAGTCACGTCATCTTGGGAAGGGGGAGCGTTCGGGACGCGTTCTGTGATCCTCCCGTCTGCTTTCGGTTGCGTTTCAGGTATCGGAGCCGTTGCCATAGTCCCCATTCACCGGAGTTGAAGACGGGCCAGCGCCAGGCGACGTCCAACTTAACTAAAAACGAATCGCCGTCGATTGCTCAATCGAGGCTGCCTCAAATCATCCGATTCTCGTCCTGTGGGTCGACGGGTTGCCATTGGCCGCATCGTAGCCGGCGCGTCGCCATGCGCGAGGTCCCTACTCGATATGCTCCTGGTCGCTCGTGAGTTCTAACACCCCTTCATGATGTATAAATGCGGATTCACGCCGGAGTTCCGACCATTTTTGCTGGCAAGGATTTCGTTGTTTTCATCGCATCGGCGGCGCGCCCATTCCTTGCCGTTGGTGCCGCTCCACAGCACGTCCTTTCGACGTGAATGATTTTATGTTCGGCACCAGCATGTTTTTGGGAGGGCGAGGCTCCGTCCGAGCCAGCCTTGTTCGGAGGACGAGTCTTCGAGTCCTCGGAACATCGCGTGTGATGACGCGGTTCCCCGGGGCCGCACGCGATGATCCATCGGCTCGAAGACTCGCCGATAGATCAACGCCGGCTCGGACGGAGCCTCGCCCTCCCGTGTGCGCAACGCGACCGTAAACCGCCGTAATCCCACGTCGGGGTTACGGATAACGACGCCCGGCCTCCTTGCCGCAGTCTCACGACGTATCCGAAATAGACTCCCCGCGCCGGGCGGGCGCTACGGCAGCGCCGCCTCTTGGAACCGCGAAGGCCCGGGAACCGCTCGTGGACGTGGGCGAAAACGGCTCCGAAATATCCGAGATATCCGAAATAGGCTCCGCACGCCGCTCGGTCGCGGCGGCCTCTTCACCATTTTGAACCGCGTGTTGCACGCCCGTGGTTGCGGGCGAAAACGGCTCCGAAATATCCGAGATATCCGAAATAGGCTCCGCACGCCGCTCGGTCGTCGCGGCGTCTCCACCTTTTTGACCCGTCAGCGCCGGGTGCACGTCGTAGATCGGGCTATGCTTCCGGCCGGCACTCCCGGCAGGGCGTGGCGCGTCCGCTCGACGCCGGATGGCATGACACGCTTCGAGTGTCTCAAGGGCCGACTCAGGCTCGTCCGGCCTCGTGCGGAGCCAGCGCAGGGCGTCGGTCAGCTCGCTCACCGAGAAGTGGGTCCGCCCCGTCCGCCGGAGCCAGTCGACGATCGCGCCGGTCACCGGCTCGCGGGTCCCTCCCGCGATCACCCAGCGCACGCGACGCTGCTGCGCGCGGAAGTACGACCACAGCCGCAATCCCTTGCGCAACGACTCGACCCCCAGCGGCGGCAACGGATCGCCCGGTCTGCGCGCGGGGTCGAACGCGACGTCCAGCAAATGAACGATCAGCGCCAGCCGCGCCGTGATCTCCCGGAGCTGGTACTCGGCCGCGCGCTGCGACGGGTCGCAGCCGAGCGCATTGAACTCATCGGTGCGGGCGTTGTACCAGGCAACCCACGCCGCCTTGGCCTCCTCCGTGAACAAGACGAGCTCGCACCGGAGTCCCTCGCCAGGCGGCCCCGCCGGTTGGTGCAGCCTGAGCCATTTCAGCGCGGCAAACCAGGCGTCGGTCGTCGCTTTGGGGACGCCTTCGTCCGACCAGTATGGCGTTGGAACGGGATCCGGCAGCACGACGAGCATATGATCGAGCAGCTCGCTTCCCCGCGACCCCCCGAGACGCCCTCGCCCCGGGCCTCGGCCGAAGTGGCCGAGCACCTCGGGCGCCACGCTGCCACAGAACGACAGCAACGGCGTCTTTCTCGCCCCGCCGGGCACGCCGCGGAGGGCATGGTGCCAGAGGTCGGCGGACGGTTCGCCCTCACGCTTGCGCGGCGCGCTCAGATCCGCGAGCCACGTCGTCGCGTCTTCGCGCGCGACCAGCAGCCCGCGCCCGGGGTTATCGAGCCAGCGGACGAGATCCTTCGCGGTCGCAACCGGCACGCCACCGAGTTCGCGGAGTGCCTGGATCGCCGCATACATGGCCCGCGCGCCGCCGTGGGACGGCTCGCCGACGTTCAGCGCGTGCAGCGTACCGAACACACAGTGGCCCGGTTTCAGCACGAGCGCCGCGTTCCCGCCGACGGCCGCCCCGGCCGCGACGAGCGCGGGGACCGCTACGGAGTCGACCGGCGCACCCGA
>DAIDJG010000136.1 GCA_027451445.1 Singulisphaera sp.
ACGTTTCCGTTCACGACGAGGTTATCGCCAGCCGCCGTTCCGGTGGTCGAAAGGTTGATGATACCGCTGTTGGCCGTGGCCTGAGCAATGGTCATCGGACTTGTACTGTCGGTGATCCAGACACCGAGCGCGCCGCCCTTACCTGTCGTGACCGCGTTGGTGGTCGTCAAGTTCACCACAATGGGTGAGGCCGTTCCCGAAGTTACCTGCACTGCAGCGCCCGTCGCCCCGACATTCCCCGTTGGGGTGGCAGCCAAGGAGGCCGAGCCAGCGTTGATGTTCAACCTGGAAGCGGTGATGGTCCCCGCCGTGTGGTTGATGTCGCCGGTGCTATTCAAGTTGACCGTATCGGCGGTCACGCCGCCGCTCAACAGCGTGATGTCGCCGAAGCCGGCATCAGCGCCGGTTCCCGTGGCGTTCGGGTTCGTCGTCGTCAGCGTAACGCTGTTGCCCGCGCCGCCGGCAGTGACGGGGCCAAAGTTGCCCGCGCTCACGGTCATTCCCAGGTCGTTGGTGATGGTGTAGTTGCCGTTGCTGGCCGTGTCAAGCTGGTTCGAGTCCGACAAGGTGAGGGCTTGGCCGGTGTTACGGATGGTGACGCTGCCGCTAAACGGCGCAGGACTGAAGTCTCCGGCTTCGAGAGTCGCGACCGAGGTCGTGAGGTCGACACCACCAGCGCCGGAGACCGCGTCCAGTTCGCCGCTTCCGGGAATGTAGACATTCAAAGCTCCAGAGCTGCTCCCGGACCTGATCGGACCGCCACCATTGAGCGGCGTGTCGGCACCCACAGCGTACGTGTTTCCTGTGTAAATGAACACAAATCCGTTTGCGCCGGTAGTGATCCCCGTGATCGTTGCGCCGCCGGTGCCGGTCCCTGTGTAATTATGATTTTCGTCGGCGGGGGCGTTGACATAGATCTGGACGAGGTTGCCCGTGGTCACGATGGTGCCGTTGACCTGCGTGAAACCCTGGGGACCGGCATCATCCAGGTTGGACCAGATCTCAACCTCGGCAGACGAGATGACGCTGCCGTCGATGTTCGTGGCGTTGGCGGCGAAGATTTCGATTAGGCCGGCGGTGGTCTGGTGGAGGTTTACGTTGTTCGCTCCGATCGTGACGAAGCCGCCAATCGGCGGGGGCGAGCCGATCAACAGAGTCGCGCCTCCCAGATCGATCGCCTGGTCCGCCGTGATGTTGCCACCGGATCCAGCTTCCAGTCTCAAGGAAGTGTTGCCCACGACCGGTCCGTTGAACGTGATGTTGCCACTGACCACCGAAGATGTATTGATAAAGGCGGTACTCCTGTCATTCAGCGTCCCGTTGATCGTCACCGAGCCGGCGACCGGCAACACGCCGCCGGGACCGCTGGTGGAGATGCTGCCCGAACCCGTGAGATCGACGAGCGTGGCGGAAACCGTCAAGTTGTCAGTGGCCAGGGTATTGGTGATGTTGACCAGCGACCCCGCGAGGATGAGGTTCCTCATGGTAGAGAGTGAACCGACGCTGATCACGTCCGTGCCGTTCTGCCCGTTGATTGCGATCGAACGGATATAGCTCGGGATTGTGCCCGAGACCGTCGAACCCGTCACGGTGATGCCGGGAACCGTCGAGCTAATCGTGCCGGCGGTATCGGTCAGACTGAACGCGCTATCCGTTCCCGAGATGGAGATATTGTTGTTGGCGAAGTTGCCGTTGTAGACGAGCGTCGTTCCGACAACGAAGAGGTTCCCGGCGATGGCGGGTGCGATGCGGGTTTCCAGGCCGTCCAGGAACGGGATGAGGCGGCGGGACGCGCTTGCTGGCCGCCGCTCCCGCTGATTCAGTCGGGCTGACTCCAGGCCCTTCGGCCGCGAGCGTTTAAAGATGCTCATGGTGCTTTCCTCCTCAACTCGTTGTATGACCCTGGAAGGAACCCGCCAGCCGTCAGGCATCGAAGGGGAGCGAGTCGGTTTGGCTTCAACGGCCGGACAGACGGACGCAGGTTGCGCCGGACACTTCGGACGTCGCACGACCGACACCGCCTTCGAGCCAAACGCCAAACGCTCGAACTCGGATCGTGTGCGTGCCCTGTTTCGGCCCAACGATCACCGAGCGGGCGCCTGCCGTGAGACCCCGACCATACGCGGCCTTTCACTATACCCTCCCTAGATTATCCGTTTCAATCAGAATCCTCAGATTATTCTGCCAACCTACTACATTTTGACAATGCAGAATAACGAGTCCATTCAGTTTAACAGTTAGACTCGATTCGCAACGGGTACGCTTGATTTCCACGGTATGAGATCATCCGGGAAGCGCGATCGACCGAATGTGACTCGAAGCACAGCGCAGGGGCGCGCATAGTGAACATGTGAATCCACAGGGAGGGGGGTTTTATGATCGCTGGGCGGGCACGCGGCTCCGCGAGGAGATCGCCGTGCTCGCACTGGAAGGTCGCCTCGCGCGGATCCAGGTGAGGTACGGGCAGGGACCCATGAGAGACGATCGGCTCGGGCGCGATCTGTTCGAGAAAGTCGTCGCGCGTGCCCTCGAACAAACCTGGAACCGCGTGTCGCTCCGCGACGATCTGGTCGCTCCGGGCCACCTACTTCCTCTTTCCTTCACGCAATTGAACCGCGTGGCATCGACCGCCAACGTCTTTTCCGTGCAGAAAAACCTGCTCGATGCCGACGTTCGATTCTCCGAAGCGAGCGCAACGTGCCAGCCAATGCGCGATGTTTCTGGAGACTATGGGCTGCACTCAGGTAGGGAATCCTGAAGCGAGAACGTGCCTACCCGCGCATAGCCTTCGACGTTGCCCGTCTCGGTACGGAGTGGGTTTGCGCAAGTGCCCGGAAGACACAGGGGATGAACCTGGCAGAAAAACGAAACGGGACGTCCCAGATTCCGGACGCCCCGTTCTTTGTTGTCGAGTGTCGCCATCTTTCGACAGAGGCGCCGATCAAGGCACGGTGGGGGTGACAGTCACCATTCCCATCGTCCTGTGCCACTTTGTGAGGCCAGAGGCCAGTGTGAACGTAATGTCGGAGGCAAACGCCGAGTCGGCCGCCACGATGTTGCCGATCGCCGTGTTGATCTGGAGCGTGTTGGCAAAGGCACCGAAGGTGAAGTCGATCTGGGTTGCCGAGGGAGTCACGACCAGATTGTCGGCCTTCGTGGTCGAGGTCGTGATTGTGGTATCCGCCGTGCCGCTGGTCGTGCCCGAAACGACAATTGAGCTCGTTGCCGTGCCAGCCGCCGTCGAGATAGCGACGTTGCCTGCCGTCGCCGTGAGCGAACCGCCCAGCGACAGGACACTCGAGGCCTTCGAACCGTTGATCGTCACGGCTGCTCCCTTGATCGCACCCGAGTTCGTCACGAGCAGGCTGCCCGTGCCTGACGAGTCGTCGATCGCGACAGTGGTAACTGCTGTGATGGAGCCGGAATTGGTGAGCACGACGACGGTCGGAGCAAGCTTGCTGTCGAACTGCGCCGATCCGCCGGAAGTGATCGACCCAGTGAGGTTCAACGTGATCGCGCCCGCAGCCGGAGTGATCGTGAAATCGCCCGTCGAGTTGATCGTGCCGGTCGTGTTCAAGATCACACCGCCAGCGCCGGTTTTAATATCGGTTGTCGTCGTCGACACGATTGTGCCGCCGATGTTCAGGACTTGGACGCCGGTGCCCGCGCTCGTGTCGATCAACACTGCCTTGCTGGAGGCGATGGCGCCACTGATGTCCAGCGTGGTTGGCGCGGCGCCGGTGACACCGTTGATGGTGACCGCGCCCGATCCCGCCAGGGTCCCGGAGATGTCGATGTTGTTGGTCGCGGGCGCAGTCGTCGCAACCGAAGAGGTGACGGTGATCGCGCCGCCCGTCGCCACCGTTGCGCCGGACGCGACGGTCAGGTTGCCTGAAGTAGCGCCGGTGAGAGCGCCCGGGGTGAGCGTGACCAGGCCCGTATCCGAGGTAACGTTCGATCCACTCAGGATTGTGACATCCTGATCGGATTTGAGCGTCACGGTGCCGCCGTTCGCCGTGGCGATGTTGCCGTCGATGACAAGGTTGTCATTGGCCAGGTGGGTGAGCAACGTGACGTTCCCGTTCTGGCTGGTCGCCTGGGTGACCGTGATGGGACTGGCACCTGCCGCGGGGCTCTCGATGTCGATGATACCCACCGTGGTCGTGGCGTTGACCGTAACCGGCGCCGCCGTTCCCTGTCCCGACGTCACAAGGACAGGAAGGGTGTTGCCGATGTCACCCGCCGTGCCCGTGGTCCCCGAGCCCGCGACGATGTTCAGCTTGGTTGCCGTCACGATGCCGGCCGCCGAGCCAACGATGTTGCCGGTCGTGTTCAGGTTGACCGTGTCGGCCGAGTTGCCGACCGGTCCACTGAGGGTGAGGACGCCGCTGGCCGATGTCGGGTTCGTCGTGGTTAACGTGACGCTGTGGCCCGTGCCGCCGGCGGTGATAGCGGCCGTGGTGCTGACCGTCAGCCCCAGGTTGTTGGTGATGCTGTAGTTGCCGTTGGTGGCGGTGTCAAGCTGGAAGGCATCCTTCAAGGTAAGGGCCTGGCCGGCGTTACGGATTGTCACGTTGCCGCTATACGGCGCAGGGCTGAAGTCTCCGGCTTCGAGATTCGCGACTGAGGTCGTGAGGTTGACACCACCTGCGCCGGAGACCGCGTCCAGTTCGCCGCCGCCGGGGATGTACACATTCAAACCCCCGTAGCCGCTCGCCGACGTGATCGGACCGCCGCCGTTGAGCGGCGTGTCATGGTTTATGGCGTAGGTGTTGCCAGTGTAGATGTACACGAAGGCGCCTGCGCCGGCGGTGATCCCCGTGATCGTTGCGCCACCGGTGCCAGTTCCTACGTAGTTGCGGTATGTGTCGGCGGGGGCGTTCACATAAATCTCGACGGTGGTGCCCGTGGTCACGATGGTGCCGTTTTCCTGGGTGAAACCCTGCGGACCGGAATCATCCAGGTTAGACCAAATGTCAACGTCATCGGTCGCGATCACGCTGCCGTCGATGTTCGTAGCGTTCGCAGCGAAGATCTCTAGCCCGCGAGAGATGACCTGGTGGAGGTTGACGTTGTTCGCTCCGATCGTGGCCAAATCGCCATTTGCAACGGGGGGCGCGCCGATGATCAAACTCCCGCCTCCCAGAGTGATCGCCTGGGCTGCCGTGATGTTGCCGCCGGAGCCCGCCTTCAAGCCTAAGTTGGTGTTGCCCACGACCGGTCCATTGAACGTAATGTTGCCACTGATCGTCGAAGATGTGTTGATCGTGGCGGTGCTCGTATCGTTCAGCGTCGCATTGATCGTAACCGAGCCGGCGACCGGCAATGCGCCGATGGTGGGACCGCTGGTCGAGATGCTGCCCGCACCGGTGAGGTTCACCAACGTGCCGGAAACGGTGACGTTGTCGGCGGCCAGGGTGTTGTTGATGTTCACCGTCGTACCCGCGAGGATGAGGTTCCTCGTCGTCGAGAGTGAACCCACGTTGATCACGTCCGTGCCGTTTTGGCCGTTGATCGCGATCGAACGGATGTAGCTCGGAACGACCGCCATACCTGTAGAGAGAAGATTGGCTGACATTCCCGGGACCGTCGAATTGATGGCGCCGGCCGTATCGGTCAGTCCGAACGCACTATCCGTGCCCGAGACGGTGATATTGTTGTCGGCGAAGTTGCCGTTGTAGACGAGCGTCGTTCCGACGACATACAGGTTGCCGGCGACGGCCGGCGCAATGCGGGTTTCCAGGCCATCAATCATGGGGACGAGCTGGCGGGACTGCACGACCCAACGCCGTTTAGTCCGGAGGACTGAAGCTAATCCCTTCAGTCGCGAGCGATCGAGGTGGTTCATGGTGCGATTCTCCTCAACTCACAGCATGCCCCTGGAAGGGACCCGCCAGCCCTCGGGCATCGAAGGGAAGCGAGTCGGTTTGGCTCCAATGGGCGACCAGTCTGACGCAGCCCGCAGTTGACGCTTCAGACGTCGCACGACCGGGCCGCCCTCGAGCCAAAGCCAATATGGGAACACGCTTATTGCTCGGCGCCCGGAACGGCTTTGACTGCGATGCTTGTGTAGTCGCCGGCGCCAATGTCGATTGAATCCTGCAAGAGCCCCGTCCCGGCCCAGCTCGCCAGCAAGCTGCCGTCACCCGCCGTGAACGTCGCACCGGCGTAGCTGTAACCCTGATCCAGATACCCGATCGCATTGCCGACGTCCGACATCTCGGCAAGTACCTGGCTGCTGATCTTTTTCATACCGACGACCATCGACAGCACGAGAATCGTCGCCACGAGGACCAGTTCGGTAGAAATGATGAAACCCGCTTCGTCCATCCACAGTTGTCGCAGCACGCTCATGGTGAATCTCCCGTTGGACCGCACGCTCGATTTCAAACGCTCTGCACGGCCCATTTCGGCCCATCGCTCACAGACCAGGCACTCCCCGTGAGCCCTCGTCAATGTGCGACCGCTCTACTGTATACAGCCCATATTACCCATTTCAACTAGAATCCGCGAAATATTCAGATTACGCATTACACTTCGACTACGCAAAGCATCCAATCTACTCAATCTAACAATCTCGGCTGATTTGGAATGCCTGCGCGCGATTTCCGCGCTGATCGCCGGCTATGCATCAGCTCGGGAAACTTCGAGATTGGTTGTAGACGGCCAGGTGAGGTGTCGCGGCGTGCCGGGTTCTGGCAGGCGTATCGGTTAGACGGTGCGTGCTTCGGTTCGTCCCTGGCGATACGTTCGGCGAGATGCCAAATCCGTCTGAAGGGATGATCCTGACCTCGTTATGATCCTACTGGCCCATCACGATCAGGAGCGACCGTTCAAGACCGACCGCCCTTCTGGCCACGAGGCAACGTGGCGTGATGGTCCGTCCGCGACATCAAAAGCCAGGGAAACGCTGCGCCCCCGCGTCAAGATGAGCACGAGCGCGTTGCTCCCGGGTGGAGTGGCACGCTCGGACTTTCGGAACGAACGTTCGCCGCCGATCGGATCAGCGGCCTATGCCGCGCACGCCCATGTGCCCGCCCGGGTATCCACCCCGGTCAGGTTGTTTTGCTTCAGTAACCGGTCAGTACCTTGGCGTACGGACCGAATGCATCGAGCATTTCTCGGATCCGGCCGACCTTACGCCGAAGGATTACATCGGCGTCCATGCGGTTCCTGAGCTTCTCGGGTTCGAGAATCAGCGCGGTGTAGACCTCCGCTTTGTCCTCGGTGGGACTCGCCGTTGAATAACGGTTCAAAAAACCGCGAAGGCCGTCATCCCGGGCCGACTCGGCGGGGTCGGCCTGGAGTCGCTCGACGTCGCCTCTGTAATGAAAATCGACAGAATTCAGCGACTCCCATTTCGGGTCGGGATCGAGCTGATGATCGCCGACGAAGTCGAGTTGATGAAAGAGCTCGTGGTGAACCGTCCGCTCGAGATATCGCGCCTCGAGTCCCGAGTTAACATTGAGATAAATACACCCATTCACAACGTCGGTGAAGGCGAAACACGCTGTCTCGTCAAAGGTTAGGCCTTCGCACACAAGAATCTTGCGCAATTTGATCTTTTCGAGGAGAGATTTCGGATAAAACTCGATTACCTGTTTGATGGAGCGGCGGTACAACTCGCTTGACGGACGCTGGCCCGGCGTGACCCGGGCGCCGCGGAGCGTACCATCCGCCGTCTTGATCGAGAAACCGGTGCTATTGATTACAATATCAACGGGTAGCGTTTCGCCTCCGACCGAAGTCGACCCGCTTACCCGGGGTGACTTGGGCTGATCCGCCGTTCGAGGCACCTCGACCGGGACAGACTCGGTGCACGCGGGAACGAGCACGACGAGCAACAGGATCAACCAGGGCTCGCGGCAAAGTTTGCGGCGTTCGCGGTGTGAAGGGGCCAGCGGTGAGATGAGGTTATCGAATCGCGATAAAGTGGGACACAATTCCATGGTGGGCAGCGGTCCCAGAAGCAGCTCTTCGGCCGGGAGTTTGGATTCGCGAAGTCACACAGGGACGAGCGAGAGACGACACAAAGCTAACACGGGGGCCACCTTCTGTCTTCTCCTCGCTCGGCGGGACGTTCGCGGCCAAGCGAACGATCATTGGACGATCGTTATCGGAGGCCCGAATGCCCGGAGGTTCCGCCCATGAGTGATTTTTGCCGCCCCATTCTTGTTGGGGCGAGCCGAAGTGATCAAGTTGACAAACTCTCGCCGAGCAGCGGTGGATGGCGCCGTGAGTGGCTTCTCCGCTGACGCGGCAAGGACCGAGCAAAGGGGCGCGATTGCGACAATCGCGAGCACAAGAAGCACGACGACGCGCTGCGGAGTCATGGAAAAGCCCCTCCTGACCCGAATGTTTGCTTTCACCTTGTATACTTTACGTCCGTGTGTTCCGAAACACAACTGGGTTCGCCAGATTCTCAGAGAACCCGCGCCAATCTCGACTGGGTCACTGTGAGAGACCCGGTAGCTGGGCGTGGCACAGACCACGCAGCACCCACACCGGGGCTCTCGCGCCCTGCGGGTGGGACCAAACGTGTACAGTCCCGAGATTGCCCCAAAGCCGGAAACTCAGCACTCGAGTTCACCCCCACGGAAAGTCCGCAACGGGTTAGGAAAACGCTTGTTACCTCGGTCGCGAGCCACGACTCCTTCGGTTCGTTCGACCGTACCCCTTTGTTGAAAAACCGAATGTAAATGAGCCATACTGGTCGAGACGGATCTGGGAAAGTCGGGATTTCCTTCCAAAAGCTTATCAATCATGTTAACGATTCGAAAACATGAACGCGCGAAAGAAAACCCGCGATTCGGGGCACAGCACGTTGCTGAAGGGGCGGTGCTTGTCCTGGTATTCGCCGCGCCCTGGATGCTGGGATCGGTCCAGGCCTGGAGCGAGCTTGTGCTCGCGTTGGGAATTGGATTCGTTGCGACCATCGCCGCGTGCTTCGTGCGCCCTACGGCCCTCGCGAAAAACCTGACGAGCGGTCCGAGTCTCGCCCTCGGAGGACTGGTCCTGCTGGGATTGGCCCAGTCAACTTCGTTGCCTTCGGCGATTCTGAGTGTCCTTGACCCTTCATCCGCGAGCCTACGGCGCACGCTCTTGCCGGAGGTTCCTGAGCAAATCGCGGCGCACTCCGCGTCAGCCGTTACGCTTCCTCGAGCCACTCTCAGCCAGCAACCCGGGGCGACGTGGGATGCGACGCTTCGGCTGTCGGCCGCGTGGCTGCTCATGCAGTCCATCACGAGTTTCGCCAGTGGGTACGGCGCCCTGCGCCGGTTCGGCTGGGTGGTCGCTCTGAACGCGACGTTTCTAGCACTCTTCGCTCTGATTCAGGCATTAACGTGGAACGGAAAGATTTACTGGCTGATTCCCGTCGACTCGACCAACGGCTGGTCGGTCGGGGGCCCATTCGTCTGTCACACGCACCTGGCAGAGTACCTGAACGTCGGTCTGGGATTCGGTCTCGGGTTTCTGCTAGGGGGAAGTGAAGCGGCAAACCGGGGGCCGGCGACGCGGACGGGTTGGGTCCTCGCCGCGTACGTCGTCGGTATGCTGGTGCTCGGGATCATTACGTCTCACTCGCGCGGCGGGTTCCTGGCGATGGTCGCCGCTTCCGTATTTATTGTCCTCTGGAGTCTCCGTGTGCAGCGGTTTCGGGTTTGGCCCGCGCTACTGGCAGCCCTGACTTTGCTCGCGCTTTTCCTGCTCGTCGTGGGTGACGCCGCACCTTATCTCGCCCGGCTGGGGACGATCCTCGATCGGAAAGGGGATGCCTATCAGCTCCGAGCCAGTATCTGGAGCGATGTGTTCCGCGGCTGGCTGATGCACCCGCTTTGGGGAACGGGGCTGGGAGCGTTTGGCTTTACGGCGATTCCTTTCATGACCTGGGACCATACGGCCTTCGCGGCACACGCTGAAAACGAGTATGTCGAGTTGTTGCTCGAGGGGGGAGCCGTCGGGGTCGGTCTGGCCTGCGCCTTGTTGATCGGTGTGGTGCGGCAGGCGAAGCGTGCATGGCTCAACGCTCCGACCCATTCCGATCGCACCCTCGTCCTCGGCGCGTTCGCGGGAATCATTGCTCTGGCGATCCAATGTCTGAGTGACTTCGGCCTGCACATCCCCGCGATTGCATTTCTCATGCTGGTGCTCGCTAGCCACCTGATCCGTCTCGGCCGCGCGGCTTCCGCAGGTCCTGATTCAATGAAGACTCCCGATCCGCCGGTGCGTTTTTGGGTGCGGGGTGCGATCGTGGCCGTGACGGTATCGATGGTCGCCATGTTTCTCTGGGAAGCCGTCAAACGAGCACGTTGTGCGTCGCTGGTGGCCTCGGTCGACCTGCCGCCGCCAGACGCGAACTTGCCAACTCCGGTCTTGCGATCCCTGCCGATCGAAGACCTTGTTCGCGAGCGGGCGGCCCTGGAGGAATGCGTCCGGTTGAGACCGGACTGGGCGGAGGGTCACTTACGCCTGGGCCTGGCGAATCTCGCCCTCTATTCGGCGACCGCCGATGAATGGCTCGTGGAGTCGATCCCGGATCCGGTCGAACGTGCCGAGATGGCCGACCCGCTCTGGTTGCTAAGACTGGTCCACGACGGGAAGGCGGATCGGGCCGAGCTTCTGAAGCAAGCACCTGTTGAGGAATACCTGGTCCCGGCGGCCCGGAGTTTTCTTGAGGCGCGTCGAACGTGCATCGTTGCGCCACTGGCGCACGCGGGAATTGGCACGCTGTCCTTTCTGTTCGAACCCGGAGTGCGTCCGTCATGGTATGTCGAGCGCGTTCTTGAAAGCGCCGGTGCGAACACCGAGATCCTTCGCTTTGGTGCGCAGGTTGCCGGTGTCTCGGGCGACCTTCCCATCGCCGCGCGGTGCTGGCGCAGAGTGTTACAAGTCAGCGACGATTGGGTCACAATCGCCGACGCCGTGAACGGAGTCCTCTCTCCCGACGATGTCCTCAACACCGTCATTCCCGAGGAGCGCGGGCACTTTGCTCTCGGATTTGCCGACCGGCTTTACACGACGCCGGAACAAAAGTTGAGCCGTGATAAATTCCTACGACATGCCGTCGCGCGGATGCCGTACGATGCCAGGCTGTCCCCGCCCGAACGACTCTGGCTCGAAGCTCGTGCGCGCGCCGAGTTGGATGATCGCGCCACCTCGGTACTCCGAATGCGGAGTGCGCTTTCGCTGTCACCCGGCCGATCCGACTGGCGGAAAGAGATGATCGAATGGCTTATCGCGTGGGACCAGCCAGAAGACGCCCACCAGCAGGCCCTCCTTCTCCGCAACCTTGTGCCCCAGGATCCCGACTTGCCCAAACTGCTCGACCGCACCGCCGAAGCGATCGCGCGGGGGGCTAACGCGCCGAAATGAGGTCGTTCGCTGCGCCGAGGCCTGGTTTCGAGCGGCCATGTGCGACACCTGGCGGGGTCTTTGTCCCACTCCTTATGGGGAAGAGCGGGTTTCATCTCTTATGGCTTGATGTCGCCGCTCCTTGCCGTGTCAAGTGACCTACGGTAAATCTTGCCAAGCCATTTCGACCGTTCGAGGCCGACAACCGCCGTGATAAGGAGCCACGGCAGGAATTGGGACCTTTGCCTGTAAGCCAAGCCGATGTTGCCGAACATGAGACTATAGAAAAGAATGCGGGTTCCGTAGAAGGCGAGGAAAGGACACATTTCCTCGCGTCGTGTCCGGATCGTATGGATCAGGCCAGGCACCACGCCGGCGAAGAACAGGCACCACCAGAAGGCCTGTTCGGGAGCCGTGCACCAGAACCGGGGGCTGGCGTGCATGTAGTTCCAGGGGAATGGTGCGAGTAATAGGTGGACAGAACCATAGAGCAGAGCCGCCGCGAAACCAAAGGGGCTGTGTAAGTCAAAGCCTCTGTTAAATGCCGAGCCGCTCTGTGATCCAATGGAAACACTTTCTCTAAAACCCGTATAGAATGAAGCAGTGTGGAATTGCCGCTGGGAGTTCAGCATTCCCAGGTGCTGTGGTTCTTCGAGAATAGAAAACTCGACGACGATCAGCAGCAGGAACACCAGTGCGGCAAGCACTGCGCGGAACCGTCGACAGCCGGCCATCGGTCGAGCTAGAACGGGGGCGATGGTGACGACAGCCATGTAGCCGGCATAGTATCGGAATTCGCAAAGGACAGAAACGAGAAGTGTTGTCAGAGAGACCAGCCAGAGATTACACGACTTTTTGCGTAAGACGACGACCAGGTAGAGAATCGCAGTCTCGAGCATGAGCACGAAGGGCTCTTTGATCGTCATGGCCGACCAGACGATCAGCGCGGGGTACACGCACGCCAGGCAACCGGAGTAGAGCGCGATTCGGGGAGAAAAGAGCTCCCGCGCGATCCGGAACGTAAAAACCACGGTGAGTGCGCCACAGCACGCGCCGAGGGAGGCGGCTGGGAGTCGCCCAGTGACACCGGTGAGCTGGATGAAAGTGGCCAGCAGCAACCGGTAACCCTCATGTCTCGCCCGGATTTCCTCCAGCGCAGCGACCGGCAGCCGAAGGATGCCGATTCCACGACCCTTCCACACCTCTTGGAGGTACAGACCGTTAATCCAACCACTACTGTCTTCATCGCCCGTGATCGCATCGAAGCCGTATTGGTAGATCGCGACCGACGCGGCGAACCGCAGGAAAAAGGCCACCAGAAAGAGGGCGGTCTGCGCGTCCCGCGATTGCGAACGGTTGAGAAGGATCAGCCAGGCGCATCCAACGCATGCCAACACGAGGGCTGTCAGCAGTCCGGAAGCAAGGTTTAGCTCGTCCATGGTGGGATTCTCGCTCCTGGGTCGGAACGTGATCCTGGTTTGTCCGCGTCAGGGCGGCGGAACAATGTCATCCCGTATCGACCGAGGAGTCGGCCTGGCCGGATCAGGTAATAGAGGGGGGCGAGTCGCGCTGGGAGCGACAGCGAATGGAGATCGCCCTCGTTCGGCCTGACGGCAAATTCGAGGCTGGATCGGAGTTGGTCCCGCAGGCGATCCCGACATCGAAGAAGGAACCGTAGGCGATCGAATTGACTCTCAGGGCGCTCGGGGAAGTGGAGGAATCGGTCCCGGATCACGGTCGCCAGTCGATTGGCGGTCGAGTCGACACGAGATTTCTGAACAATTTCCGGCGGAAGTCTTGTACCTGTCAATTCCGTGGCAAGCAACAGACCGATGAACAGTGTCCGCCGGCAACGTTCTTCGTCGGACCGCCGTAGAATCCGGTCCCAATCCCAGGGACCGCCGTTCTCAAGCAGACAGGCGAGGTCGCACACCCACCTGAGACTGTTCCAATGATGCTTGGCACCGTGAACCGTGAGAAACAGGAGTGTGACTTCCGGAGAGAGGGTGAGGATCGAGCGGCCAGCCAGGGGAACCTGCGCAAGTTCCTCCCAGACGCGACCTGGGTCGTGCGGAAAGGTGAAGTAGTTCGGGGTAAGCCGCCAATGCAGCTCGACCATGGAGTCCGGGTCCCTTTTGTGAAACACGAGGACGGATTCAAAACGAGCGTAAGCGGGACCGCGGGACGAGTTAATCGGAAACTCCGGCATGTAACCGCGTGACTCGAGGACCGCTGTCATCGGGATCAAATCCGTCGGGCGGACCAGAATGTCGAGGTCGTCAAACGTCCGTAGTCCCAGGTGACCGAACGCCATCAGGGCCAGAGTGGGTCCCTTGTAGGCGATGACCGGAATCCCTCGTGCCTCCGCCGCGGCGACGATCTGGAGCAGTTCGCCAGCCAGGAACAGATTGCGTCGCGTGTTGTGTCCGAAGGCGGTTCGAAGCTGGCCGAGTATCAATGGGGGGACGTCTTTCGACCGGAGCGCGGCGAGGTGGTGGACCAGGAGAGGAGTCATGCCGTGACGCGCGGCCAGATCGACCAGGTAATCCCAATTGACACCTTCGCCGACGAGAGTGCGGATCTGGTCGAGGCGATCGGGTTCGAGCCGAGTGCCACCGCACAAGAGCAGAAGCGCCATCTCGCGGTTCGGCCCCGCCCTCTTCGGCAATTCCGGCCGCGACGTATCGTTCGCATCGAGGCCAGGAGTAGCGATGGTGCTCATACAGGATCACCTTCGCGTCTGTAGCGACCAGGAGAGCGCATAGCGTCCGCCCAGGGCCACCAACTCTTCGTGGGTTCCGGTCTCGACAACGCGGCCGTCGTCGAGCACGTGAATGACATCTGCCTGCATGGCAGTCGTGAAGCGGTGAGTGATCACCACCACCGTCCGCCGGCCGGCCAGGCTTCGAAGCCGGGCCATCCAGTCGGCCTCGGCCCAGGAGTCCATGGCGCTCGTGGGCTCGTCAAGGAGAATGATCGGCGCGTTGCGGAAGAAAGCCCGGGCCAGAGCGATCCGTTGCCACTCCCCACCGGACAGTTCCACACCTCCCTCCACTTCCCGTCCCAGAAGAGTATCATATCCCCTGGTCATTCGCTGAACCACCTCGTCAGCCCCTGCTGCCTTGGCCGCAGACTCGAGTTCGTCGCGAGAAATTGTTGCTGATTGACGGCCCAGCGTGATCGCTTCGGCGATCGTGAAGCTGTACCGCACTGGCTCCTGGAACAACACCGTGATGAGATCACGCAGATCATCGAGTCGGAAAGCTCGCAGGTCCACGCCATCAATCTCGATCGAACCCGCGTCCGGGTCGTAGAACCTGCAGACCAACTTCAGGAGCGTGCTCTTGCCCGCCCCATTGGGACCGACCACCGCGACGATTTGCCCCGCGGGAATCGTGAGATCGAAGTGATCCAGGGCCTTTCGGGCACTGCCAGGATAATGGAAGCAGACGTTCCGAAAGCGAATCGAATCGATCACCGCCGGCGCGGGGAGGGGCTTCGGAGGATCGATCACGCGGGGTGACAAATCGAGGAATGCAAACAGGTTACCCAGAAAGAGACTATTGGCATAGAATTGACCCACTCCATCGAGAAGGCGGCGGACCGCGGCTTCCCCTTGCTGGAACGCCTGGTAGAACAGCGCCAGGTCACCCAGTGACGCGCGGCCCTTGACGCCCTGCCACACCATCCAACCGACCGAACCACCGGCCACAGCGAGGCCCAGGACGCCCGCCCCGGCTTCGGCCACACTCTCGGCCCGAATCAGCGCGAGCCGTTCGCGCCGGAGCCGTCGACGCAGCTCCTGATAGGCACCCTGAAACAGCGCACCCAACCCGAACAGTCGCAATTCGGCGGCCGAGGCACTCTCCGTCAAAAGCCGGTCGTAATAACGCAGTCGGCGCTCTGCGGCCGTGGCCCTCGAGCGCCACTCGTGCTCACGGTAGCTGCCGTACACGATCGCAACCAGAGCCGGCACGGCGCAAGCTACCACCGCAGCCGGCAACCAGGGGCCGAACGAGACCAGGACCGCCCCGAGTGCAATCAGGGAGATCGTGCTCTGAAACAATTGGCCAAGCGTGTCAATCAACGCTACCGGTCTATAGCTCGCCTCCACGCGCGCCCTGTGTAACAGGTCGAAGTACTCGGGCCAGTCGTAGAAGGCCATGTCGGCGGCGATCGAACGTTCATGGACCCTTGCGGTGATCTCGTCTTGGAGCCGCTCGGCCTGGACCGTCCGGACCCACTCTGACAGCCCGTGTATGATTTCGAGTGCCAGCAGCGTCGCGATGAGAATCGCGGCCAGGACCAACATGTCCCGAAGATGCGACGGGTCGACGGCGGTTCGAGCCACGACCGCCTTACCGAGACGATCCACCAATCCCCGAACAACGTACAGTTGGCCGGCGGGAACAACCCCCTGCAACGCCAGGAGAACCACCCAAGCAACCGACCAACCGCGCGATGAGGCCCACACCAGGCCGAAGACCCGAGGCAAATGGCGGAACTGCGCCGCGATCCGTGCCAGTCGCATAGCCAGGTAGGTCCGTTGTTCCATCATTTGGGCTACTGGCCGTACCGTTCTGAGAGTTCACCGACATGGCCGAGGGCCGCCTCCCAGCGCGGGAAACGCTTGGGAAAGCGCTCCAGGAGTTCGCGAGCGATCGCGCCCAGCGGCATCGCATTCTGCATTCGCTCGAGGATCAGCCACACGATCTGACCGTCCTCCGTGAGGCGACTAGGCACATGGTCGGCACACCGCTTTCTCAGTCGCTCAAGGGAGCGAGGGCTACCCAGGAAAGTTGACTGCTTGAAGACAGAACGCTCCCAAACTGGCTCGTTGGGGTCTGCCGCGCGTGTTTCCCAGGTCCATTGATAGTCGTCACCGACCCGGTCGGCACGGAGAGCGACCGAGACGACGTCGCCAGTCTTGAGGACAAGTGGCCGGGTCAAGGGAAAGAACGCCTGGGCGTAGACCTGCTCGGACGCCCCAGGGGCGTTCGAGAAGCCAACGCCCTCCACTAATGTTGCATCAAACCAGACGCAGAGACCGTGCGCCGTTCCCGTGCGCGACATCGTCAAGGCCACCTCGCCCCGTGCGTCCGTTTCCTCCAAGTCGGTATAGTCCAGCCTCGTCCAGCATTGCGGTTTGGCAAGCAGTTGTTCCGGTCGGAACCTGGCCTTGCACCAGCCGTTCGTACTGAAGTTCAGAGCAGCCCTCATGTCCAGGCCGAATTCGTTGTCTTCCCAGGGTCCGACATGCGTCCGGTAGAGGTCCGGCGATTCAACCAGCGCTACCCAGACGGTGTCCTCGCGCGGGATTAGGATGCCACCCGGAGCGAGCAAGCGCCGGCGGGCGTCGGCAAGACTTCCGAGGTGGCTGCCAAAGAACGGAAGCACTCCCCGCAAGTCCGAGACGATCACATCGGCGCCCTCAGGCAGTGATATCTGCGTGGAACAGGCCTGGATGAACTCGATCCGATCGGCATAGCCGCAGTCTGTGGCGATTGCCCGGGCCACTTGGATGATCTCGTCCGGTTCGACCGCCACGACCTTTCGGGCCCCAAGTTGACAAGCGACCAGAGAAAACAGACCGGAACCCGCACCGAGATCCAGAACCAGAGCACCCGGCTTGACCGAGCGGCGCATGGCTTCGATGTAAGTGTCCGTGCGATTGCGGTCGGCCACCATCACACCGTGGCCGTGGACGCTATAGATCGACACGCAGGGCCTCCATGTAGGGGGCATCGCGGCCTTCGCCTTCGGTCCGTTCCGGGAAGCGACTAGTAAAACGTTGTTCCGTTGTGGAAACCAAGCGCAGCCGGTTAGTGTGACCACAGGCCTTAGCGGTCTGCCAGAACGCCGAGGACGTCCACACATCGAGCCGCGTTGTCCCCTCGATCATCGCGACAAAATGCTGAAGCAGCGTCTCGCCAAAAGGTCGTGCATGTTTCTCGAAGGCAATGTCACCGTTCTGTTCCGTCCCCTCGATCCGGTGCTTGTTACCGGCCTTCGCCTTACGATGCATGAGATTCCTCGCAACGCCGCAACGATCGGTGGATGAAAGTCCGCGCCCCACGGTAAAACCATTCGATGCAAACATCGCGCTGAACCCGTCGCAGATTCCATTTCGCCGCGTCTGCATGATCTCAAAGTGCCCCTGACGCCTTTCTCGATCAAAAAGCTCACGTCGACCGAGTGTCTTCGAGCCTTTCCGCGTGGAACCACCCGTTCAAAGTGAAACGGCCATCGCCAAAAGCCTCTGTCTCGCACTCAACAACAGTCACCTGGTGGAAGTATTCGGAAGGGAAGAAGACAATAGAGTTATCTAAGGGACCGAGTCGCGTGAACGCGGTGGTATAGCTGCACGCAGCAGTATCCGAGTCATAGAGCAGCAAATCGCCGCCCGTGAATCGTTTCGGTACGCGATGAAAGTAATAGACATAGCTCACCCGCCGATGGCGATGCTTCTCTGCACCTTTGTCCGGGTGGATCTTGTAATGGCTCCCCGTCCGATGGACGGTCATCTGAAGTTCGATCTGACCAATTCGGAAGGGAGAAACCTGTAAGCGGGGCAGAACGTTTGCAAGCGTGGTCTCAACCCTCGGGAGGAACCACGGAATGAGCTTCTCGATCTCTCTCGACACGACCCAGGCGGTTCGCGTTTCGGGCTTGTACTCACCCACTTCTCCGATCGTCGCGACCTCGAACTCGGTCTGCTGCTTCAAGGCGAGCGCCAGCACGAGATCGCGCTCCGCTTGCGAGAGGAAGCCCTCGATCCTGACAAAAGGCGCGGGCCAATCTCCGGGCGGAAGGGCCGTGGGAAAGCGGTCGCGGCCACTCAGAACACACTGAAGGTATTGCGCCCGGACGTCATCAGGCCGCAACTCGCTGATGCGCCGGTACGCATTCAAGGCAGCCGCGACATCTCCTCGACAGCGATAGATGGTGGCCAGCTTCTGAATCGCCGCGAGGTTGTCGGGATCAATCTCGACGGCATGCTTCAACCTCGCCTCCGCCTGCTCCATGAGTCCGCCCCTGGTCAGAACCGCCGCGGCTAGCTCGTCGAAACTCGTCCGGGCCGTTCTCTCGTCGCCCTCGGGAGGCTTCGATTCCTGATCCATCGTATTGGTCCTGACGGTAATGGAGTTTCCTCGAGGTCAGCGCGAGCCGGTCTTCCGCCGGCGAGGAGCTTTTGTCAATAAACATGATCGTTCGAAAGCGAACTCGAGTGCTGCTTCACGGCCTCCTGATAAAAATCCTCAAGGGTCGACAGCGAACAAGTGTCTGAGTAGAAGACACGCGAGCCTTGCTTAAACCGCTCGACAACATTCTGACGCCAAGCATGGTCCAAACCCAATCTAACCGCGATATTAACATAGTCCGGTTTGTCGCGGGCGATAGTATCCGTCACCCCAAACTGCGTGAGGATTGCGTACGAGTGACGACCGCGCATGAGCCGCCCAGGCAGAGTCACGATGGGCAGTCCACAGGCGATCGCTTCTACGGTCGTGACGCCTCCTGACCATTCGATCGTATCCAGAAAGACGTCGGAGAGCAGATTGAGATTCCAATAGTTGAAAATATCTTGTTGCGGCAGAAACACACAGAAATCGTCTACAGATAAACCCATCACAGAGAAGGCCCGTCCTAGTCGCGTTCGGAATGCCTTGAGTATGTCATGATTCGGCGTCAGGAAGACAAATTGTGCTGAGGGCAATCGCAATGCAATGGCCGGGAACAGGTCGTCGTGCTGTGGCAGATACTTGAAAGTCGACTGGCACGATAGGTAGAGGATGGCATTGTCTCGCAAGCCGTAATCAGGGCGGCGTTTACCGAGTAACGCCCTCGGAATGACGGGCTTTTGATAGCAGACACCCACCCCAGGCAAGCAGATCAGTTTTTCCGAATAGTGGTCCTGGCCATTTGGCGGTTCCATCAGCGCGCTCGAGAGATAATAATTCATGGTTGGCAAGCCGGACGTGATCGGATGATCCCACGCCATGCACTGGATCGGCGCGAGTCGCAAAGCCGCCAGAAGTGTCATCACGGGCGACCTGCCAATGTCGAGGAAGACGAGGACGTGCAAGCGGTCAGCACGAACGGCTCTCGCCACCTCGTGTACGGAATCGGAGAAATGCGCGAATCGCATGCCAGATCGGCGCAACTCGTCGGCGATGCAGTCTGGCGCCTGACCCACCTGGTAAGCATGAACGTCGAACCGAACTCGATCGTGCATGAGCAGCCAACGTAGAAAGGTCTTCACCACGCTACTATGGTTCAAGAAGTAGGACGACACATAACCGATCCGCAGTTTACCATTGAGGCCGGGCATCGGGGGCGTGTCCGCCCACTCCGGAAAGTTGGCAGCCACGATCCGATGAACGAGATTGCCATAACGCTGTTGTAACTCGAGGTCGTTCTCTCCCTGATATCCAAGCAACACGTTCCTGTGCGCCGATACAGCGTTCAGTGCGTCGCGACGCGACTCGGGTGTTTCCAGCGAAATCCTGGCGGCGAGCGCGGACAGCCCGTCCCAGAACCGTCGGCGGTAATACCCGATTTCCTCCACAGTTTGGTAAATCACCGGCAAGATCAGTGACTCTTTCATCCGGATGGCCAGGTCATGCGGGAAGACGCGCAACGCCTGATGGATGGCGTCGATGGCGTCCTGAGTCCGGTTGAGTTTCCTGAGTTTCTCGATGTACGCGTAGTGCAGTTTTACGGAGAAACGACAACGCGTTAGGCCTTCGCGCAGAACGCTGAGGGCTGTTTCGTCTTCCATTAACGCTGCGTGGTGACCCGCGAGATGCAGGTAGATCTCCGGATTCCGTTCATCTCGCGCCAGGGCCCTTCGTCTCTCCTCGATCAATTGCGTCCAGACTTCCCGAAAACAACGATCACACTCGTCCGATTCTTTCCCATAGATCTTTTGAAGGGACGGTCGACTTACGTCACGCTCAGAAAACATGATCGCTGCCTCAACAATCAAAACCAGAGACAGTTGCATTGATCCTGGGTTAGCGTGGTAACGTCCGGACCGACGCATCGGAAACGCGATCCGCTTCCCGTCCTTGCGATGAGGCTCTTGAACCAGCCCGCAGAAAAGCGAGGGGAGGTCGAGTCAGGGGTGCCGTTGAATGAAGTTGGGACGACGGACGGCTCGAGCCGGGCGGCAATGTCAGCATTCGGCGCGACGTTCCCCAAACCTATCCGGCTCCGTCAGGTGCTGTAGATCATCAACGATGACTTGGCACAGTTTCGGTAATAACGCCGAACTCGCATGAGCAGTGACTTGCCGAACGGGCACGCTGCGCATGAGCTTACCCAACAACTCGAATTCTCGGCCACGCATCCCACTGTCGAGCAAATAATTTGAGTATGAGTTGGCCACAAGCGCTAATAAGCCTTCGCGGTCGTCGAGGGCGTTGGCGTGCGGGGCCGATATGTCATCCCTCCGCGGACCAAGGACATAAACAGCACCCAAAGGAAGACCCTGTGACTGGAAACTAAAGGTGGAGTCGTTCAGGTCAAGGTAACACTTTTCCCAATTCGGTATCAACCGAGGCAAGGCGTCGGGGCTACCGAACAATCTACTGACCGAATCCGGCCAGAGCCGGAGACGCGGGTTGCCGGGGTGAACAGCGAGACCACTTACTCGTTCTTCAAGGGCGACGATGTCATCGGAAAGCACTGGGAAACCAAGCTGCGCAAAAGCTGCCGCTGTCGTGGATTTGCCGGCCTCGCCCGGTCCGACCAAGGCCACCGCCCGGCCGCGCACGGCAACAGCACTGGCATGCAGGCAAACGACGTCCCGAAGACGCAGCACAAATCCCATGACGGGCCCAAGCAGATATGTCGCAGTGTCTTCAATTGGAACGGACGCTGGCCAGTTGGCCCAGATTTGGCTGCCGGATCGGTCGAGCAGGAATTCGATCCTGTCGTCTGCGTAGAGAAAACGGAAAAACCTACCGGAGAAGAGCTTCCATACTCGAAGTTCCGGCTCGTTGACTTTGCCGACCGTATCACTTGCGTAGACCAATTGAGGATCGGAATCGCTCAGATCCATCACGCCGGACGGCCTGCCCCCCAGGTGAATCTGCACATCAATTCCAGACTGTTCCGACGCTGTGAGGCCGGGGATAGGAAGGTCCGCCCCAATCCTTAGGCCGAATGCAAATGAGACGAACACAGTTCCAAACCTTCCACGAAACTTCGACGTCCATCTCAAAAAGTGGAAAGGACGGGGTTGGTGCGGGCCTGAAAGCAAACGGCCAAACGCGAACGACGAAAATGGCCATTAGAGACCATTGATCGCGTATGCCGCTCTCCAGGTCTACCTAACTATCAAATCCGTCGCTTCCCTGTTTTGCACTTTGCCAAATGAAATCGAGTGTGCCGCATCCTAATGCGTGCGCACAGGCGTAGCGCCCATGGAGGGAATGGCGTTGTCCGGGGTAAGCCCCGCGTTAGGACTGTGCCGGGTGAGATCCTTCAGCCCGCCGTAGACCTGCAACTGCGGCGCGGTGTAGGGTTTTTTGGTTCTGTTCTTCATTTCGGACGCCATTGCAGTCCTCTCCTCAGTTTTTTGAGACTTGCTGGATGAACGTGCGAAGCCGAGCTATGTACTCAGATCGCTTACAGCATACCAGAAGTCCGGGTGGTAAAACAAACAATTGATGGTCACGCGACGCAATGCTTGAGACGTCGTGGGCGAAAGGCAACCGCGAATTGGCGCTGGGAGAATCTAACAATCTTGAATGCAAGGTCGGTGGCCCCACATTGGCGCACACGGCGTCGCCGAACAATTACGCCCGTACTCGAGAAGGCGTCTCGTGCGTTGCTGTCGCTTGTTTTTGCGAGAGTTTCAAGAGCCAACGGTTGAAGTTAAGGGGACGGAAAACCCACCAGGCGGAAGACGCGTCAAACGCTTGCTCCCTATAAGCTTTCAAGTCAACGTAATGGTCGAGTCGGGGTGCCGAGACTAGCTTTCCGACGATGGGTCGGTGGCCCTGATCGAGTCGCTCCCGGATGGGATCACCGGCAAAGGGGGTCTTCGGCCGGAGTCGCACCGCATCGGGTAAAATACCGTTCATGGAACTCCGAAGCAACCGCTTGTTGAGACACCAAGGGATCGGTGGTACGGCCAACACGTAGCGGACGATCCGAAGGTCGAAGAATGGATGATTGGACTCGATCGGGACACGTGTTACGTTCGCGCTCTCAGACTCAAAAAAAAACGACCAATGCGGTGACGTCACGAGTCGGTAAGCGTCCGGCCGAACGGGATGGACCGAGGGAAACCGCTCGTTTTCCATGGACGACCACCGATCGCGAAGATTGAGCCGGGCCTCGAACGCCCGGTTTAACCACGGCGGGTAGGTCGAGGACAAAGGGTGTTTCCCAACGAGGCGACGTAGCCGTTGACGAACCGCCAGCTTTGGCAGATCGCGGTGGGAGCGGAGCCAGTGCCCGGCGTCCGTGATCACCCGGCCGAAGCGCCGCTGGCTACATTGAGAGATCAGATGCCGCTGCATCGGGAACCGGAACAGGGCATCCGGCCCCTGGCCGCTCAGTACGACATCCCCACCAACTGCTCGACCGCGAGAAATGTTGGCGCCCAATGCAGGGAGGGGATTGTCTGCGGGTTCGGGTGTCCATGCCTCCGGAGAATCCCAGCCATCGTAGGGCTGATACCCATCCGCAACGAGGTATTCGATGGGAATACCGAGAGCCTCGGCGACCAGGCCCGAGTAATACCGCTCCCGATCAGGAATGAGCGAGTCATAAACGACCGTGTGGGCCCTGAGCTCGAACGGTCTCGAACGCTCCGAGAGTACGTGTTGGGCGGTCGCCGCGATGGAGGACGAGTCGAGCCCACCGCTCATGGAAACCACGACCCGGTCGAAATTCCGCACGCGATCCGAAACGGCCGTCCGCAATAACTCCCGAAAGCGCTCGACGTATTCCTCGGGTTGGCCGTACCGAATCTCTTCGTCGATCGGAAGAGTCCAGTATCGACGAATGCCCAGGCGGCCGGACGACCACGTCAAGGTGTGCGCGGCAGGGAGGCGCTGGATGTCCTCGAAGGCTGTCGTCGCGGGATCCTGGTTACTCTCGAAGAGCAGGAAGTCACCAATCGCCTGGTCGTTGAGTCTGTCCGACACACTGGGGTGGAGACGCACACAGTCGAGCGAATTGCTCAGCACCAGTGTGGCGCCGACCCGCGCATAAAAGAACGGCCTCACGCCAAAATGGTCGCGTGCGCCGAACAGGCGGCGGTTCCGCTCGTCCCAAATCACGAAGGAGAAATCGCCGAGCAGGTGCTCAACGCACGACTCTCCCCAGGCCCGGTAGGCGTGGAGGATGAGTTCGGCGTCCGTTGCGCTCGGAGCGACCAACTCTCCCCGAGCCGCCATGCCTGCCAAAAGCTCGGCGCGGCCGTCCACGCGGGCGTCCGCAACGATCCAGACATCGCCATCGAGGGTGCAGGGTCCCGCCCATTCAGGGGAAACCCTCAGAGGCGCATTGCCGAGCCCAACCGAGCCGGCCAGCCGGATCCCCAGTTGGCCGGTCCCGGCCACGTCGACGTTCGCGGTCATCCGACCGAGCAATTCCGGGTCGACCGGCGCGTCGTCCAGGTTGTGGATTCCGACGAAGCCGCTCATGAGAGCGCCATTTCTCGAGGGAGCAGGGGCCGGTCGAACGACGGAAAACGTACCGCGACGTCAGCGCGGTCGTTGAGCACTCGACCCAGGTGCTCCACCCAGGCGTGTGCCTCGAACTGCCCTGACGCTTTCGTAACCCCCACCCTCAAGTCGCCAGGGATACCACGCGCCCGGAGCAGGCAACACAAGGTCAGCGATCGATGTAAACAGTTGGCGCGAAAAGGACCCAGGACGGCGATGGCGTGTACGATCTCGCTCGTCCTGACGGCGGCCCTCACCCGGGAGCGCCCCTCTTCGGCGCCGGCGGTATCCCCCAGGGGTTCCGCGGGGAGGCGCGATGTGAGCCCGTCAAGGAACTTTCGGCAACGATTGAAACCCAGAAGCCTCTGCCCCAGAATCGTCAGCGGCAGGATCAACGCGGCCTGGACGGCGAGCCGCCGATCGTTCCGTGGGAGGCGCAAGTATCGACCGTAGAGGTTAATCAACGAGCGTAACCAGGCCATGCGTCACCAGATCCTCGATCAATTTGCCGAGATCCGCCCGTAGCCGCTCCGCCTCGACATCGTACTCATCCAGCAAACGCGTATACGCCGCCTCAATCGATGGACTCTCCACGATGGCCTTCCACATCGAGGTTCCCACTTCGTCCAGCCCGAGATAGTTCTCGCTCTCAAGGTTGAGAAACACCATCTCCCCTTGAAGTTCTTGCAGCAGAACGTTTTCAGGAACGGAGACACGTGCTGTGAATGAAATCGAGTCCATGAGCGATTTTGCTTCCTTCCGCTAGATCGCTGCCCTGAAACCAATTCAGCCAGCACGTTCTCGGCCGATACGCTACACTTCGTCGTGCGCTGAGATTATGGTAACCTCGCTTTCGCGCGAAGACAAGAAACAATCGGCTCGCGTCGGCCCACGGCGTGAACGGGTAGTGCGATTCCGACTACCTCCTCGCAAGACACATTCTCCTTCAACCCACTCGACATCCGTGGGGGGGTTATGCGAGGAAATGCGACGAACGCAGTTGAATTTGTTTCGCGCCGTTCATTACCATATCCCGGACATGTTTGCTGCCAACTGCGATGGATTGCGGCCGGTGAGAACCTCAGGGACGAGAGTAACCGAGGCGACGCACCATGACGCAACTCACGCATACAGACCTCGCGCCGCCTCGGGAGAGTAATCTTCTCGAGAACTTCTTCTTTGTCCTGGGCGTCGTGCGACGCGGGTGGCGATTCCTCCTCCTGTCCATGCTCGTCTGCGCCACGATCGGTGCGATCTACGTGGCCCGGGTAAAGCCCGTATACAAGGGCTCGGCCCGGCTTCTGATCATCCAGGAGGGAGGCCGGCCGCTGCACGCCGCCGTCGGCAGCGGACACGACCCGTTTCAGTTCGGCGACCCGAACGACGAAATCCCCACGCACATGCTGATCATCCGCAGCCCATTGCTGCTGGAACGGGCACTCGGCGAGGCGAATCTGCCGCATCTCCACGTGTCCTCGGTGGCAGCCGCGCTGAAGATTACACGCCCCGAGCCCGATATCAAAATGCTCGACGTCGGTTACCAGGCCGACAACGCCCAGGACGCCCTCAAGGTTGTCGAGGCCGTCGTGGACAGCTATGGGAAGTTCCTCGAAGACAATTATCAAAAAAACACCAACGACGTGATCCGCCTCATCGGTAAGGTGCGCGACGACCTGAGCACCGAGCTCAAGGCGTTGGAGCACGATTATCTCGAGTTCCACAAAAAGCACCCTGGGCTAAGCATCTCCGGGGACGGCAAGTCGCTGCTCACGCGACGCGTCGATCAATGGGACTCCGAGGCCAACAAAGCCATGCTCCGCTCGGCCCAGCTCAAGTTCCAGCTCGGACTGGGAAAGAAGCTGCAGGAACAAGGGCACGGAGTGAGGGGAATCACCAGCGTTCTGAAGCTTCTCGGCCACGACTCAGACGCAACGCCCAAAGACGGCGGAGCGCTCCCCACGGATCCTGCCCTCCAGGTCGAGGCCCAGCTCGAAGAGGTTGAAGTGAAGCGGGCTACCGCCGAACGACTCATCGAGCACCTGAAGGCCGAACAGGCGCGACTCCAGGATGAGCGCCCGGTGTCCAACGCCGAGGTCGCGGAGGCCTTTTACGCCGAAACGGAAACCGCCCGCCTCAGTGAGCAGATCGCCTCCCTCACCGCGCGGCGTGATAGCTACAAGCACAGCATCCGCGACCGGAGTGACCCGGCCATCCTGGGGCTCGAACGGCGCCTCGATTCGCTCCGTGCGAACCTCAACGCCCTCTGGAAGAAACGGCAAGCCCCGCTCCGCGCGGCCCTCGCTCGCGAGTCGACCGGCGACGTCGAGGTCGAGATTCGACGCGCTGAGACCGATCTCCTCGTCTACCGCGCCCAGGAGACCGCCCTCCGCGAACGGCGGGACCTCTTGAGCGAGAAACAGAAACAAGGAGAAGACGGGAAGGAGCCCGTCACGAGCGCGCGCGGACCAGCGCAAGCCTTGCTGGAGAACTTACGCCACGCACTCGAAGCGAACGATCAGCTCCACCAGGACATGCGCCACCGCTTCGAGGAAGATGTGGCCAAAGCCCAGGAGTCCGAAATCGACCGTCTGACCGAAGCGAACCTGAAGGCCGAGCTCGATCGCCAAAGCACCATGTTCCACTCGGTCGTGGACCAGCTCAAACAGGCGCGACTGGTGAGCGATCACACGAGCATCACCGCTCAGGTCGTCAACCCCCCCTTCGTCGAGGCCGTGCGCCCCAGGATGACGATGGTCATCGCGGCTTCGCTCTTGCTCGGACTGAGCGCCGGTTTTGGACTGGCCTTCCTCCACGAAATGGTCGACGCGCGGATCCGCTCCCTGCCCGAGATCCGCAGGGTCCTCAACATGAGCATCCTGGGGCTCATCCCCCAGATCATCCGCCGGGTCGATCAGGCCCCCGTCAGGGTCGCGCTCATCTGCCACGACCAACCCCGGTCAATGCTCGCCGAGTCGTACAAGTCGGTGCGCACCAGCCTCGATTTGCTGCGCCGGAGCCGGCAGTTCCAAACGATCCTCGTCACCAGCCCGCACTCAGGGGACGGCAAGAGCACCACGGCCAGCAACCTGGCCATCAGCCTCGCGCACGCGGGCCGAAGAATTCTTCTGGTCGACGCCGATCTCCGGCGACCCTCCCAGCATGAGCTCTACGGCCTCGAGCGCGAACCGGGGCTGGTCCAGGTCCTACGGTCGCAGTTACCGATCTCGAGCGTCGTGCAGAGGACTCCCGTGGAGAGCCTCGACCTGATGTCCGCTGGCCCCGCGGTCTCGAATCCGTCCGAGCTGCTCTCCTCGCCCCAGTTTGGCGATTTCCTCGAGGCCGTACAGAAGATTTACGACATCGTCGTGATCGACTCTTCACCGCTCCTGGCGGTGACCGACCCTTGCGTCGTCGGCGCGGCCGTTGATGGGATCGTGCTGGTCGTACGTGCGACGACCATTCGACGCCACGACGCCGAGCGCACCGTGGAAGTGCTCCGCACTTCAGGCACGCCGATTCTCGGCACGATCATCAATGGTATCACGCGTGACCAATTTTCGCTGCAACAGGGATATGGTTACGGCTACGGCTATGGTTATGGGTACGGCTACGGCTACGGGTACGGCAACGGCAAGGCTTACGGTGAGCGCGAGGAGACCAACGGGACACAGAGCCTCGGAGTCTCGCCGCGCGACGCCCTGAACCAACCAGTGAACGGAGCTGCCGGACATGCCAATGGCGAACGGCGCAATGGCACGGCACGGCACGAAGACGCCTGAGATCGCTTTTCTCTGAATTTCCCCCCCCAAGGAGCCCCCAGCGGCCGGCCAGGAAGGCCTTGAGCAGGTAGAGTCATTCGGAATCTGACGGGTTCATCTTCGATGCCTCCACACGGCCGGATTTCTGAGCAAACGGGCGAACGTCCTCCTGAGCACCCAATACCGTTCAAATAGCCGTAAACCTTGCGAACACAGGAACATAAATGCTCCCTCCCCCCTTGTGGGGGAGGGCCGGGGTGGGGGGGGTCGCATTACCTATGGCCGTTCGCCCCCCCCACCCCAACCCTCCCCCACAAGGGGGGAGGGAGCTAAATCCTTCGTCTGCTTGGGCTTAGCCCTATTTGAACGGTATTGAGTTTACGCCCGGGTCGCGCGCATCGGACTGCGAGTTCCCACTGCGGAACGCGGAAACCTATTACTCCCCCGTTTGGAAAGCATTGGTATCTACACAGTGTTTTTTGCCGCCAAGCGATCGGCTATCGCCTTTGTTTAACCCCGCGGCCACTCACACGTCTACGTCGCGGCGCTGCGCAAGCTGATCGGGATGCCGTCGGCGGATCGGCTCAACCTCTTCGGCGAGAAAGTGGACCACCTGTTCCGCTGAACGTCCCGTGAAGTCCGCAGGGTTGAGAACGCCCTCGTAATCGACTCGGGGAAACGCAGGATCGTTCCGGAGCCGATCGAGAAGGTCATTGTCAGGGCTCCCCTGCTTCACGCGCAACGCGGCGGCCTGGGAATGGACCCGGATCTGCTCGTGGATCGTTTGTCGATCGCCGCCTGCCTGGACACCAGCCATGATCAGGTTTTCGGTCGCCATGAACGGGAGTTCCTGCTCGACATGACGGCCGATCACAGCGGGATAGACAACCAGTCCGGGCACCACGTTCAAATAGAGGTTGAGTAACGCGTCGACCGCGAGAAACGCCTGCGGCAAGACCATCCGTCGGACCGCGCTGTCGTCGAGAGTCCGTTCGAGCCATTGCGTGGCGGCGGTTTGGCTCGCCGCAGCGGGAAGAGCCATCGCGAACCGGGCAATCGAACAGAGCCGCTCGGCCCGCATGGGGTTACGCTTGTAGGCCATCGCCGAGGAGCCGATCTGTTCGGCCTCGAAGGGTTCCTCAATCTCTCGTTCGTGCGCAAGCAGTCGGAGGTCCGAACCGAATCGATGTGCGCTCTCCGCGAACCCGGATAGGCACGCCAATACCTGCGAGTCGATCTTCCTCGTATACGTCTGGCCCGACACGGTGTAGGTTTGCTCGAACCCAAACGCCCGGGCCACGGCCCGGTCGAGTGCGTCGACCTTGGCGTGGTCGCCGTCAAACAGGGCGAGGAAGCTCGCCTGGGTACCGGTCGTTCCCTTCACCCCGAGGAACCTTAGAGTCTCGAGGCGCCTTTCGATCTCGTGGTAATCGAGGATCAGCTCATAGCACCAGAGCGTGGCCCGTTTGCCGACGGTGACGAGCTGGGCCGGCTGAAAGTGGGTATAGCCCAGGCAGGGCAAATCCTTCCAGCGCAGGGCAAATGTCCCGAGTGCATCAATGGCACCGACCAGTCGGTCGCGCACCATGCGCAAGGCGTCCCGCATGAGGATGAGGTCGGTGTTGTCCGTCACGTAGCAGCTCGTCGCTCCCAGGTGAATGATCGGACGGGCGACTGGAGCGACATCACCGAGCGTGTGGACGTGCGCCATCACGTCGTGCCGGAGCCGCTTCTCGTGGTCGCGAGCGGCCTTGAAGTCGATGTCGTCGACGTGGGCGCGCAACTCGCCAATCTGCTCGTCAGAAATCTTCAACCCGAGATCACGCTCGGCCACCGCCAGCGCGACCCAGAGCCGCCGCCAGGTGGAAAACTTCCGCTGCGACGACCAAAGCTCGGCCATCTCCCGACTCGCGTAACGCGCGACGAGCGGATTCTGATAGACAAGGTGTTCACTCATGATGCTCTGGAGATTCCGCTCAAGGGGCTTGCGGGGGAACAACGGATGCTGGGTCGACGACTGGAGATTTCGTAGGAGGCTTAACTACATACCGCCCAGAACGCGTGCCCGCCCAACTCGGGAGATCCCGATCATGAATGCCGCGGTGCGCATCGAGATCCCTTTGCGCTGGGCGAGCTCGTACATCTTGTCGAAGCTCTGAACGAGCTTGGTCTCTTCCTCACGCTGAACTTGCTCGAGCGTCCAGCGGAAGTGCTGAAGGTTCTGGACCCATTCGAAATAACTGACGATCACGCCGCCGGCGTTGGCGAGGATATCAGGGACGACGGGAATCTCGCGTGCATTGAAGACGGCGTCGGCATCGGGCCACGTCGGGCCGTTCGCACCTTCGATAACCAGCTTCGCCTGAACCGCCTTTGCCATCGCCGCGTCGAACACGCCGCCGAGCGCAGCGGGGATGAGGACATCGACGGGCATCGTCAAAAGTTGCTCGTTGGTGCTGGCATCGCCGCCGTTGAACCCAACCACTTTCCGGTTGACCGCCACGTGCTTGTCGAGCGCGGGGATGTCGATGCCCTCGGGGTTTGTGATGGCCCCGTACGCGTCGGAGACCGCCAGGATCTTGCCTCCTTGCTGATGGAGGAACCGGGCGGTATTGCTGCCAACGTTGCCGTAACCTTGAATGGCGAAGGTTGTCCCTCGAATCACTTTTTGCTGACGGGCGAGCATTTCCCGCGTGACGATCGCAATCCCGTACCCCGTCGCGGCCTCGCGTCCGGCGGATCCGTGGAAATCGACGGGCTTGCCGGTGACGCAGGCAGGGTGAAACCCGTGATACTTCGTGTATTCGTTCATGATCCAGGCCATGACCTGGCCGTCGGTGCCGACATCGGGGGCGGGAATATCCTTGTCCGGGCCGATGAAGTCGTGGATCTGCTGGACGAATTTTCGGGTAAGCCGCTCCAGCTCTCCACGCGAGAGCTTGTTGGGATCGCAGTTCATGCCCCCTTTGCCCCCACCGAAGGGCAGATCGACGACCGCGGTCTTCCAGGTCATGAGACTTGCCAGAGACCGCGCCTCGTCGCTATCGACGTGGGGATGGTAGCGCAGGCCGCCCTTGAATGGTCCGCGAGCGTTGTCGTGCTGGATGCGATAGCCGATGAAGTTGCCAATCTGGCCCGAGTCGAGCTCGATGGCGACTTCCACCCGCAGCTCGCGATCGGCCGTGATCATGAGCGTGCGCATGTTGTCCGTGAGGTCGAGCTGCTTGGCCGCCTGGTCAAAATAGAAGTTTGTCGCCTCAAAGGCTTGCATCGGAGAGGCATTCCAAGGTTAATGGGAGCAAAGCGGTTCCGGCAAATTCTCGATCGTACCGGACCCACCTTACCCGCCGCAATGGTTCTGGAGAGGATGGAGGCCGAGGCCGTGCGACCCATCGGACCGGCGAAAGCGCCGAGTTCGAGGTCGCGGCCTCAGGAACTCCGTCGACCTAACGATGACAATGCGTCCCTGGGTCCTGGCCGACGTGAATTACGGCCACGTGAAGTCCAACTCCCCTTATGAAGTCGCAGTTTTGCCGCTGGGGGCGACCGAACCTCACAACCTCCATCTCCCTTATGGTACGGATACGTTCCAGGTCGAGTTGATCGGCCAGCGTGCGTGTGCGCTCGCCCACGAAAAGGGGGGGCGGGTCCTGCTCTTGCCCGCGATTCCGTACGGGACCGAAACGAACCAGATGCGTTTCCCCCTGGCGATGAACCTGAACCCGTCGACGCTCGCACAGATCATCAAGGATTTGGTGGCGTCGTTGGCGGCGCACGGCGTGCGCAAGTGCGTCTTGCTGAACGGCCACGGCGGCAACGACCTCAAGTGGGTTCTGCGCGAGTTGCATACCACGACCCCGGTTCAGCTCTTTCTTTGCCACTGGTACAAGGTCGCGGCCGACCAGTACGCGAAAATCTTTCAGGACGCGGGCGACCACGCCGGCGAGATGGAAACGAGCATGGGCCTGGCCCATTTTCCCGAGCTCGTCAGGATGGAGCAGGCCGACGCCGGAAGCATGGCCCCGACGCGTTTTAACGCATTGAACCGGGGCTGGGTGGAGATCACGCGTCCCTGGCACCTCCTCACCACGAATTCGGGAGCCGGCGACCCTCGTCCCGCAACGGCGGCGAAAGGCCACGTCCTGACGGAGCTCGTCGTCGCACGCCTGGGCGCGTTTCTGGTCGAATTGGCGAAGAGTCCGCTGGATGACAAGTTTCCCTATTAGGCTCGAGCCCAGGGTCCTCTCCGATGCGTTGGCTACGAATCGTCCTGGGACTCTGTCCCCTGCTCGCACTTTCGCTCTCGGGCTGTGGGCGCAAGGCGGCGCAGCAAAGCGTGCCTGCTCCCGCAGTCGCGAAACCACCTGCCGACGTCGCGAAGACATACCGCTTCACCGGCACGGTCCGCTCGGTCGACAAGGATCAAAGCACCGTCACAATCCGGCATGATGAGATTCCCGGATTCATGAGCGCGATGACCATGCCTTTCCGGGTCAAGAATCGCGAGCTGCTTGACGACGTCCATCCAGACGACGAAGTCGAAGGCACGCTGCGAGTTTCCGACACAGCGTCCGAATTGACGGCCCTCGACGTAACCCGTCCCGCTCCACCGAAATCGTTGAAACTGAAGATGACCGGTGCGGGACCCGTTCTCGAAACTCCGCCCAAGCTCACAGAGGTCGGTGAAGTCGTCCCCGACTTTTTGATGACGACCCAGGACGGGAAGGCTCTGAAGCTCTCGGACCTTCGGGGTAAGGTGGTCGTTCTCACGTTCATCTACACGCGCTGCCCGCTACCGGATTTCTGTCCGCTGATGGACCGGAAGTTTGCCGACCTCGAGGGACGCATCAGCGCGTTCCCAGAACGCGCGGAGCACGTTCGGCTGCTTTCCGTCAGCTTCGATCCGGAGCACGACACCCCCGAAGTGCTTCGCCAGCACGCCGAGGTGCAGGGGGCGAAGCCTCCGCTCTGGACGTTTGCCGTCGCATCTCATGCCGAGTTGAGCAAGGTCGCAAGCGCCATCGGCCTCACGTACGGACCGTCCAAGGACGAGGTGATTCACAACCTCGTTACGGTAGTGATTGACCCCGAGGGAAAGCTTGTCGACCGCGAATCAGGGAAATCATGGAAGACGGCCGATCTGCTCAAGGAGATCTACCGGGTCGTTCCAAGGCGTTGATACGCGCCGGTCGAACCCTCGACGATCAGGGATTAATGTTGGAGTTGCCGAGGATGAAATTCACCCCAACCGTGTAGATCTGGGCCACGATTTTGACAATCGCCTTCCCCTGGCTGATCACACCAGGTGAGTGTTTGCCATTGGGGATGTATTTGATCGCCATGGCCCCTTCGGCAAACGATTCAACATATGCACCAGCGCTAATATTAATATCGGTCGAGACGGAGAGGCTGTTCGGCCGGCCCGCGTGGTCGACGTTCTGCTGCGGTGCGGTCAGGTCGAACCCGAGCACCGAGTTGGAGTTCAAGTTGCGGTCGAAAATCGCGCTCACCCCGCCGATTGGCAGCGCAGGATCCTTGGGAGTGACGATCTGCAATTGAATATCACCATGCAGCATCTGATTCGCGCTACCCGCAGCCTTGATTTTGACCTGTTGCGCCTCGCTACTGAACTGACCGGGGCCAATTGTGTACGTGCCCGTGAAGGTGGCGACATACTTCTCGCGCTTCAGTTCTCGAGGATTCGGTGTGCCGGTTGGCGTCAGGGCGAGGTTCGTCCCCGGCGGGGAGCCCTGGTTGGAAGGGATCGCCACGGACGTATCGGACAGCGGGTAGTGCACGTGCGAACTTGCCGACGAATTGCTCGCCATCAGCGCGATGATCGCAGAAGGAAGCGAGCGTGCTTCGACCAGTTCGAATGCCGGCCGGACCTGGAAACGACTCCGTGAATCCATTCGCTCCTCCCAGACGATCGAGGATTCCCCGCGTTGAACACGTAGCAACGAGTGCATCGGCCTGTATTCGTCCGTCGCACCTTATGGGCGGCCTTAGGGGAGCATCCGCTGTCCCAAGGCTGTGTTGAGACTCAGCATGGACTTTCGATGCCGGACCACCGTGTCGAGGTACTGTTTCGCCGTATCGTTGTACGCTCGCTGGGCATCAAGATACGTAAGCTGGTTGACTTCACCGCCAACGTAGAGCCGGTAGCTGTCATTGCGCGCCAACCTCGCGTTCGGCTCGACCGTTTGTCGAATCCTGCGGACCATCTCTTTGGTGATGTCGTACTCATGGAACGCCTGCTGAACGTCGGTAATCACCTGGCGCTCAAGGGTTTCGACCTCGAGCCGCGATTGCGTCACGTTCAACTTCGCACGCTCGATGCCACCCTGGTTACGATTGTAGACCGGCAGCGGCACGGTCACGCCAAGTGCCCAGGAAATCGGACTCTTCAGCCCATAAGGCTGATTGTTCTGGAAGGTATAGGGCTGATAGAGGACATAGACGTCGGTAAACCGATTGGCCTTTTGCAGGCGGACATTCGCTTCAGCGCTTTGCACACCCAGACGAAACGAGACGACATCGGGCCGCACCGCAAGGGCCGTTTGAACCAGCTCCTCCATCGGTGGCACAGCCGGGACTTCAACGCGGATTGAGCCGCGGACTTCGAGCGATTCGGATTCCTCGGGTGTCATGTTGAGGAGGGTTCCAAGCACCCGCTTCGTCTTCCGGAGATTCTCCTCCGCGTCGAGCAGCCCCACCTCGGCTTCGGACAATCGCACGTTGGCTCGACCCACATCGGCCCTCGTCGCTTGCTCACGTTCGTAGAGCAGTCGCGTCACTTCCACGAACTTCTTCATGCCTTCGACACTCGTCCTGGCAAACCGGACTGTCTGTCGTGCGCCCAGAACATCCGTGTATGCCCCGTAGACGTCGTCGATCCGGTTTCGGACGGCATCCTGGTACTGGGCCTCGATAACGCGCTTCGCCGTTGAAGCGTAATTGGTCCGCGCCTGGCGTTTGCGTGAGAGGTCGAAGGGGTAAGAGATATTCACGTCGTACTGGGTCGGGCCGCCTGGACTCGAGCGGTTGAACTTTCCGTAAGGGATCAACTGGCTGTCAGCATAGAAGACCGGGTTCGCCCGCAGATTTGCGTTGAGGATGTCGGCCTCGGCCTGGGGGATCTCCAGGAACTTCGACCGGAGGTCGAGATTCTCGTGGACCACACGATCGATCGCCTGGTCGAGGGTCAAACCGTCCTTCGGCCCCTCGTCGTCTTTGTCGGTGATCTCAAACGATCCGTATCGTTCGCCGACGGGCGCGGGCTGCGGCTGGGGCGCGCGGTAGCCCATGCCAGTCGCGTTTCCGCCTTCGCCTGCGGCCGGAGTCGAGATCGCGCTCGGTGCCCGCGTGGTTGCCGTGCCCAGGCGTCCGCTGATAATACCCGATGCTGGTTGCGCCAGCGCGCTGCCGCCGGAGCCAGGCGTCGTTCCCAATGTGTTCGCGCCGGAGCCGGGCGCTGGACCAAGCGACGAACTCCCACCGCCGGGACTCGCGGGTAGCCCAGTATCAATCGTTGTCGCTTGACCCATTACCCTGCGTGGCGTCAAGATGCCCACGCAGGCGAGAATCAGGAGGAGAATCGAGGTTCGAAAGACCATTGGCCGCAGCCCTCCTTGGCGCGGAGCCGTTGTCGAGACGGGTGCACTGTCCCTATCCGCCTCGCACGCGGCATCGGAGCATCCTTGGTGTCCTTCTATCGTCCTTACCCATAACTCCACGTTAAACAGTTCTTACCGATTCTCCCCCAACACCGTTTAACCCGCAGACAGGGTAGAGCCGGCATAATCCGAAGAGTCAAGCGAACCCGTTCGAGGAGCTTGAAATGTCCACCAACACGGAATGTCGCGGAACAAGGCCTCAATCTCAGGATACGGGAGCTGCGAACACGGTAACTGCGGCGACTCGGCGGCAGTTCCTGGGAGCGGCCAGCTCCGCCGCGATCGGCACGGCGCTGGCTGGCGCCGGCTCCCTGTTTGCTCACAATGGCTCAGACGATCGCGCGGTCATCCTCATCCTCTGCACGGGCGGACCGAGCCAGTTCGAAACGTGGGACCCCAAGCCCGACGCTCCGTCGGAGATTCGCGGACCGTTCCGCTCGATCGCTACCGCCGTGCCTGGGATTCGTATCACCGAGCATCTGCCGAGGATCGCGCTCAGGATGGGCCGAATCGCCTTGTTGCGATCGTTGCACCACGACGCCTTGCCCATCCACGAGACCGGGCACCAATTGCTCCAGACGGGGCGTCTGAGCTGCGGTGGAAGGGAATATCCCCACGCGGGTGCGGTGGTTTCCCGGCTGCTTGGGGCAAAAACCCAAACGGATCCCTTTGTGATCCTCCCGGCCCCAGCGGGTAATCTGGGGATGGGCGTCTCGCGCGGTCAGACCGCGGGAATGCTCGGGCCACGGTTCGCACCGAGGGTGCCGAGGGCTCAGATCGCCGATGGATCGGCGTATGATCTCCGATCGGAGCCGCTTCAAATCCGTGAGTCGTATGGGAACACGCCGTTCGGCCGAGACTGTCTCACCGCCCGCAGGCTCATCGAAGCCGGGTCGCGCTTCGTGACGATCAACATGTTCGAAACGGTCTTCAATCGAGTTTCGTGGGACTGCCATGGCACGCCGCCGTTCAGCACTCTGAACGACTACGCGCGAGAGCTTCTTCCGACGTTTGACCGGGCTTTCTCCGGTCTCCTGGACGACCTCGCGCAGAGAGGAAGGCTCGATTCGACCCTCGTCGTAGCCACGGGTGAATTCGGCCGCACGCCCCACCTGAACGCCTCGGGAGGCCGCGATCACTGGCCCTCGGTCTGGAGCGCGGTCGTTGCCGGCGGGGGAGTCGCCGGAGGGCAGATCATCGGCGCCAGCGACGCCCATGGCGCCCACCCCGCGGACCGGCCGATCACTCCGCAAGAGCTCCTCGCCACGATGTATCGGAGCCTCGGACTCAATCCGTCCGCGACCATTGAACTTTCGGAGAGCGAACTCCACCCGATTGCCGCAGGTCAGCCGCCGATCGAAGAGCTCTTTGCCTGACGTTCTTCGATCGGCGCGACTGCGTTCGTCATTTGGCCGCAGCTTGCGCGGCGACGGGCGGTTTGAATCCGGGGGCGGCGACAATCGTGCGCAACGGCTTACCGTCCGCGAAATTCCAGAGCCGCACTTCCCCGTCCCAGCTACCGGATGCAACCGTCTTGCCATCCGGAGAAAGCGCCACGGCGTACACCCAGTCGGTATGTCCCGACAATGTCCGCACGGCTGCACCCGTGGCGGTTGTAAAAACGCGCACGGTCTTGTCCGAGCTGCACGCGACAAACTCTTTTCCGTCGGGAGTGAGCTGCACCTTGAAGACCGCACCGCCAAAGCCCCCGACCTGCCGGGCCTGCTTGGCGTCGTCGTCGGGTGTCCAGACGCGAATCGAGTTGTCTTCACCACCCGACAGCACCTGCTTACCGTCCGAGGTGAACGTCACGCAATACACGGTCTGTGCATGGCCCGGAAAGGTGACCAATGCCTCCTTTTTTTCGACGTCGAAAACTTTACTGGTCTTGTCCCGGCTGGCGCTCGCAAGGCGCTTGCCATCGGGGCTGAACGCGATGTCAAAGATCCAGTCGGCGTGATCCTCGATCGTCACGAGCTCCTTGCCGGTTTCGACGTCCCAGATTCGGATGGCCCGGTCCGCTCCCGCCGCTGCGACCTTCTTGCTATCAGGGCTGAATGTCACCGCGAAGACGCAGTCGTTGCTCTCGAGCAGGTCGCGCACCGGCTTCCCGCCACCGTTCGGCTCGGCCAGCCAGAGCTTGACGCCACCAAACTGACCGGGATCGCCGCTCGCGGTTGCCATCCATTTACCGTCGGGACTGAACGCGATGTCGTAAATGCGCTCGCCCAGACCCTGAAGGCGACGATCGATCGCCCCGTCGGCCGTCTTCCACAAATTGATCTCGTGATAGCCGGAAGCGGCGACCTCCGTGTTATCGGGGCTGAACGACAGCGCCGTGATCGGCACGGTCACCGGGTACGCTTCGGGAATCTTGACGGGCGTGGTACGCCGCAGCACGGTCGGCCAATCCTCGTTCGGTGCGCCCCCATCGTACTTGGCCCCTTCCTTGACCCACTTCTCAATCAGCGCGATCTTGTCGGGCGAAAGCGGGTCTTGCTTGTACGGCATGCGAGGCTGGCCGTCGGGTCGAATCATTTCGACGAGCAGGCTTCCCTCCGTGTCCCCGGGGATCAGCGTCACGCCTTCACCTTGCTGTCCGCCCTTCGCCAGTTGCGCGAAGGTGGTCATCACGTACTTGCTCTCGGATTTCTTGGGGTTGTGGCAGGCGATGCAGTTCTGCACGAAGATCGGCGCGATCTCCTTGATAAAGCTCACGCCGCCAGGCGCTGGCTTCGCCGCTTCCGCCTTTTGGGGTTCATCGGCGAAGCCACTGCTGGACACGAGAAACGCGAATCCGCATACGAGCGCAAACAAACGAGTCATCGGATGCCATCTCCCGGAAGTATGAGCTCAAGTCTCACGCGCATGAGCCGTCATTTCGCCGCGGTAACCTTGACGGCCAACGACGTTGGCGGCGTGACGTAATCTTTCTTGTTGATCTGGAACGCCATCGACACGTTGGAGGTCGCCATGGCAACGGCCGCGTTTGCCTCGGCGACGACCTTGATCGTAAACTCGGAAGCCTCAGGGGCGACGGTGGCGGGTTCCGCCTTGAGACCCGCGGGAAGCCCGTTGACCTTGACCGTAACAGGCTCTTTGAATGCTCCCTTGCGCACCACCTTTCCTTTCAATTCAAAGGTAGCGCCGGCTTTCAACTCCAGGGAAGGGGCGGCCAATTCGAGGGCGGCAGGCCGGATCACGTTCAGGGTCACGGCAGGAACCGCAAAGGTCTGCTCCACGTTGTTCACTTTCCCTTTGGCGAGCAGCGCGACGGACATCGCTCCGAGCGCGGCTTCCGGGGCGGCCGTGACGGTCACGCTCCCTTCGGCGGCCTTCGCGGCGATGTTGGCCGCAGGAATCGTGACGCCTGGGGGCAACGGAAGCGGCGTGACGGCGAGCGCCGTGTCCGCCCCATTCGCCCGGACAACCTTGATGGGGACCGGCCCGCTGAAGCCGTGCGGAATCTCGATCGGAGTGGCGGGTGTGTCAAGCGTGATTCCGGGAGGCAATCCCGTCGCTGCGATCAGACCGCGCTGCGAAAATGTGTTGGTCGGTAACGTCGCTTGCTGCGCGAAGATGATCGCCTTTTCCGCCGAGGAAACGATCGGCCCCGATGGCCCTTGAGCCTGACCGACAACGTTCAGGCTGACGGGACCAACCGCGGCATCCGGAGCGGCGGACACGGTGAAAGCGCCGACAAGCTGGCCGTCGGCGATCGTCCCGGGACGGACCGTAACCCCCGCGGGCGGGTTGGCCACGCTCAGAGTGATCGGCCCATTGAAGTCTTTGCGGATGACGGTGACACCGACGGCCGCCGAGCCCCCCTTCGGAATCGTGATCTGCGAGTCGTTGAGCGCCAAATGAAAGCCGGGATTGTTGGGATAGACGATGATCCGATAGGCGTAACCGACCCCTCCGCGTCCCCCGAGGTCTCGCAACTTGAGCGTCACCTCGTTCAGACCTGCCGGAACGGTGAGATCAAGCCTCGGGTCAGGGGAAACGATACCCGCCGCCTTCCCTTTCGCCCCCGTCGCGGGCACGGTGGTGTCGTCGGCGGTGGCGAGTACGGCGTTATTCGCGCCGAGGGCCTGGAGCACTCCGTCGAGTGCGGACCCAATGTCAGCAGCCTCGACCTCAACGTGCAGCTTCTGACCGGGTGTGACGGCCAGGACAAACAGATCCTCGTCTCCCTTAGGGTCGATCCGCCCGTTGAAGATCACAGGCGCCGCGGCACGGGTTGGGGGCGCAGCGGCGTCGCTCGATTCGCGTAACTCGGGGACGTCGCTCACTCGCAATGGGCTCAACGACTCCACGTCGAGAACCGGATCGGCGGGCGCCGTCAGTCCCAGCACCTGGTTCGTGACGCGAGCAAAGGTAACCTCGCTCCCTTCCGTCCCACGAATCGTGGCCGCGGCGATGCGCATGTCGGGGAGGGTTCCGCCGCGGAGCTCGAACCCCACCGTCTCGCCTTGCCGGCCGCCAATCGGGTAGATCTCTTGTGCCATCGGCACCGCTCCGATCAGCAACCGATACACCGGTCGCCCGCCGCCTTGATACCGAGAGTCGGAAAGCTCAACGACGTAATCGCCATCAGCGGGCAGCACGGTCGTCAACCGAGCGTCGGTCAAGAGCCCCGCGGTGTCATCGGCCGAGGCGACGAAATCGTGATTTGCGGCCGTAAGCCGGATCGTGGGATCCACTCCCGAGCCGATCCTCGCACACTGGGCATCGACCACGATGAGCTGGCCCTTCTTGCCGGGAAACTTAAAAAAATCCACATCATTTCCCGCCGACTGCCCTTCGACGACGACCGGCGACGGCACGGCCTGAGCCGTATCGAAAGTGTTGTTCTCTTCCTTCTCGGCCACCTGGGGAAGCTGTCCCACGCTAAAAAGGAACGGGTTCGAGATACCGTCGTCCGTCTTAACGCGAATCGGGTACACGCCAACCGCCACGGACGGCTCGACGAGCATCCGGACTTTCCAGGTCCCGGCGTTGGAATCCGCCGGTGCAGGATCGACGAACTTGAACGCGAAAGGCGCGATGAGCTGTGGGTTGCCCGTGAGATTCCCGCCGCTGATCGCGACCTCGGTGGCCGCGCCTTTTTGAACCCCAAAGGGACTCGTTCCGCTAATCGTCGGAGGCGCCGCCAAAAGCGAGTTGGATACGCTCACTCCGAACACGACAGCCAGACACGTCGTTCTCACGTTCATAGGAGTATTCCTTGGGTCACGCCCCGGCCTCGGGCGGTTGAGCATGCGGGAGCTCTCGGCAATGGAGTCTACGGTTCGTTCAGGCCACAGGCGGGTGGTTCCATTCGGCGGGTTTTCGCACTATCAAACGTCGCATGAGCTAAGACGTTTGTCAAGCATTGGTCTTGGCATCCTGCGTCGCCGACAGAATCCGGACGCTTTGGAGTGCGACGGTTTACTGCCGCTTTCGAACCACGCTTACAATTCGTGAGCGGCGGTTTGCAAGGAGCCTTTACGGGCTCACCGAACCCCAAAGAAGATCGCCTTGTCCGGACGAGGACACCAGCGTGCGCGATTGGCCCCAAATTGCGTAGAATTGACGAACGCGAAATCCGCTTCCCCAACCTGAGGCCCCCGTGCCGACGACCGAACGCAAGCTCGTGAAGTGCGTCTGTCCGCTCGACTGTCCCGACACGTGTTCGATGGTGGTCACTATCGAAGATGGCGTCGCGACCGACTTGCGAGGAGACAAGGATCACCCGTTCACTCGTGGCTTCCTCTGCCAGAAGATGGCCCGATACCTCGATCGGGTGTACAGCGACGACAGGCTCCTCCACCCGCTGCGCCGCGTCGGCCGGAAAGGTGGAGGACGCTTCGAGCGCGTCACGTGGGACGAGGCCTTGGGCACGATCGCGGAGCGGTTCGCCTCGATCGCGTCCTCGCCTCACGGGCCACAAGCGATCTTGCCGTATAGCTACTGTGGCACGATGGGAAAGCTCCAGTCGAGCAGTCTGGACCGGCGGTTCTTCCATCGCCTCGGCGCATCGCAGCTTGACCGGACCATCTGTGCGTCCGCGGGCACATTGGGCTACGAATACACGGTCGGCCGGGGCCGGTATGGTGCCGATCCGATGGCCGTGCCGGAATGCCGCTTCATCGTCAACTGGGGCTCCAATACCGCCCACACGAACAGCCACCTCTGGAGCCTGATGCTCAAGGCCCGCAAGCAAGGGGCAACGATCGTGACGATCGACCCCTATGCTAGTCCCACCGCCCAGCGCTCCGATTGGCACATCCAGCTCCGCCCCGGCACGGACGCGGCGCTGGCGCTGGGCGTCATGCACGCGCTCTGGCGCGACGGATTGACCGATGAGGACTACATCGAGCGAGCCACCGTCGGTGCCCCCCTGCTCCGCGACCGCGTTCTGACCCACTACCCCCCCGAGCATGTTGCAAAGATCACTGGCGTCTCCGCCGAGACGCTGGTCGATTTTGCCCACCGGCTCGCCCGCGAGCAGCCGTCACTCATTCGGCTCAACTACGGCCTACAGCGTCACTATGGCGGCGGCATGGCCGTACGCACGATCACTTGCCTCCCTGCCCTGATCGGCTCCTGGCGCTTCCCCGGCGGAGGTGCACTCCTCTCCACGAGCGGCACCTACGACTTCGCGATGGACCGTCTGACACGTCCCGACCTCTCGCCGCCAGGAACTCGCATCGTCAACATGAATCAGCTCGGCAAGGCGTTGGCAGGTGAGCTCCCTGGTCCACCCGTTCTGGCACTCTACATCTACAACTCCAACCCTGCCGCCGTTACGCCCGATCAGAAACGAGTCGTCGAAGGCCTCCTGCGCGAAGACTTATTCACGGTCGTTCATGAGCAGTTCCCCACGGACACCGTCGATTACGCCGATATCGTCCTCCCCGCGACGACCCAGCTCGAACACCAGGATCTTCACGGCTCGTACGGCCACCATTTCGTGCTCCACAATTCGGCCGCCATCGCACCGCGCGGGGAATGCCGCGCCAACAACGACGTTTTCCGAGGACTGGCCCAACGCCTCGGCTTCGAGTCCGAGTTCTTTCCGGACGACGACCAACTGACGCGCGAAGCCCTCGACGGTGGACCCACTGTCGCAGGGATCACCCTCGAACGGCTGAAGGCGGACGGCTCGGTCCGACTGAACCTCCCCGAGCGCTTTCTCCCCTATGCGGAAGGGCGCTTCGGGACTCCGTCGGGCAAATGCGAACTTTACTCCGAGCGCATGAAGGACAACGGCCTCGACCCGCTCCCAACCTATATCCCTCCACGTGAAGATCCACAAACGCGGCCCGAGCTCGCCGCGCGGTACCCCTTGCAACTACTCAGCCCGCCGCGTCCGCAGTTCCTGAATTCGACATTCGCCAACTCGTCCGATCACCAACGGATTGCCGGCGACCCGACCGTTGAGTTGTCCCAGGACGATGCCGCGCGCCGAGGTCTCGTCGACGGTCAGTGGGCCGAGGTCTTCAACGATCGAGGACGGTTCCTCGCGCGCGTTGCACTCACCGGAACGGTGAAACCGGGGGTGGCCGTCGCCACGGGAATCTACTGGAGCAAGCTCAGCCCCGGTCGCGCCAATGTGAACAGCACCACATCCGCCGCACTGACCGACTTCGGCGGTGGCGCAACGTTTTTCGATAACCTCGTGGAAGTACGGCCGGCCCCCTCTCCAACGGAGTCCGTTTCGCCATGACCACACTGCTGACCCGCTGGCTGCGTCCGAAACTGAAGCTCACGCACTGGCGCGTGACCGTCTATACCCGCGCGCAGTGTTGCTGCTGCCACAAGGCCATCGACCTGCTCCAGGACTACCAAAAACGCTACCTATTTGCGCTCGAACTCGTCGATATCGACGCTGACCCGGAACTCAGAGCCCGCTACGATACATCAGTGCCCGTCGTAACGATCAACGACAAAATCCGATTCAAGGGGATCGTGAACCGAGTCCTTCTGGAACGGCTCATTACCGCGGAGAAAGCCAGGAGCTGAATCGAGCGTTCTCAAAAGAGTCTATCCGCAGATGTCGCAGATGAACGCAGATAAATTCAAAAGCAGATTTTACTTCAACCTGTTGAGGTGCAAACCCAAACGATTTTAATCTGCGTTCATCTGCGACATCTGCGGATAGAACGCTTTGCAGTCTGGATCCTTCGTTAATCAGTCGGCCCCGAGATCCCTGCGGATTCGAACGTCGCCATATCGCGGAGGAGGTCGCCGGCCGCTGCGATGATCGGCAGAGCCAAGGCAGCACCGGTCCCTTCTCCGAGTCGAAGCTCCAAATTGAGGATTGGTATGAGCGCGAGGGCGTCGAGCGCGACCCGATGACCCGGTTCCGGTCCCAGGTGAGCGGCGAGGAAGTGGCCGCGTATCGATGGGCAGAGTCGGGCAGCGATCAGTCCGGCGGTAGTACTGATCACTCCGTCGAGCACAACGAGCACACCCTTGCTCGCTGCACTCAGGGCCAGCCCCGCGAGGCCGAGGATCTCGAACCCACCGACGCGTGCGATCCAGTCCCAAAGATCGTCGCAATGCGGCGCATGGAACTCGAGCGCGTCTGCAACGATACCGCGCTTGTGCTCCCAGCGATGGTCGTCAACCCCGGTGCCACGTCCAACGACGTCACGAGCGGAAGCTCCCGTCAGCGCCGCGATCAACGCGGCGGCGGTTGTGGTGTTGCCGATTCCCATCTCGCCGAGCGCAACCACTCGGATATCGTCGCGGATCCATCGATCGCCCAGAGCCAGGCCTGCCTCAATGGCACGATACGCCTCCACGCGGCTCATCGCAGGTCGTTCGAGAAAGTTAGCGGTCCCTCCGGCGATCGGACAAGTCGCGAGCGAATCGTGGTCCGTCAATCCAGCGGGTAAGTGCTTCACCCCAAGATCAGCCACCCGGACGATCGCCCCCGCGCGCCGGGCGAGCACGTTCACGGCAGCCCCTCCGCGCACGTAGTTGGCGACCATCTGGCCGGTGACTTCGCTCGGATACGCGCTCACCCCGGCTTCAGCGATACCATGATCCGCCGCCAGGACGGCGATGAGTGCGGGGTGCCCCTCAGGCCGTTCCGTGCATTGGATCGCCGCAAGTTGACGCCCGATCTCGAGAAGCCGCCCGAGGCTTCCCGGCGGCATCGTCAGGCATGCCTGACGCGCCGCCGCGCGTTCAGCCCATTCTGCGGAAGGGGCCTCGATCGATCTTATCGCCCGGAGGATCGTCTCCGGAACGATGCGATCGTCCTGTTGCGAGCTGGCACGCAACTCAGATCACCACCGGCTTCGCCAGCTTCCTGCGCACGATCACGAACTGACCCGCGTGCATCAGGTTATGTATGCCGACCATGTTCAGTCCGTCGGCAACGGTCGGCGTGAAGTTCCGGAACCGCTCGGGCGCGGGCGCGGAAAGCTCTTCGTCACTCAGGCCGTCGAGCACCTTTTTGGTGGCCTCGCGCTGGGCCTTCATCAAACTCAGGTAGTCGCCGTGAGCTTGGAAACCCTTGTCCGCCTTGGCCTTCGCGGCGTCGGTCGAGTGATTTTCGTGGAAGCCTTCGGGCAATGCCGGCGAAACGCCGGGTTTGATTCCCTCAACCATCATGTTCTCGAAGGAAAGCAGGTGCCCGAGCTGCCAGGCGATCGGGTTGATATCGTCCATCGGCCGGAGCCGGAACGCCTCGTCGTCCAGGTCGCCAACGTACTTGTCCACAATCATCTGGCTCATGTCGAGCGTCTGCCGAATCGTGTCCTTCGAAGTCATCGCGTCGCTTCTCCAGGATTGAGAATGAAATCGGCAAGAAAGAGCTGACTCTTCTTGTCCGCCGTTCGTCCGCTCGAAGTCCACATCAAGCGTTTACCGTCGGGGCTGAAGACGGGGAGTCCGTCAAAACCGTCGTGGTACGTGATGCGAACCTCGGACCCCGAATCCACGTCCATCAGGTAAAGCTCGTAGTTCTGATGCCCGTGGCGACTCGTGGCGTATATGATATGGTGGCCATCTGGGTGAAAGTAAGGGCCCCAGTTCACGAATTCATTGTTCGTCAGCGCACGCTCCGCCGTCCCCTCCGTGTTGTTGATGAAGACCTGAAGAAGATCGTTATCCTTGCGGTCACTCCGATAGATGATGCGCTTGCCGTCCGGGGAGAAAAACGGACCGCCGTCGTAACCTTTGCTGTGCGTGATGCGCCTGACGTTCCGACCGTCGGCGTCCATGATGTAGATCTCGGCGTCGCCGTCGCGGAATGATGTGAAAACGATCTGCTTGCCGTCCGGCGAGTAGCTGCCCTCCGCATCGTAGCCCGGCGTATCGGTCAGCCGGACGAGGTTTGAGCCGTCAGGATTCGCGCGGAAGATGTCCATGCCGCGCGGGAATTCCCATTTGTACCGTTCCGTCCGGCTATACGCCGGGCCCTTCGGACCCGCCGGTGTTGGGTCGAGATGCGATGAAGCAAAGATGATCGACTTCCCGTCGGGATGGTAATACGCACAGGTGCAGGCCCCCTTCCCCGTGCTCACCATTCGGGGCTGGGCGTCCTGGAGCAGGTCGCCCGTGAAAATCTGGTAGTCGTCCTGGTTCGCGGCCGGAGTGAGGAAGATCGTTGGTGGCGGGTTGCGCACGGCCTGAAAGATGATCGCCTTCCCGTCGGGCCGGAAGTAGCCTTCACCTGCCCGCGCGAATCCGTAGGTAACCTGACGAATGTTCGTGAGGTGTTTCGCCTCCAGGGCAGCCATTTCCGAAGGTGTCGGACTGGGCTCAGCGGCGAGTATCGAGAGCGACAGGAAAATCGTTAGCATCGCGTGGACTCCGGTTTTTTGCCGAGGGGAAATGGCGGTACGCCTTCCCTCCCGGTGGCAGCGAGCCTAGTATAAAACCTGCCCACGCGGCCGCCAATGGTCGCGCGAGGAGGGGACATCATGGCGAAGATTTACACAAAAACCGGCGATGACGGTACGACGGGCCTGCTGGGAAGTGGCCGCGTTGCGAAGGACAGCGCACGGATCGAAGCTTACGGATCGATTGACGAGTTGAACGCTGCGCTCGGTCTGGCCCGCGCCCTGCGGCCCGACGCCGCGAGCGACGCCGTTCTGGATCGGCTTCAGGTCGAACTCTTTGCCGTGGGCGCTGCCCTCGCCGATCCCGACCCCGTCGGGCCGTTTCACGCGACCATCAGGTGGGAGCATGTGGCTCGGCTCGAAGCGGTGATCGACTCGCTGGAAGCCGAGCTTGCGCCTCTGCGTCAGTTTATCCTGCCGGGCGGTGCGCCGGTCGCGGCGCAGATTCACGTCGCACGCACGATTTGCCGGAGAGCCGAACGCTCTCTGGTTCATCTGGCGCGGCAGACCGGCGAGAGCGTCCCCGATGCCCTAATGATCTACATGAATCGCCTGAGCGACCTCCTTTTCGTTCTTGCCCGCGTGGTCAATCAGAGAGCGGGCGTGCCCGACGTACCCTGGAGGGGACTGTGAACCTGCGAGGCAAAGCGATCCTCATCACGGGCGGCCGGCGCGTCGGACGAGCCCTTGCGCGGATGCTCGCCGAGCGCGGCGCTGCGGTCGGACTCACCTACCTGTCGAGTCGAGAGATCATTGAAGAGACCGTCCGCGAGGTTGAGGCCTTCGGAGTCGCCGGCCTTGCGATTCCCGCCGATCTCTCCAGGGTCGAGGACGCCGAGCTCGCTGTGGCGACGGCCGCAGATCACTTTGGCCGGCTCGACGTGCTGGTCAACATGGCGAGCGTCTACCGATCCACTCCGCTCGGCAGCCTAACGCCATCCGACTTTGACACGATGATCGCCGCCAATCTGGCCGCGCCTTATCACACGGCACTTGCCGCCGGACGCCGGATGCTCGTCGCGCCCCAGTCCGGCACGGACCCCAGGGGGAAAATCGTGTTCGTCGGCGACTGGGCCACTGAGCGGCCGTACAAGGGCTACCTTCCCTACCTGGTCGCTAAAGGAGCGCTGACGACCCTGACGATGGCTCTGGCGAAAGAGCTCGCGCCGCATGTGACGGTCAACCTCGTTCAGCCCGCAATGATCGACCCACCGACGGACCTGACCCACGACGAGTTTCGCGCGGTCATCGCCCATACGCCCCTCGAAAGATGCGGGACGCCGGACGACCTCAACAGACTGGTTCTCTATCTTCTCGAAGGGACCGATTTCGCTACGGGTGCATCGTTTCGAGTCGACGGCGGGCGGTTCCTCGGGACGGACGCCGTCTGAGCCCAATGGGTCGGCGGAACTGCGGACCTCTTTGGGTCAGCGTCACTTCTTCGCGGCGGGAGGAGCGTTGCTGGGAGCGGCCGGAGAGATCCCCTGGCGAACGGGGATGCGCGGCTCGAGTGACTTGGGCGACGCCAGTTGGGGCGTCGGCTTCAGGATGCTGTCCACGCCCAGGGTGGCAACGCCCGGAATGATCAGCATCGTACACAAGCCGAGCGCCAGGGCGTGCCAGGGGTGGAACTGAAAGATGAGCGTGAATACGCCGAACCAAACGATTCCTTGCAGGACCGTCCAGGCGATATTCGTCGTGAACATGGTGTCGAACGAGGGGTGCAGCCAGGTCAGTAGCACGGCGAGGATCAAAGATCCCAGCGCCACCTTCAGGCCAACGCGGGGAGTGACCTCGTCGTAAAGCTGGTCCTGAGCGACCTCGATGACGATGTAGCAGACCACGAAGAGGACCAACCAATAGATCAAGAGCGGCCAGATGTGGGCAGCCATGAATCGTCACCTGTCAAAAAAGCGCTAACACGACCCCGCGTCCACTCACCCATGTCAGCCTATCCTAACCCGGATTCGGGTGGTTGGCCACCGGGACGCTGGCAGTTTTCGCAGGGCCTGTTATACCATTGGGGCATCGAGCTCTCCACAAGGCAACTTCGACTGCATGGGAACCGGTCAATGATTCAGATCAGCGCCTTCGCCGACGAGATCTCCAAGGACCCCGTCGAACAGCTCGACGTTCTGGCCGAGCACGGCATCCGCCACATCGAGTTCCGCTCGATCTTCGGCATCAACGTTCTCGACCTGCCCGACGAGAAGCACGAAGAGTTCCGAGCGCTCCTGCGTGCGCGCGGGTTCGGTCTGAGTGCGATCGGTTCTCCGGTCGGTAAGATCAAGATCACCGAGTCGTTCGAGCAGCACCTGACCCGAATCGAACGCTCGATGATGCTCGCGGAATTCTACGGGACGAAACGGATCCGCATCTTCAGCTACTACATGCCGCCCGACGAGGATCCCGCTCAGTATCGCGATGAGGTGATGCTGCGCATGTCGCGGTTCGCCGAGCTCGCAACCGAGCGCGGACTGTCGCTTGCCCTGGAAAACGAGAAGGGCATCTACGGCGACACTGCGGCCCACGTCCTCGACATCCTCCAGACCGTCAACTCGCCCAGTCTCTCACATGCGTTCGACCCGGCGAATTACGTGGAGGTCGGGCAGCCGATCGAGGAAGCGTGGACCTCACTGCGCGATCGCGTGACGCACTTCCACATCAAGGACTACGACTCGAAAACCCACAAGAACGTCCCCGCGGGGATGGGCGAAGGCCAGATCCCGACCCTCCTCGCGGACGCGGTCTCGCGCGGCTATCAGGGCTTCTGCGTGCTGGAACCCCACCTCGTCATCGCGGAGCTGGCCTACGGATTCACCGGCCCCGAACGATTCGGCGACGCGGCACGAGCGCTCAAAACCATCCTCGATGAAAAACAGATCGCGTATTCCTGAGAAGCGCGAAGAATCGGGAAGAGTTCTATCCGCAGATGTCGCAGATGAACGCAGATAAGAGCCAATCAGTCAAGGATTAAGGAAAGGTAGATTCAATACGGTTTTCTTCCGTGATTCGGTATCTTCACTTTTCCAATCTGCGTTCATCTGCGACATCTGCGGATAGACTGTTTCGGATTAATACCCCATGGCTCCGCCGTCTTTACGAGGATCGGATCCGCCGATGAGGATGCCGCGTTCGAGATCGATTCGGATTGCCTGGTAGCCCCCGAATCCGCCTCGGGCGTGGATCAGTCGGTGTCCCTTCGCCTCGAGGGTGCGCTGGGCTTCCGCACTTATGCCCGACTCCAGGGCGACGCTGCCGCCGTCCTTGGCGACTTCGCCCGTTGGTTCAGACGAGCCGAGGTGCCGGAATCGGGGCGCATCGCCGGCTTCCTGGACGTCCATGCCGAAGTCGATCATGTTGCTGATCACTTGAGCGTGGCCCTGGGCCTGCATGTCGCCCCCCATGAGACCGAAGCTAACCCAGGGCTTGCCACCCTTGGTGATGAAGCCGGGGATGATCGTGTGGAACGGACGCTTATGAGGTTCGAGGCGGTTCGCGTGCGCGGGGTCGAGCGCGAAGAGGCAGCCGCGGTTCTGGATCGGGAATCCTAGCTTGCCTGGCACGTGATACGACCCAAAGCCTGAGAAGTTGCTCTGGATCAAACTCACCGCGTTGAAGTCCTTGTCGACGACCGTCAGGTAAATCGTATCGGCCTCAGCCGGGTCGCCGTGGGTGGGATGCTCGTTGGCGTGCTCGCGCGACATCAGGGCGAGCCGCTTCTTGGCGTACTCCTTCGAGATCAACTCGGCCACCGGGACCTTGGCAAACTCAGGGTCCGCATAAAACTTAGCCCGATCCTCGTAAGCCAGCTTCTTCGCCTCGATCATCAGGTGGAGCGCTTCGGCCGACTGCGGACCCATCGCCTTCAAGTCAAACGGTTCGAGCAAGTTGAGCATTTCGAGAGTCGCAATGCCCTGCCCGTTCGGCGGCAGTTCCCAGATGTCATAGCCCCGGTAGTTCGTCGTGACCGGGTCGACCCAGGTGCTGGTGTGTTCCTCGAAATCCTTGCTCGCGAACAGGCCGCCGACTTCGCGCGAGTACGCCACGATCCCCTCGGCCAGCGGTCCGCGATAGAACGCATCGCGCCCGCCAGAGACGATCGCACGAAGCGACTCAGCCAGCCCTGGGCTGCGGAAGACATTACCGGTGGCGGGCGCCTTCCCGCCGGGTAGAAAGCAGGCCGCGGAGGTTGGGATGCGCGCGAGCTCGCTCTGCGCCGAGTGCCAGTCGGCTGCGATGATTTCGCTGACCGGGAACCCTTCGTCGGCGTAGCCGATCGCCGGACCCAGCAGCGCGGACCACGGTTTCGTTCCGAACCGCTGCCGCAACTGGTCCCAGCCGTCGACGCAGCCCGGCACCGACCAGCTCAAGGGCCCGTGCGCGGGGATCTCCTTCAATCCTTCCGAGCGATAGCGTTCGAGCGTCGCGGCGTACGGTGCGCGGCCGCTCGCGTTGAGACCGTAGAGCTTCTGCGTCCTGGCATCCCAGACGATCGCGAAAAGGTCGCCGCCGATCCCACACGACATCGGCTCAACGACCCCGAGCACAGCGTTGGCGGCAATGGCCGCGTCGACCGCGTTCCCTCCCTCCTGGAGCACACGGATCGCCGCCGCAGTCGCCAGCGGCTGACTGGTGGCCGCCATTCCGTGCCGGGCGATCACAGCGGATCGGGTCTTGTGGAGCGGACCGCTCGGACGATCATGAGCCTGGAGTGGAGCGATGCTGGTCAGCATCACGAGCAGGACAATTACCAGAGGAAGTAGCCCGCTCATAGCAGGTCGAAGCAGCATCGTGCGATCCTTTCTCGAACGCGCGATCATCGTGGGAAAAAAGGCTCAGGAGGACGCGCCTGGGCCGCAAGCCGGTCGATATCCGCGCGTCGAGGTGATGCGCCTTGCGCCCCGGGACGCGTCACGGCGAGCGCCCCCGCCGCGTTGGCCCAGACGATGGCATCGAGCAAGGGTCTGTTCTCCGCCAGGGCAACTGCGAGCGCGCCATTGAACGCGTCACCCGCTCCCACGGTGTCGACGACCTCGACCTCGAACGGATGAATTCGCATCGGGTCTTCGTTCCCAACGAGAACGCAGCCTTCCGCGCCCCGGGTGATGACCATATGCGGCATGCCGTACACCGTCTGCAGGTCTTCCAACGCGGACCACGCCTCTCCGGCCGTCTCGATCGCGAATCCGGCAAGTGTCGCGGCCTCAGAGTGGTTGGGTGTGAGCAAGTCAACGAGAGCGAACAGACTGCCGCGTGAGCCGACGTCGCCCTCGTCATCGTGTTCGACTTCCGCCGCTAACCGCTGATCAGCCGGTGCGGGGTTCAGAACGGTGATCATCCCGGCCGCCCGGCCACGCTCCAAGGCTCGTTTCACCGTCTCAAGCGGGACTTCGAGACTGGCGAGCAGGACGGCGGACGGGTCGAAAACCGACTCGGGGAGCGCGTCGATGTCCGCAGGTGTAAGTTGAGCGTTGGCCCCGGGCGCAACGCCGATCATGTTCTCGCCTTGCTCCGAGACAAAGATCAGGGCAACGCCGGAAGCTACGCCAGGCACAACACGGGCGTGCGAAACGTCAATTCCCTCGGCTTGGTAGCGTTCCAGGGATGCACGACCGAACGGGTCGTCACCGACCGCAGTGAGAAAGGTAACGTCTGCGCCCGCCCTGCGCGCAGCCACGGCCTGGTTGGCCCCTTTGCCGCCCGGCCCCTGGGCGAACGCTCCGCCGAGGAGTGTCTCACCCGCGGCCGGCATGCGAGGAAGACGGACGGTCAGGTCCGTGTTGCTCGACCCGAGGACCACGACGCGCGCCATGAGCCGGCCATCCTCTCGCGGGGTCCGCGCAGCCGATCACAGGTAGTCTTCGCGAATAGGATGAAAGATGTCGAGCGCCACCGCAGGTCCGTCCAGGGCGCGAACCCGATGGACGACCCCACCAGGGATGCGCCAGATCTCCCCCGGCCCGAGGACCTTGGTGACCCCACCCACCGTGAACTCCAGTTGCCCGGAGATCATCATCCCCATTTGCTCGTGGGGATGCGAGTGGTCAGGCACGACTGATCCCGGCTCGAAGTTCACGAGCGAGAGCATCAAGCCCTTTCCCGCGTTGGTCAGGATATCGACACCAGGGAAGATATTGTGGCGCGATCCCTGACCCGCGGTGATGAAGTAGGCGTCGTTCGGCATCATTTCGCTCATCGTCGCCGACCGCCGAAGCTCGCGGCGTGGAGTCCTGAGTAATCAAGAAACTCATCTCGCTTGCCGCCGTTGAATACGTCGGCGATGACATCGTCGAGTTTCTCCCCGCCTGCCATCATCCCCTGCGTAAACCTCGGAAGGAGGCCTGGGGAGCTCGTGGCAATCCAATCGCAAATAGCGTAGCCGACGGCTCGAACCTCTTCAGCTTTGGCCTGATCGCCCATCGCCTCCATGGCCTTGGTTCTCCAACCCTGATCGGCAAAATCATAGGCGATTCGCCGCAGCTTTCCGATATAGGGGCTGCCGCGCTCCACAGTCGATGCGAAATACGCGCCCAAGCCCGTGGACAGCCACTTCGGCGCCTTGCCGGTCTTGCTCACCATTCCATAAGTCATCGCCTCGGCCAGAAGCCCCGTCAGCGTCCGCTCCGTCATAGGACCATCGTCCGCTTTCTTGGTGCGCGTTTTCTTACTCGCCACGGGCTCATCCTGCCCGAGCAGTGGATCGGCGACACCAACATACGGTTCGGCAGAGCTGAAACTCGACGCGAATTGATCCTCAGTCTCGATTTCGCGATTCTCCATCGCACGGACGAACTCGACGAAGCCGTTCCGATCCTTGAAGACAAAGAGGCTCGTCTTCAAGATCGTGCTCGGTCCGCTGTTCCCAACCACGCTCTTCACCTTGGAGAACATGGTGTCCATCACCTTGACAGTTGCATCCGCGCGTGCTTTGGGAAGGGTGCTGAAGAGGAGTACATTCTTGCCCACGGTGACTTCGGGAGTGTCCTTGCTCGCTTTCTTCCACCGCTCGAGCCCAACCGTCTTCACGTGGTCGTCGCGTTGCTCCGACGTCATCTTCTTGAACTCGGCCGCCTGCAGATCCTCTTCGGTCAAGGCATACGATTTGATCGGCTTCTTTGGGTCCAATCCGGCGTCGAGAACAGCGCCTCCCTTAATCCACTCCTCGATTTTTTCGATCGCGTTTTCTGTGAAGCGTCGTTGATTCTGGCGGGGGGGCATTTTGGGCTTTTCGGTCCCCCGCAGGTGCTTGACCATATGGCTGTCGTCGGGGTTTCCCGGCTCAATGACTTTTTCCTTGTCCGCACCCTTCATCAGCTTCTCGAAGGTGCTCATGTCGAGACCGCCCTTGGGCTCGGCGCCGGTATGGCAGCGGAAGCAGTTGTCGACGAGGATCGGGGCGATGTCGCGCGAGAACTTGAGCGTGCCGTCGTCTTTGGCATCGGACGTCGCCGCAGGCTTTGGAGCCGCGTCATCCGGCGCATCCTGTTTGGGCATCGCCTTCTTGGTCTTCTTCTTTTGGATCAACACGATGTGCCGCGCATCGTTCGGGATGGGCGCTCCCTTGATGGCACGTTCCACGCGCCGAGGGGCCGGCGTAGCACCCGCACCCCCTTCAGTCTCGCGCAACGACAAGAGGCCCACGGTCAGGCCGAAAACACCTAGCCCGATGAAGAGTCGCGACATTGTCTATGCCCCGTCTTGCAGAAGTTGCACGGTTGGATGCGCTCATTGTGGCGCAGGGCGGGGAGAGATTCAAGAGACTACAGCCGGAACTCATTCCAAGACGTCATGTTCGGGGCGATACCCAATCAACGTACAACCGTCATGGGCATGACATTCGAGTGGGTCTGGTTCGTCACGAGATCGGTTTGTGTGAGCCGAAGCTCGTACGGTCCGGCGGGGAGATCCTCAGGAAGGTCGAGGCGGTAGTTGACGTAGTAGTCGCGACGGCGTTTGCGGCAACAGTCTTCCGCGAGACCCAGGTCGTGCTTCCACGGGGGTTTCCCGTTATCGACCGGCCTTAGCTCGACTTCGGCCGAAAGGCGAGACCGGTATCCTTCGCTCACGGCCTCGTAGCGCACGCCCGACATCTCGCAGTAGACGATCACCGCGCGACCGGCCTTGCACGCGATGGGCTCGAGGGTCTCGTAGCTGCCGAATCCGGTGACTTTGCGGCACAGTTTCAGTTCGGTGATCTCGAGCGGTGCCATCGCTTCCAGGGCATCGACGGCCGACCGGACCTCGGCCGCGCGTTCCGCTCCGTTGGGAAGGCTGGCGTGACTGAAGGGGGCGAGGAGGGTCCGCCAAAGCGTGTCGCGTTGATCGCCGACGTTACCCGACATCCAGTCGAGCAAAGCCAACCGTAATGTCCAATTCCCCGGCAGAGGATCTCCCTTGCCGAGCTCGCCGCGTGCCAGCTCCCGAAGTTGCTCCAAACCATCGCGCCAGACCACTTGAGGGGCCGGGGGCTCCGGTTTCTGGGGCGGCTCCGGTGGCGCGTCGACCTTGGCCGTCAATTGGTTCTTGTCTTTCACCGTATCGGACGGGTCAACGTGTGAAGACGCAGAATCCACTGCCACCGGTTCCTTGTCCGAAGGCTCAGCATCCTGGGACGGGAGAACGATCGGAGGCGACGCCGTCACCTCGGGGGCGGGTGGGTCGTTCTTTGATTTGACCTCGGGTTTCGCGTTGTCCACCAGCGCCACGACATCGACCTTGGCGCCTCCCTTCGCTCGTTCCGCGATTGCATCGAGCAAAGGAGTGGGCACCCGAGGCGCCTGAGCCGTTGGCGTAGCCGGGGCAGAGACATACAACGGGGCGTCCTGGGAAACTTCGGCAGGAATCACCTGTGCGACCGGTGCATTCGCCGAAGTCGCGACTGGCGTTCTCGGCCGGAGCAGCGGCTGCTGACAACCCGATCCCAACACAGTCACGGGGATCGCCCCGGCGATCCCAAACACGATGCGCCGTGCTGTACGGCCGGTGCACATAAGACGACCCTTCAGCCGCTTTCGAGCGAAGAAGTAGGGAGTGAGGGGCGAATCGCGTGGGTGTTAAGAGATGTTGCTTCGGGGATGTTACTGAACCGAGCGATTCCGGCAAGCTCAAATCTCGGAGGAAGTCCGGGCTTATGAACTCAATGCCAAATGCAAAATGGCAGATGGCCAAAGAACAGTGAGAGCCGAATTGCAGGGCGAGTGCAATGGTCCGTTAAGCACTGTCGGCCATCTGCCATCTGCCATCTGCCATTTTGTTCGGGGTTCATAGCTCAACGCTGCGGACAGACCAGCCCGGCCGCTCAGAACCGGCAAGCGTCTGCTGCATCTCGCCGAGAGACCACCGTCGCCGTAAGATGACATTGTCGACCAACCAACGATTAGCGGAGGAAGGCGCCATGACCGCCTGGGTCGTCTCGCTGGGCCTTATGCTCGTGACGGCGGGTAAGCCGCCCGTCGAGTCGGCCGCGGATACCGTGACGTTGCGGGACGGCCAAGTGGTGCTGGGCCATCTCATAGAACCTTCACCACGAGCGGGGAGTGTCGCCCTCGTGGCGCGCCGAGCTTGGATCGAGGCCAAGCTGCCGCAGTGGGCGAAACGCTGGCTGGCCGAAGTCGAGCCGGCCGAGCGCAAGGCGGAGGCCCAACGCCGGCAACGGCTGGAGTCCTGGAAACGCGAGCGAGCCGGAAAAACCGAGCCCGATGATCGGATTGACGCCTGGATCGACCACGAACTGGCGCGGTTGAAAGGCGAAGCCGAGAAGCCGGCGTCGGTCCTTATCCCTGTGATCATCGCCAAGAGCGATGTCCGGAGCATCGTGCGACGGCCGAAGTCCTCGCAACGGCTGCTCTTGCTCGGTTGGCGTGCTGGATTTGCGAGTGTCGAAGAGATGCCGCTCGACGCTCTGAAAGACGCGCTCGAAGGGCGCGGGTTCGACCTCGCGAGCACGGTGCCAGTCAGCGTCGAACACATGCTTCCCCTGCAACCGGAGACTGACGTCCAATGGATCGCGCGTCGAGCGGCCACGGAGGTCACACACGACTCGGGTCTCAAATTCATCCAGGTCCAGCAACTTCTGCTCCCAGAGCCGGAGCCCGGCCAGCCCTTGAACGCGGGCGCAGCGCTGTCGGCTCTGCCGGATCTCGTGAAGATGCTTACCGGCGAAGCCACCGACCCAATGCCCGAGCGACTGCGCGCGGTCTCCGACCGCGGACGCGTGGGAGCGATCGTGACGAAGGAGGATCTTGACCCGAATCTCGAAAGCGTGAGCGTCGAGATCATGCTCTGGGTCCGCGGACCGGGCAACCGCTGGGCCCCCTTCGGCTGGCGGAAGGCAACGGTCCGCGCGGCGGATGTGGGGCAAGACGAAGGCAAAGACCTGGCGGACGACCCTCAAGTCCAGATGATTTTCTCGCTCGCCAAATCGCTGGGTCTTGGAGACGCTGGCGGAGAGGTGCAGCAGAAGGGTCTCCAGGTGGGTGCCGCCACGCGAAAGGCACTCGGGCAGGCGCGGACGGCGTTTCAGGAGGACCTGGCCAGGTTGGCCCTGTCGCTCGAAGAACGCGCCCAGGCGAAGGGAAAGGACTGACGGCGCGAGGTCTTGGAGGCGATCACGCCGACGCGAGGACTAAAGACCGATTGTGAGCCCTGCTGCGTGGAGTTATCCTGGCGGCGCTCGTAATCGATCGCGCCTAGCTCACTTTGAGGCGACGAAGGCGAACGCCTCGAAAGCGAAAGGGGTCAAGAGGATGGGTTTGTTCTCGGGGAAAAAGGGACTGGTGCTGGGCGTCGCGAACGACTTCAGCATCGCGTGGGCCATTAGCGACAAGCTGCTGGCCGAAGGCGCGGAGATCGGGTTCACCCACCTCCCCGGCGAAAAGATGGAACGCCGCGTGCGCAAGACCGTGCCGAAGGATGCCAAGCTGATCACGCCTTGCGACGTTCAAAAGGACGAGGATGTCGCGCGCGTTTTCGCCGAGGCTCGCGAAGCCTACGGCGCTCTCGACTTCGTGCTCCACTCGATCGCGTTCGCGCCGATGGACGACATCAAGTGCAACTTCGTCAACGCCAGCCGCGAGGGGTTCAAGACGGCGATGGACATCAGCGTCTACTCGCTCGCGATCGTCGCGCGACACGCGGCCGAGTCGATGCCCAACGGCGGTGCGATCGAGACCCTCACCTACTTCGGCGGCGAGCGAGTGGTGTCCGGCTACAACATGATGGGGGTGTGCAAGGCCGCCCTCGACGCCGCCGTTCGCTACCTGGCGTATGACCTCGGCCCGAAGAAGATCCGCGTCAATGCGCTCTCCGCCGGTCCCGTGAAGACCCTGGCCGCTTCGGCGGTGGGCGATTCGGACAAGCTCGCGGGCCTCTACGAAGCCGTTTCGCCGTTGGGCCGGAACATCACGCGGGAAGAGGTCGGTTCGGCGGGCATGTTCCTGCTCTCCGACCTGGCGAGCGGCATTACGGGCGAACTCCTCCACGTGGACTGCGGCTACAACGTGATGGGCTCTCCGGGGCGGGCCATCGAGGCCGCCAAGGCGGGGGCGACCCTTTGAGCGAGGCGGAGGAACCGGTCCGCGTCGGGATCGGACTGGTCGGACGCGCGGGCAAGTACCTTGTCCGCCAGCGTCCAGCCGGCAACATCATGGAGGGTTACTGGGAATTTCCGGGCGGAAAGTGCGAACCCAGTGAAGCTCCCAAGGATGCGACGCGACGCGAGTGCAACGAAGAGGTGGGGATCGACGTCACCGTCGTTGGGCTTCGGCGCGTGGTCTCGCACCGATATCCACACGGATTCGTGGAATTGTCGTTCTTCGACTGTACGACGGTCGAGCCGTCGGCAGAGCCCGCGGAAGGTTCGGGGTTCGTCTGGATCGACGCGGCGGAACTGCCGACACTGACATTTCCTGGTGCGAACGAACAGGTTCTCGAAGAGCTCGTGCGAGAAGCCGAGGCGAGAGCGCACAGATAGCAGCAAACCAGGAAAGCCTAGGACCATTAGACTCCCTCACCCGTACGGAGAGAGGGAATTCAATGGTCCGTTCGCGCGAAGCGATTCGCGATCAATGCCCCGGAGGGATATCTCGACGACTCGTCAAGGAATCCGCTCCGGATTCGCCGGCACGGGTGGCTCACGATCGACGACGTTATCGATCAGACCGTAGTCGCGGGATTCCTCGGGCGACATGAAGCGGTCGCGGTCCGTGTCTTCCTGGAGCCGCTCCAGGGTCTGGCCCGTGTGCTTCATGTAGATCTCGTTGAGCTGCTTCTTCATGCGGATGAACTCTTCCGCATGAATCATGATGTCGGTCGCTGTCCCTTCCATCCCCGCGAGGGGCTGGTGGATCATGATGCGTCCGTGGGGCAACGCGTTGCGTTTACCCTTGGCGCCTGCTGCGAGCAGAAGCGAGCCCATGCTGGCGCACTGGCCGATGCAGTAGGTCGCGACGTCGCACGAAACCCATTGCATCGTGTCGTAGATCGCCAGTCCCGCGGTAACGCTGCCGCCGGGGCTGTTGATGTAGAGGTGGATGTCGGCCTTCGCGTCCTGGTGCGCGAGGACGAGCATCTGCGCGACGATCAGGTTGGACACATTGTCGTCGATGGCCGAGCCAAGGATGATGATGCGGTCCTGGAGCAGGCGGGAGTAAATATCCATCGCCCGCTCTTCGCGACCACTCCGTTCAATCACGATCGGGATCAGTGGCATGAGTTGTACCCTTTGGACGAGAGGTCGCCGGACGAAGAGCCCAGAAGACAGAGCACGATCACACGATTAGCTGACCGGTGCCGGCCCCTTGGCCGCCTCGCTGCCCGGCATGTGGCCCACAACCTCGTCGACGATGCCGTAATCCTTGGCCTGGATGGCTGTCAAGTACCGATCGCGCTCGGTGTCGCGGGCGACCCGATCGATCGGCTGCCCCGTGTGCTTGGCGAGGATCTCGTTGATGTCTTTCTTGTTGGCGAGGATTTCCTGCGCCTGAATTTCGATGTCAGAGACCTGCCCGCCCACCTGTCCGTAAGGCTGGTGGATCATCACCTTGGAGTGCGGCAAGGCGTAGCGGCGCCCCTTGGTCCCCCCCGCCAGAAGCACCGCGGCGCCGGAGGCGGCCATGCCGATGCAGTAGGTGGCAACAGGGCAGTCGATGAATTGCATCGTGTCGTAGATCGCGAGCGTGCTGGTAACGCTGCCGCCCGGGCTGTTGATATAGAAGCTGATCCCTTGCGTCCGGTTCTCGAACTGGAGGAAGAGGAACTTCATGACCGTCATGTTGGCGACGGCGTCGTTGATCACCCCCTCGAGGAAGACGATCCGGTTTTCCAGCAGGAGGTCGCCCAGGGTCATCTGCCGTTGCCGGGCGTAGTCCCGGTAGCGCTGAAGCGTCGGCACGGCGAGCGGATGTTCGGGGAACATAGCAGAGTTCCTTGGAGATCAAGGCCCAACCGTTCCGACCGCAGTCGGTCAGGCCGGGCCCGTGGATCGACACAAGAGTGTGGGTTCGGGCGAGCGGCAATCAGGCTTGCGCTTCGCCGCCCTCCGAAGAGGCTTCCGCAGCCGTTTCGGTCGCCTGGCCTTCCGTTTCCGCCTCCGACTCCTCGGGGGCGACGACATTGGACGCAGTCTGGTCGAGGGTCTCAACCGGCTGCTCCTCAGCCAGCGGGACATCCTCGAACTTGATGCTTTCCATGATCCGGTCGAGTGCCTTGCGCTCCAGGATCTGAGTCGCGATGGCGTCCGCCAGCCCTTCCTTTTCGATTCTGGCCCGCACGCGACGGGGACTCTCGTCGCTCCGCTCGGCCATCGTCTCGATTTCGAGCTCGAAGTCCTCGTCCTCGACCTTGATCGATTCTTCCTCGGCGATCTTGCTGAGGATGAAGAACTCCTTGAGCGTGCGCAGCGTGGTTTCGTGGGCGTTGGCGCGGATCTCCGCCTGTCGGGCGCGGATCTGGTCGTCGCTCAGACCGCCTTGACGCAGTTCGTTGACCAACCGCTGGATCGTCGTCTTCTCCTGGCGCTTGACCAGGTCGCCGGGCAGGTCGAACGGAACCTCGTCGATCAGTTTGTCCATGATCTCGCGGCGGACGGCGTTGCGCTTCTGGGTCTCCAGCCGCCTTTCGAGCAATTCCCGGAGCGCCCCCCGCAGTTCGTCCTCGCTGTCGAAGCCGATCGAGTCGAGGAACGCGCGGTTGACTTCGGGCAGGCGGTTTTGCTTGAGATCTTTGACCTCGAACGTCACCTGGACGGTCTTGCCCCGGAGTGAGGGGTCCGTGGAACCCGAACCGATCTCGGCCACCGCTTCGCGCGTGTCGCCCGGCTTCGCGCCGACGAGCGCTTCGCCGAGTTTCGGGATACGGCCGTCCTGGAACTGCATCTCGGGTTGGAGACGGAACTGCGTTTCGTCGAATTTATTGAGATCCTTGCCGTCCTGATGGAAACGGATGTCGGCAATGATGAAGTCGCCGATCTCCGCGCTTCCCTCGAGCTTCGGCACGATTTGGGCATAACGCTCCAGGAACAGCTTGAACTGGGCGTCCACGTCCTGGTCGGTCAGCACGCGGGTTGGGCGCTTGACCGTCAGTTCCTTGTAGGTCGGGAGCGCGAAATCCGGTCGGACTTCGACCTCGATCTCGAAGCTCATCGGCCCTTCGTCGGGAAGCTGAATCGCTTCGACATCGAGCTTGGGCTGGACGATCGGGTCGATTTTGTAGTCTTCGTCCAACTGCTCGAGGGCGCCCATCAAGAGTGTCGACTTGACCTGTCCCGCCACTTGCTTCCGGAACCGCTTCTCGACGAGCTGCCGGGGAGCACGACCGGGCCGGAATCCCGGCAGGACCGCCTCCTTGACCATTTCCTTGAGCGAGTCCTCGAACTGCCGGTCGATATCCGCACGGGAAATCGCCACCTTCAGGTGCTTCTTGCAGGGACCGACGTTCTCGATGTGGACGTCGAGTTGAAGCTTGGTTTTCAGACTTTCACTAGCCGGCGATTCGGCTGAGCTGTCGGCTTCCGTACCCTCGGCCGTGCTGACGGGCGAATCGAGGTCGTGCTCGCCGGTGGTCATCGTGGGGCTTCCTCAAAAGTCATTGGGCTGGACGGCTTGAGACGCCATCACGCACCCGACGCGTTCGAGCGTAAGCCACCAGCCCTGTTCTGGCCAAGGACAAGAGCGGGAGATGGGATTTGAACCCACGACAACCACGTTGGCAACGTGGCGCTCTACCCCTGAGCTACTCCCGCACTACACTTCCTCTCACCGACACAACATGAAGAGCGACCAGCGATCTCCCCAGGTCGGTTCGAGCAAAGGCTAGTATAGCGCCACCGCAGGGGATTTCAAGTCGTCTTCAACGAAAACACACCGAGCGACGCCGACCCGCGCAAGGGGCCCCCACAACGCCTTCAACTTGGTGTCGCTCGAACCTCGCCTAAAGCCCTTGCGCTTCGGATTCCGTTTGCGTACCGCGTGCTGGGCCGTTAACCTAAAGAGTTATCCAGTCTAGAGGTCCGATCTTGAGAATAACTCCGCCGCCGGTCCGAACCGTGGCGGGAGGGTGTAGCGACGATGGATTATCGACTTGTGGTCGTGCGCGGGCGCAGCGGCTCGGAGGCGATCGAGCTTGCCGACGGAGTGACGACGGTCGGCCGTCACGATGACTGCCAGCTTCGCATCAAATCCTCCCAGGTCAGCCGAAAACACTGTGAGATTTTCGAAAAGAAAGGACTCCTCCTGGTTAAGGACCTGGGCAGCGCGAATGGTACGTTCGTCAACGGTCAAAAGGTCGACGGTCAGCGAGTTCTCGAAGATGGCGATGAGTTGACAATCGGCCAGGTGAAGCTCCGCGTGTCCAGGCGGGCCGCGAGCGCGGCCGCCGCAGCTCCCGCGACGGCGCCAGCCAAGCCCAACGACACCGCAGTCACCGCGTCCCCCGCGGAAGGTGCCTCCGCAGCAGCCGCCCCCGCAAAAGACGAGCCGCTCGATTTCGACACCACGTTCAACACCGATGACGGGTCGGACGACGAGTTCGACATCGACTTTTTCGAATCGCCAACGACGAGCCCGTCGCCGGCCGCTGCCCCAGAAACCGTTCCGGCCGCTCCGCAAACGCCTCCCCCCTCCCCTCCAGTTCCGGAACCCGCAACGAGCGAAGCCGACGACGCGGTCAAGGATTTCCTCCTCGATATCAAATTCGACGACGATCACTGACACAAAGCATACGTGAGCGAATCAGACTCAGCGTGCGAGCGCAGCGCCCATGTCGTGCCGCTGCGTCTCTCTTCTAAGTCGTCGGTTTCCCGAACGACGTGGACGGATCGATCCAACAGAACGTGCGTTCCATCGGTTTTCCGTTCCCTCTCCCCCGTCGATCCGGGCATGTGTTTTGACGCGGCTCCGGCTCGAAGTGAACCACCGCCGACCCGGGTTTTCACGATTCCTTCAAATAGGGTTGGGCACGCTTTGGACCTCATGGAGTGAATCGTTTGGAAGCCAACATTCCCTCAAAAGCGAAAACGCGCCTGGGACCTCTTTCCCGAATGGAATTGTGGCCCGCGATCAACTTTCCATAAGATTTTATTGCATTCTCCGCTCGGATGCCTTAAATAGCTATGAACGGCGAGCGGTCAAACTTCAAATCGCACCGAACGTACGGGGCCGCTTGTCCATGCCAGGAATGCACTTAGCTGTACTGATGCATGCTTGGTATGCTTTTGCACTTTTTTGAGGAACCTGAAAGCGATGGCCCGTCGAAAGACTCTCCCTGAGTCCGTCCGAGTCAAGTACTCGCTGGCCGAGCGACTGAGCGCCTTGAGGTCCGAGCTTTATGGAGATCGCGGCGGACCGGAGTTAGCTCGACGTCTCGGGTTGCCAATCCGCACCTGGTACAACTACGAAGCGGGGGTAACCGTTCCAGCCGAAGTGATCCTGAAGATCATCGAGCTGACTTCCGTTGAGCCGATGTGGCTGCTGTACGGAACGGGCCCCAAGTTTCGGGCGATCCGGCACCAACGGCATACTGGGGAGCCGAGTGCGACCCATTCCGTCGGTGACCTCCTCCGCACGGCGCTCGAGATTCTCGAGCAAGAGGAGCATCGGCCGAAACCCAGCACGAATTCCGAACACGACCAGGTCGCCGCGTTGCCGGCAGAATCGCCGAGCGGACCAAGCGGCGTCGTGCTGATTAGCGTCGATGGCGCACGCAACGAGCCGCTCACGGAAAAATCCGGAGCACGCTACCAGGCGGCGCACCGCGAATGGGTTACGGCCGAACGGGAATCACGCTGCCTTCGCATTACGGGACACGCGATGACGCCGCTGCTGGCAGAAGGCGCCCACGTCGCGTTCGCCAAATCCGATGAGCCGCTCTCCGCGCTCGACGGCAAGATGGTCGTTGCGTGGATCAACGACCAGCCCCATGTGCGCTGGCTGCAGCTCCACGGGCACCTCGTGCTGCTCCGTGCCGAGAATGCTGCGACCGATCCGCCGCAACTGCTGGTCAACATGGAAGAGGACTCGGACAAGGTCCGCTTCCGCCGCGTCCTCTATATCAGTCCGCCACACTGAGCCCGTCGCGGCACCCTGTTTTACCAGGTGACGTGCGCATCGAGGCAGGGAAGTACCAGGATCTTCCCGTCGCCGATTCTGCCGGTGCGCGCGTGAGTCACGATCGCTTTGATCACGGCCGGAACGTCGTGGTCGTGAACGAACAGCGTGATCTCGACCTTGGGCAGGAACGACGCGTCGTACTCGCTCCCCAAGTAACGATGGAGCCGGTGTTTCTGGCGTCCATACCCCATCGCGTCCCGCACCGTGCCGCCAAGCAGTTCGATGGTTTCGAGCGCCGAGAGCACGGCGGCCGCGCGGAAGGGTTTGATCATTGCCACGATTTGAACCAAAGCGAGTCCCCAGCGCATCGCGAGCGACCAATGCATCCCCTCACCGAGGGAGGGGATGTTGGCCGTCTCGGTTTCCCAACTATCGCACGAGGGCGAGTGCTTGACAATACGGGCAGACCATCGGACAGTGAAGGTAAGTCCCTGAACCAAGCGCTTGTTGCAACGAATTGACGACCGTACGAGGTGATGCATGCGACGGGTCCTGGCTATGTTTCTGTCGTCCTCCCTTCTGATCGCCGTTGGCTGCGGCAGCCAGGGCTACGAGAGGCGCCTGACCAAGACCCTGGAAAACATGCGCTATCAGAAACGACTCAACGACAATCTCATGCCGGCCCCGAAGCGCGAGGAAGGGAAGTACGAGCAGCTCCTGATCTTCATTCGCCCTCCTCAAAAGATGGCCTGGGCGAAGGAGTTTCTTTTCGCGCCGGTCGAGCCTGGCCGGTTCGATCTGGAAGGAAGCTTTCTGGACGCGGACAAAAAGGCAAACCTTCACGTCCTGGCGCGTATCAAACAGCCCAAGAACACCGCAAAGAAAAAGACCCCTTCACCGGCTGACAACGTCGCGCGAGGCGAGTTCAACACGGACGTCCTGGCCGTCATTAACGGCGTCTACGGCACTGACATTGACCTCGCCAAGTTCAAGGAAGACGTCGAGAAGGGGAACAAGTTCAAGCACCACACCATCGATGCCAACGACCGGAACGTCCAGATCTACCTTTACGGCGGGAAGGACGACACCCACCAGGTGGCTCTGATCTTCGAGTATCCCAAGAGCGAACAGACGATTTTGATCTCGAAGATCAAGTTGTGCTTGGAGTCGTTCGCCGTCGGCGCCAGGGCTCGCGCCAACTACGAGGGCGCCGGCGAAGAGGGAACGGAAGGCGGAGCCACTGGCGGTGGAGCTGCTGGCGGTGGCGTCGCATTCTAACGTGGTTCTCGTCCGGATGGCGCATGGCGTCGCCATGCGCCGTTACGAGTTTGCAAGGCAGAGAACATATAGCCCTCGGGCCGTGCTCATCAACGAATCGTCCGGCAGCGGTAGTCGCGTCCACCACACCGGACGCTCACTTTCCTGTGGTTCCGTTCGCTTCCGCAACCGCCTGTGAAAGGACCTCCAGTCGGATGTCCTTGAACCGCACTTCCGTCGGCCCGCCCGAGTGAAGTTGAAGCGCGAAGATTCCGCGCTTGGATCCGGCCGGATCGTCGAGATCGACGCAAGGTTTACCGTTGAGGAACGTCTGGATCTTGCTTCCGACCGCACGGATTTCGTAGCGATTCCACTCACCGGGCTTGAGCGCATCCTCACCTGACATCGGCCAGAGGAGCGCCCGACCGTTCTCTTCGTAGAGCTTGCCCCACCATCCTGGGCCAACATCGGCCTGATAGCCGCGCATCTCGCCGTTCGGCAACGCCTCACTTCGGAACTGGACTCCGCTGTTCCCTTCGTTGCGTACGAGCTTCACCTGAAGCGTCAGGCGGAAGTCATCGGCCACCATCTCGCTGCGTAGGAAGTTGTTGTGCGACAAGCCTTTGGTCTTGCCGATGATTTCGTCGCCGTCGACGTTCCAAAGAGTGTGGTCGCCGACCCATCCCGTGAGATCGCGTCCGTTGAAGAAGCCTGGGGCGTTCTCCGCCGTGGCGAGCGTCTCGGTCTGCGACGGACTGGCAAGATACGCGACGAGAGACCGGATCTCGTGCTCTGAGAGCGGCTTCCAGAGGTCGTCAGGCATCATCGACTGGTCGCTATGGCGACGCTCATCGATGTCGCCTTTCGGGATCGTTACGATTTCGTTCGCCAGGACCAGGGTGACCGCATCGCGGTCTTCGGAGCGAATGATTCCCGTCAGGATTCGCCCGTTCTTCGTCGCCACCACGGTGGCCGCGTAGTCCTTGCCGATCAGGGCGCTCGGGTCGAGCACATTGGAGAGCACGTAATCAAGATCGGCGCGGTTTGAGCCCGTCAGTTCCGGCCCAACCCTGCCCCCGGTGCCGAACAATGTGTGGCACTGCTGGCATGTCTTGGTGAACACGGCCCGGCCGAGCGCTGGGTCGGGAACGCGCGTCGGCTTGGTCGTGAGCGTTTTCTTGTACCGAGCGATCGTCGCCACCCGGTCCGCCGAGGTCTCCCGAGCCTGACCCCAAACGCGGCCAACGAGCTCGTCCAGTTCCTTGTTGCGATGATTGCGCAACTGTCGCACGACATCGGCCGAAAGCTGGTTGGCCATGACTCGCCCAGCTCCAACAGCCGTCAAGAGCGCCCGGGCAAAGTCAACGCGCGCGGCTAGCGTATTGAGCGCATCGCGCCGCTCGTCGGGAGTCAGCTTACTGAATCGGTCGAGGATCGCCTCCGGAGTCCGGGCGTCGTCATAAGCAGCCAGTCCCCGAAGCGCCTCGCGACGGAGCGCGGTGTCGTCCAGAATCGCGAGCAGCGACGGAGCCAGGCTGGCATCGTGCACTTTGAGCAAAGCCTCGAGCGCATCTCGTCGCTGGCGGACGTCCTCCTTGGTGTCGACGAGCCGACTGCGCAAAACCGCCAGGACGTCCGGATCGCCGAAGGTCAGACCGAGGGCATCCGTATTCGATCGAATGCGTTGGTCCTTGCTCTCGGCGAGCTTCTTCTTGACGAGCGCCCAGCCGGAAGGCATCGGGAACTGCCGTCGGCCCTTGAGCGCTTCGTTCAGGCCCTCGACGACCGCGAGCTGCTTCCGCGCATCGTTGGACTTCGCCAACTCGCCAACGAGAAGTCCCACCGCTTCAGGCGTTCCCAACGCTGCAATTCGCCGCGCCATGAAGGCAGTGACAAGCGGGATGCGCGATTCACTTGCGAGGTTCCACGCAGCCTGCGAATCCGATTCCGCCAGCGGCTCGGCAGCGTACCAGTACATCAATGGGAGATTCGGGTCGGTTGCGTCTTCCGCATGGCTCAGAAGCTTCGAGAGAACGTCGACACGATCCGGGGTAGCGAACTTCTGCAGCGCGGATGCGATCGCCAGCCGAACGATCGGAGATGGATCGGATTCCGCAAGGTTGGAGAGATGCGCGAGCAGAACAGCCCGGCCCTTGGTTTCGGATTCGAGCTGAATCGTCCACGCTCGGAAATGGGCGTCCCGATTTTCGATGCCTCTTCGAAGCCATTCGCCGCCGTCGGCCGCCGACGTGTCGGGCCCTTGGATCGCGTACAGGGTCCAAAGGCATCGCAAGCGGATTTTCGCGTCACCGTCCCCATAGGCGATCTTGCGCAGCGATTCGGAAGTTTCTTTGTCCGGTCCGCGCTCCTGAAGGATTCGCGCTGCATGCCGAGCCTGCCAGACATTCGGTTGAACGAGATACGTCTGGATGAGATCCTTGCTCGGAACCTGACTCAGGTCAACCTTCTTGACGGGCCTCGAGTCTCCGTACGAGACCTTGAAGATCCGGCCATTCGTACGGTCGTGCCCGTTGACGTCCCCGTGGTGGCACTGATTCTTGTCGTACCAGTCGATCATGTAGACGTTGCCGTCCGGCCCGGACTTCAGGCTCAGGATCTGCGACCAGCGGTCGTTCGCCAGGAGAAAGTCGGGAGCATGCTTGCCGACGAACCCGGAGCCCTGAGGTACGAGCAGGTCACGATTGATCCGAGCGCCGTGGATGTTGTTCATGAACAACGAGCCGCGATACTCCTCAGGCCAGAGCCCACCCTGATAGATCAGGGCTCCCGCGTGCGCATGGCCGCCGCCCGCAAGATCGGATCGGCCATTGCCACCGTGCGGGTTCGCGCCGAGGTAGTGGCGGTGATCGGCGATCGTCTTGATATCGTCGTAGGTGTAAGGATTGAAATGAGCACCCGCCTGGCGCTCATAGCGTCCACCCTTCACGAGATGATAGAGGTGCGGGATGACACACGCGGTGATGAACGCCTGCCCGTGTTCATCGAAATCGACGCCCCAGGGATTGCTGGTGCCCTCCGCGAACACTTCGAACTTGTGCTGGGTCGGATGGTAGCGCCAGACGCCGGCATTGATCTTTGTGCGATGGCTGTCATCACCCGGCTTGCCGACGTTCGAGTGCGTGAAAACGCCGTGGCAGCCGTAGAGCCACCCGTCCGGTCCCCAGATAAACGAATTGAGCGTCTCGTGCGTGTCCTGCGAGCCCCACCCGTCGAGCAAGATTTGTGGCGGTCCGTCGGGCACGTCATCGTGGTTCTTGTCAGGGATGAAGAGAAAGTTGGGGGCCGCGCCCACCCAGACGCCGCCGAAGCCCAGTTCAAGGCCGCTCACCAAGTTCAACTTGTCGGCGAAGACCTTCTTCGTGTCGAAGGTGCCGTCTCCGTTCGTGTCGTCGAAGATCAGAATACGATCCTTGGCCCGGTCTTCCGGCACCCGAACGGGGTACGAATAGGCCTCGGCAACCCAAAGCCTTCCGCGGTCATCGATCGCGAAGGCGATCGGCTGGACGACGTCGGGCTCGCCCGCGAAGAGCGTCACCTTGAAGCCGGACGGCACGGTCATCGAAGCAGCCGCTTCACGAGGTGCGAGGCCCTCGTGGGCGTAGACGTCGGGCGTAAGCGCTCCCGAGCGCTGGGGAACGTTCGGCTTGGTCGCGAACAGCTTGAAATCGTCGAAGTTGATGTGCCCCCACCCGCCGCTGTGCTGATCAACGAGCCGGATGAAAACCATCTTGCCGACATGCGGTGTGAGGTCGACGGCGACCGGTTTCAGTTCTTCGGACTCGTCGCCTGACGTTTGAAACACCACCTTTCCGGTTTCCTGGAGCACGATCTCAACGCGCGTCTGAGGATGCGGGCCACCGGCAACAAGAAACCGGGCGAAGGGGCGTGTCACCTTGAAGGGCCGTGAAGCGAGGGTCCCTTGCGGTGCATCCGCCGCGCGCTCGTAGCCGCCGATCCAGTATTTCCCCTCATGCCGGCTCTTCATATCCGATCGTCGAGCCGCCACCGTATCCCCAGCGATCGGTTGCCCCACGAAGGCTTGCCCTTCGGCGGTCCAGTCCTTGAGCGTGCCGGTTTCAAAGTCGAGGTTGAGCGGCTTCCCTTGCTCGTCCGTCGGAAGCACGCCTTCAGCGCTTCCGGCAAGAGCGGGCTCGGCCGCCTGGATTACCGATGTCAACGCGAGCGCGATGAGAACGCCCGCGAAAACCAGCTTTGGGAATCGCATTCGAAACCTCGATTGACGGAGCTCGGTCGAGTGAAACCATTCCTCGCGGTGGAGTCTCGCCTCAAGGATCGCAAGGCTGCGGGTCGGATGCAAGTGGAGCGAACGAATGCGAGGGGATCGGGTTCCGTCCAGGCGCTGGCCGAGACCTCGGCGAGCCGTTACGATGGGCCTCCTCCACAACGTTTGCGATCCGCGCGCAGGAATCGACCCATGTGCCGTTGGTCTTTCTCTGTCATCCTCGTGCTCCTTGGCCAATCGGTGCACGCCGCCGACTTGCTCGCCGGTGCCGCCACTACCGACATCACGCCTCCCCGAGGCTACAGGATGGCGGGCTATTACCAGGAACGACTCAACACAGGTACTCGCGACCCGCTCCAGGCGAAAGCCCTCGTCCTGAAACAAGGAGACCGGCAAGCCGCCCTGGTGTTTTGCGATCTGGTCTCCATCCCGCGTGACCTTACCGAGAAAGCCCGGGCACTGGCACAGTCATTAACGGGAATCCCCGCGGCCAATATCGCGATCGCAGCGACGCACAGCCACACCGGGCCCTTGTACCACGGGGTCCTCCGCGAATTCTTCCATCAACGAGCCGTCGATCGACTCGGGAAGGATCCCCAGGAAGAGGTCGACTACCCCGCCGAGCTCGCCGAGAAACTTGCCAAGGCGATCGCCAGCGCCCAGGCGAAGGCCGTTCCGATCCGCCTTGATGCCGGCAGGGGCGAGGAAGAACGTATCTCCTTCAATCGCCGCTTCCACATGAAGGACGGCACGGTCCGGTTCAACCCAGGGATCCTCAATCCGGACATCGTCCGCGTTGCGGGCCCCATCGATCCGGATGTTGGCGTCTTGCTTGCCCGGCCGACCGGCGGAGGCCGACCGCTCGCGGCCTTGACGGTGTTCGCGCTCCATCTCGATACCGTCGGCGGCACCGAGTATTCGGCCGACTACCCCAAGGTCGTTGCGGACGAACTTGCGAAGACGCTCGGCCCGCAGTGCGTCTCACTCTTTGGTGCCGGGACGTGCGGCGACATCAATCACATTGACGTCAAAGTCAAGCAGCGTGCGAAGACAGAAGCGATCGGCAAGCAACTCACCGAGGCCGTTCAGGCAGCGTTTCCAACTCTCAAGCCCATCGAAGTGCCTGACCTCGCAGTCGCCCACCAGGTTGTCGACGTGCCCACGCGGGAAGTGTCGGACGAGGAAGTAGCGCAAGCCAAGAAGCGGATCAACGACATCGGCACGCCTGCCCTGCCCTTCCTGGAAGCTGTGCGGACCGTGACCACACTCGACCTGCGAAGCGCCTATCCCTCGGGTGTTGCCAAACTCGAGGTGCAGGTGTTCCGCCTTGGTGCTGATACCGCGATCGTCACGCTCCCGGGCGAGATCTTTGTCGAGCTAGGCCTGGCCATCAAGCGTGACTCGCCTTTCCGGAATACGCTCGTCATCGAGCTAGCGAACAGTGCACCGGCCTATGTGCCGACGAAAAAAGCCTTTGCGGAGGGGAGTTACGAGATCGTCAACTCGCGCGTTCGTCCGGGCGGCGGTGAGCAGCTCGTGGCAACGGCGCTCGAGCTCCTAAAATCGTTGAAAGTGACGGCGCGCTAGAGCGAGGTGAGCGACATGCCGGGCAAGTGCGTCTGGATTCCCACACCGGAGTACGTTCGACAGACTCGTGTCTGGCAGTTCATGCACCGTCATGGGATCCCGGATCGAGAAACACTCATCAAACGCGCCTCGACCGACATCGCATGGTTCTGGGACGCCGTGGTGGCCGAATTGCCGATCGCGTTCTTCTCGCCTTACGAGCGCGTTCTCGACGATTCGCGGGGAATCGCCCAGACGCGCTGGTTTGTCGGCGGAACGCTCAACGTCGCCCATAACTGTCTTGACCGCCACACGTGCGATGCGGATCGCGACCGGAAGGCGTTGATCTGGGAAGGCGAAGACGGCGCGGTGCGAGAGCTGACCTACGCCGAGCTCTTCCGCGAAACCAACCGGATCGCCAACGCACTCAAGCGGCTCGGCGTTGACCGCGGCGATCGCGTGGGCATCTTCATGCCCATGGCACCTGAGGCGGTCGCGGCGTTCCTCGCCTGCGCGAAGATCGGCGCGATCTCGACGCCAATTTTTTCGGGGTTTGCCGCCGAGGCGGTCGCCGCACGACTGAACGACTGCAACGCGAAGATTCTGATCACCGCCGATGGTACCTATCGCCGGGGCCACATTTGGCCGCTCAAGGAATTGGCCGACGAGGCCGCTCGACTCAGCCCGACGGTCGAGCACTTGATCGTCTGGCAGCGCACGGAGCAAAAGGTCCCTTGGACGCCGGGTCGCGACTTGTGGTGGCACGACCTGGTGGCTCGCGAGTCTAACGAGTGTCCGTCCGAAGAAATGGACTCGGAGGCGCCGTTCCTGATCGCGTATACCTCTGGCACGACCGGAAAGCCGAAGGGCGCCGTGCACGTCCACGGGGGTTTCCTCGTCAAGATCGCCCAGGAGGTTGCGTTCCAGGTCGACATGCGGAAGGAGGACACGCTCTTCTGGATCACCGACCTGGGCTGGATCATGGGCCCCTGGGAAATCGTCGGCGGACTGGCCCTCGGCGGGACCGTTATGCTCTATGAGGGCGCCCCGGACTTTCCGGGTCCCGATCGGGTTTGGGCGCTGGTGGAACGCCACAGGCCGACGATCCTCGGAGTGTCGCCCACGCTGATCCGTGCGTTGATGAGACACGGCGTCGAGCCGGTCCGCAAACACGACCGGAGCAGCTTGCGAATCCTCGCGTCGACGGGAGAACCCTGGAACCCCGACCCCTGGCTCTGGTACTTCGAAAACGTGGGCGATGGAACGCGCCCGGTGATCAATTTCTCAGGCGGGACGGAAGCGGGAGCGTGTTTCCTTTCGGCGCTGCCAATGCAACCGCTCAAGCCCTGCTCGCTCGGCGGGCCGTCGCTTGGCATGGCTGCGAACGTTTTCGATAGCGTGGGTCAACGGATCGTCGGCGGGGTGGGGGAACTTGTCTGTACGAAGCCCTGGCCCGGGATGACCCGAGGGCTCTGGAACGACGACGACCGATTCCTCCAGACCTACTGGTCGCGCTGGCCCGGGACGTGGGTCCACGGCGACTGGGCCTCGATCGACGAGGACGGCGAGTGGTTCCTCCACGGACGGAGCGACGACACGTTGAACGTCGCTGGCAAGCGCATCGGCCCCGCCGAAGTCGAATCGGCCGCCGTCGCGCACCCGGCCGTTGCCGAGGCGGCCGCCGTCGGGGTCCCTCATGAGCTCAAAGGCGAATCAATCTGGTGCTTCGTGATCCTTCGCCACGGCTTCGAACCCAGCGAGACACTCGCCGGTGAGATCAAGGCCAGCGTGATCGCCAGCCTCGGGAAATCCTTTGCCCCCGACCGGATTCGATTCGTGAAGGACCTTCCGCGCACCCGAAGCGCCAAGATCCTCCGACGCGCACTGCGTGCCAAGCTACTCGGTCAGGATCCGGGCGACCTGACGGGCCTGGAAAACCCGCGAGCCCTGGACGAGATTACCCCCGATCATCCGTCGCGCTGAACAGGCCCAGTTCGATCGCACACGCCTTTTCGACGAGTTCGATGCCGTGTTTCACCGCCGACTCGCGCCAGGTCGGGTCCGCCGGTGCGAACGCTTCACGAAGTCGTTCCTTCGCACTCTGCGTTGCCGCAGAATCAGGACTTCCCCAGTGGTGGGCCTGGTTTTCAGCGCGAAGGGCTGAAAGGACCTGCAAACCGGAGTACGTGCCGAACTCCGCGCAGAGGTAGTCGTAGCGACAGTCGGGAAAGAGCGCGTGGCACCAGGGACCAAGGTCGCCGCTCGTGGTGTAGGCAACCTCCGAAGGATCGGCGCCCTTGACGTGCTCCACCCCGAACCATTCGCGGAGCCGCGCGGTCTGCGCGGGGTTCGTTTCGCTACTGAGTAACAGGGCGTACGTCCCCCACTCACCGAGCCCCGTGTGAAAGTCGAGATGAATCACTTCCGCCGCGGACCCCAGCCAGCGCGGCATGTGCTCCAGCAAGCGCTGGTGGACGCGCGAACGACCGTGGCCCCCGAAGAAAAGTCCCCGGGGAAAGTCGTACTGACCGTGTGCCACGGCCTGCCGCACCGATCGGCGTCCGTACCACGCCAGCGCAAGCAACGCCCTCGGCCAGAACGAGTCAGGCCACACCGGAGCGAAGCTCGGGTTCAGAAGACCGTTGAGCAGCCGGTAGTTGTGGGGACTCCCGCGATAGGTCGAGCCGTTGATCAGGAAGTTTCGGTTGAGATCCACATTGTCTTCGTCGAACCGCCTGACCCAGGCAAACCCGTATGGATCGAGTGCGTGCAAGAAAACGATCGCTCCACCGTCGGGCAACGGCTCATCCCACGTCGCCGATTCCAGGAATGCCAGTTGCACGGCCGACCCGAGAAACCCTTCGACGCCGTGAAGCCCACTCGAGACCACCACAACCCGATCCGGTCGCTCCGCGCCCAAGCGGGCACAGTCGATGGCCAATTCCTCACCGTTCGGTCCCCGACCGCCGATCGCGACCGCTTCCAATCGAAAGCCCTTCGCTTCAGCCGCGGCTCGAAAACGCGTCCGTGCCATCTGATAGTCGACGGAGAACGCTTCCGCAAAACTCGTAACCGTTTGCATCATGATTTCAACCAACGATCGAACCAGTCAAACGCCTCGGCCTGCATGGGCCGATCAAACTTGTGCGGGCCGGGATAAAACGTGCACCGATAACGATCCTCAGCGCCCGCCTTGTGATAGACCTCGGTGAGGATCCGATCCGCGCGCTTCATTTCGGGCACCGTGAACAACTGGTCCCCCAGGTTGGACTGCACCAGGGTCGCCAACGGGACGCGCAGGCCCAGGACTTCCGGATAATCGAGGTCCAGGGGCAGCCCGGGGATATAAATCATCCATGTGTGAGTATGGCACTTATTCAATAAGTAGTCGCGCCAGGTGGTCATCATGCCCACGCAGCAGGCGCAACGAATGCGGTCATCCAGGCCGGCGAGATAGACCGTCCGCAGGCCGCCTCCGGAGAGGCCGGCGCAGCCGAGGCGCTCGGGGTCGACGTCGGGCCGCGAGGCGAGGTAGTCGACAGCACGCTGGTCTTCCGCGGTGAACACGCCGGGCCAGGTTGTGCCCGCACAGAAGAGGCTCTTGGCCATCAGATGCTCGTGATCCGAGGCGAGCTTATTGTAGGCCTTGATCTCGTCTTCGGATTCAGGGTTCACTTCCTTTTGACCGTGAGCCACCACATCCGGAAGGTCGGCGACCCGGATGCGGCGACTGGCGAACGCAAACGCGTCATGCACGAGCACTCCGTACCCGCGCTTCGCGAGTTCGTTGGCCCAGCCGACGCCGCCGTAGTATTCATCCTGGTGCTTCTTCATCATCGGGTGGACATCGTCGCTGATTCGAAGCACCTTCCGCGTCCCAAAGTATTTGTTGCCCCCGTGGTCGTGCAAAGCCAGAACGGCCGGCAGCCGGCCCTCGTTCTTTGCCGGCCTCACGAAATACGCTTCGGTGGGCGGACCATAGGGTAATTGCCACTGAAGGTGTTCGATGTGCAGTCCGTCGAACTCGAACGCGTGCTGTAGCTCGGCCTTGGGCACACCCCCCGTTGCCGGTTGAAGGACGCAAGCAAGTACCCGCGCCCGGGCTTCCTTCCGCCACGCTGCCACGTCCTGGAACCGAGGACTGCGGAACGACAGCCGGGCAGGCCCCTCCCCCGCGAGACTGGCCGCCCACGGGCCATACGCGCCAATCATATTGGGTTCCATGTCCGACTCCGCTCCTCTGTCGTCAAAGTTCTGAATGCAAGCGACGCGCCAAAGTCATTTTGAACGTCAACGGGCCTCATTGGTTCCGATCGATCCCACGTTGGAGTCGTTCTCGCCAAGCCGCGATGGCCACAGCATCACGGGCCGAGTCGCGGGCGATCTGCGCCTGTAATTCGTTACGAGTTTCCTGCGGAGCCAGTGCGATCATCCGTCTGACCGTCAACGCGGGCTCGGGGCTAAACTCGCGGGCGGACACGACTTCGGCGAGATAAATCGTGCGGTCGCCGGTGTCGAGCCGAGCTTCGACCCGGCACTCCATCCAGGCGAGCGATCCCGGCAGGAGTGGAACACCCGTCACCTCCTCGCGCGTTTCGAGCCCTTCGAACTTTTCGCGATCGCGGCCCGATGCCAGGCCGAACCGCCAGACCCAATCGAGCCGCTCCTCTCCCAGCAAGTGGAGCGCAAACACGCCGCTCGCCGCGACGAGTTCGCTCGTTGCGTGCTGATTGGCCAGCCCGACAACGACCCGGGGTAGATCTGGAGCCAGTGAGGCCTGGCTGACGAATGTTGCGATCAGTCCGCCTCGGCGCTCACCCGAGCGCGTCGTCACGACCCAAAGCTCACGGTCGAGGCGGCGAAAGAGTGCGGAAGCTGCGGATTCGGCCATGGGCTCACGGGTCTCGGGTCGCCTATCCTTTCCGGCATTCCCGGCGCCGGCGGAGAATCCCTCTCAAGACATTGTACCGAACTTCACGGCGCACCTGTCGAAATCTCTCCGCAATGCAGAACGAGCGTCGCCGTTCCATCCCGTTGCAGGTGGCTCCAACGTGAGCTTTGAGCCTCAATCGGTACCTTTCGCGGCGACGAAATCAGCATCGGAGGAGTCGTCGTATCCGCGGTGAAAGGATGGAACCGTGTTCGGACGCGCCGGGTGGACAGGCCGGATCGGCCGTGCGCTCGTGATCGGGTTGCTTGCAACGAGCCCGATCCACGCCCAAAGTACGAATCAACAGCGAGCGGAGGCGATCCAGCTCTACAACGCGGGTCGCTTCGCCGAGGCCCTGCCGCTTCTCAATGCGGTCATCGAGAAGCGCCCCAAGGACCTCGAAGGACACATCAAACGCGGGGGCGTTTACCTCCGGCTCGGTCAGCCGGAACGCGCGATCCCCGACTTCGATGCTGCCAGTCGGATTAATCCGCTGTTCGCACCCTCCTTCGTCGATCGAGGCATCGGCCTCATCATGCTGGGACGCAACGAGGCCGCGGTCGCGGATTTCCAACACGCGATCGGCCTCTACATGATCCCGTTCAACGGCTTCAGCCGAGTGGGCGTGGCCGACGCACATTGCGGGTTGGGGCAGGCGTTTCATCGCATGGGGCGGGAAGAGGACTCGGTCGCGCAGTACAACCAGGCCATCCGACAGAATCCGCAGGACCCAAACGCTTTTGTCGGCCGGGGCATGGCGTACGCCTCGCTCCACGTCTTTGACCGCGCTCTCGACGATTACGCGGCTGCGCTCAACATCGCTCCCAACCATTCGCGTGCTCTGGCCAACCGTGCCGACCTCTACTGGCAGGCAGGCCGCCTGGAGCTCGCACTGGACGATCTCGATCGTGCGATCAAATCCGATCCCACGTACGCCTTTGCGCTTCGCATGCGAGGGGCGATCTACTCTCAGCAAGCGAAGAACGATCTCGCCCTCCTCGACTTCGATCACGCGATCCGGTTCGACCCGCGAGACGCCGGCGCCTACAAGGACCGTGGCGGCATCTATGTCCGCATAGGACAGTACGATCGTGCGATTCAGGATCTGAATGAATCCATTCGCTTGAGCCCCTATCGGTCCAAGGCGTATCAGAACCGAGGCGCAGCGTATAACGCGCTGGGCAAGTATGAGAGCGCCGCCAAGGATCTCAAGGAAGCGATCAAGCTCGATCCCAGAAACGCAGGGGCACACACCAACCTCGGGCTCGCGCACTTCGGACTGAACGAGTTCGCCGAGGCGGTCGAGGAGCTCGGGACCGCGATCGAGCTAGCGCCGGGCAGCGCGTTGGTTCACTACAACCGGGGCGCCGCGTATGCGCGGCTCGGGATGATTGACGAGGCGATTCGCGACTACGAAGAGACCATCCACCTGGACCCAAGGTTCGTCCAGGCTTACGTCGAGTTGGGACACGTGCGCGAGGGCCTCGGCCAGCGCGACAAGGCGATTCAGGAATATGACCTGGCACTGCGACTCGGGCCTCTGGACGCCGGCATCTATGCCAATCGCGGGAACGTGAAGCGGGCGGAGGGCGACTGGAGCGGCGCGATCGAAGACTTCAGCAAGGCCCTCCAACTCGACCCGAGGCACGCCGACTCGTACGTGTCGCGGGGATGGTCGCTCTTCATCGCGGGCCGGGAAGGCGCCGAGGCCGATGCGCGGGCCTATCTCGACCTCACTCACGGCCGAGGCCAGTACGCCCCCTACATGGCCCTACTCGGCTACTTTGATGCTCGGCGCCTACAGCAAGACGCCAAAGCGCTGACCTACCTGGATGAAGCGCTCACGAATCTTCCCTCCAAGGATTGGCCAGCCCCCGTGCTCCGTTACCTCCGTCGCGAGATCCCCGCAACGCTCCTCTTCGAGCTCGCCGCGGACAGTAGCGCGAAAACCGACGCGAGTGTTTTCCTTGGAGTCGACCTGTTGATTCTTGGCGAGACTGAGGCCGCCGCCGATCAGCTCCGCTGGGTCCGCGACCACGGCACCGACCGGTTCGTGGCCAAGGACCTGGCGCGAGAGCTACTCAAGCGGATGGAAGCACCCAAACCGGCTGCGGTCGAACCGTAAAGCGGGCACCGGGCTCGTGGGAGCGCAACGAGACTTATTTCTCCGTGGGCTTCAATTCCCAAGTCTCACTGAAAAAATTGGCGTCCACCACCTTGCCCGGGAAACGTGCATCCGCTGGTGTCTCTAGGTCGATCACAGCCCAGTCCGGAAGCTTGGGTGTTTGGCGAGCGTTGTTCAGATAGTCGTAGTCTCGGAACGTGAATCCGCTGTTCAAAACTACGTACCGGTTCGGATTCAACGGGTTGGGGTAGATCATGATCAGCGCATGGTGATCCGCGGCGAACTCGCGACCTCCAACCTTGATGCGTTCCGCCGTCCATGAAATGGGGAGTTTGTGCGCGATCCGCTTGAGGATCGCGTTGCTTTCCGGATCACCCCAGAGGACGAGATTCGAAGAGGCGATGTCCGCCTCGGTGATCGCGGTGTCGTCCTTCACGCGCGCGTCGCCGCGGAAATGCCGGCGCCAGTGCTCGACCGCGCGGTCGCGTTCGGCGACAGACCATTTTTCGAAGGCGTCGTGCTTGCTCTTGCCGGATGGCCGGACGAACACGAACGAATCCATGAACGCGTCGTCGATGGGCCCCTGGAGATCGTGTCGCTTGCGCAGGGGTGCGTCCGGTAGCGGCCCGACTTTCCATGTACCACCCTCACGGTGGAACTGGCAGAACCATGAGCGATCCGTCGGCACGGGAGGCCCCTGGAGCTCGACCTCGTCGACCACGATCAGCGCCTCCTCCGGATCGATGAGCGCCTGGCGCCCAGGTTCGATCGAGATCGTAAAGGCCTGAACGTTCTCCGTTTCGATCTCGGGCGGGGCGTCGTCGATCACGCGCACGCTGGCTTTCTTCCAGTGCTCGCCCAGCGCATCGATCGTGATCCATTTCATGCGATTGTACTTGAGCGTGTAAGTCGTGAACTGGATCTCCGCCGGAGCATGATCACGACCAACGCGGGCAAGACTCGCCATGCGCCGTTCGATCTCGCGCTTCGAGTCCGGATGAATGCTGTGCTTGGTCTTCGGCCCGATCACGTGCATGAGCTCCATGCCCTCCGCCTTGAGGGCCTCGGCCATGACGTCGGCAGCCTGCTTCTGAGTATCGAGCTCGCCACTGTACGCGACTGTGGGACATTGAGTCAGGTTCACGGCGTAGTCGGTGCAGTCGTAGAGGTGCCAGAGCGTCTGCTCGTACCATGACGGTTTCAACTCTTCCTTCTGAAAGACCTTGAGAAACCGCGGAGTCTCCGCGAAGCCCGCGCCGGGATTGGCGGCGAACCAGCGGTCAGAGTCGTGGACGGCGAACTGCCAGCACGCAGCGCCGCCCATCGAGAACCCGCGCACCGAGATCCGGTCGTCGTCGATCCGGTAACGGCGCTGGACGTCTCCAAGAGCCTCGAACACGTCCACCTCGCCGGCGAACTTGAAGGCGTTGCAATAACGACCGTAGGGATGCAGAACGATCGTATCTTCCGGCGTGAACTCGCCGGCACGTTTCCGATGCTCATCGACGAAATTGACTTCGCTCAGCACTTCCCCACGGCCATGGAACCAGATGTCCAGCCGGACTCTCGGCCCCTGAGGCGAATACGAATCGGGAATCACCAGGCCGTACGGCTGCACGGAGCCGTCGATCTTGGAGATGTAGCCACGCACGACCAAGCCCGTCTGAGTCGTCCACGGGGCGGAGCCGCTCTGCAACGCGTCGGCCCGCGCCTTCCCCTCCTTCAAGAGGTCACGCGCCTTGCCGATCTCCGCGGGGTTGAAGAACTCCTGGTGTTTCAGGGCGTCGCCGACGGCTTTTGCGTAGATCTTGATATCCGGAACCAGTGAGGTGATCTTGGTGTCGCGACGGCGCTCCAGGTCAGCAACGGCCGATGAGAGATCCGCGACTCCCGTTTCCAGCTCCTGGCGATCCTGGTCGGAGACTGTGATCCCGAGCGCCGGAATCCGCCGCACGCTATTCGGAACGTTGTCCGCCGGTCCGTCGGCCGACACAGAGACGGCAAGGCCCAGACACAGCGCCGCGGCGCTCACCAGTCGTCGCATCATGGTGCATTCCTCGAAGGAGATTCCGCTCTCTAATGCCCCGGACGTCCTGGGGCCCAATCGGCTCATACATCCAATCCCACGGCCCGCATCAACGCCAGCGCGTTGCTCTTGCGGACGACGCCGGGGCGCATCACGTAATCGAACCGCATCGTACCGTTTTCGAAGTGGTCCTCAAAATGGACGTTGATCGCGCGCGGGGCAAGCCCATCGGCAAAATCGGTCAGTGCCAGGTCGTGGGTCGTCACCAACCCGATCGCCCCTCGCTCGATGAGTCCGCGAACGATCGACTCCGCCCCGATGCGGCGATCGTGAGAATTGGTGCCGTGGAGAATCTCATCGAGCAGGAACAGCAGAGCCAGCGGTCCGTTCGACAGATCGACGATCTGCCGGATCCGGGTAATCTCGGCGTAAAAGCGCGAGCGCCCTGCCTGCAATGAGTCCTGAATGCGCAATGTCGCGCCGATCGCGAGAGGCGAAATCCGCAGTTTTTTTGCACAGACGGGCGCTCCCGCCAGCGCGAGCACCGTGTTGATGCCCACGGCACGGAGCAGTGTGCTCTTACCCGACATGTTGGACCCACTCACCAGCGCGATGCGCCGTTCACCACCCAGGGCGAAATCGTTGCGGATACACGCCCGATCGGGAATTAAAGGATGTCCTAGCGCTTCCGCCTCGAAGCAGGTTTCGTCCACCACGAGCTCCGGGAACGGGTTTGACGGATTCTCGAACGCGTAGCATCCCAGTGAGCTCAGAGCTTCGAAGGCCCCCACCGCGGCAAGCCAGCCACCGATCGCCGGTCCGGAGCGCCCGCGCCAGGCGTCGATCGCGAACGCCCACTGAATTGGCCGCAGAAGCAGCAGGCCAATCGGCGCAAAGAATTGATTCTTCATCCAACTGAGCCGACGCACGAGTTTTGCGAGCTGAGCGATTTGCTCTGACGCGGGTCGACCACCGACTCTAAGAGCCGATTCGAGCGCCTGGAGCGCCGGTGACTGGAACGGTTCTCGCTCCAGTTTTTCGAGCAAAGCGGCCAGAAGCACCAGGTCATGGGTCCGGAGATCCACACCTGCAAGCACTTCGTGGACGCGCGGGCGCATCAGCATGAAGAACGCGATTTCGAGACACAACGTGGCCAGGAACGGCAACCTGCCCAGGGGGGTTACACACCAGAGCAGCAACGTGGCCGAAGCGACCGTTGCCAGCCCGATGGCGAGCACACGGGGGAAGGTTTGCGGAATCGACCGCGGTGCCCGGCCCCAGGAGGCCAGCGCGTCGGGATCGATCCCCGTCCGTACGTCATCGCCAAGCAGGTCGAGCTCCTCGCGGAGGTCCAGCCGCGGACGGACTTCATCGACGGCCTGATGGCGTGCATGGATTTCCTCGGGAGTCGCGGGGGCCAGAAGCCAGCTCGCGAGTTGGGCCTGACCGGCGGGCGTTCGAGCCGTGCAGAGGCGCTCGTACAACGAGCCGGGGCCGAAGAGGTCGAGATCGGCCGAATAGGGATGTTCCGGGTCGAGGAACCGGGTCCCTGGCTCACCGGTCCCAGCCCAGCAATCGTCGAGTCGCGCCAGACCCTTTTGATAGAAAAGCGCGGCACGCGACGCACGGCGAATCGCGCGCCGAGACCGTTCATGAAGCCCGATCAGGACCCCAAACGCGACGAGCGGGAGGACCAACCACCAGCCTGTGATTTTCTGCGAGACAAAGGCCAACCAGGCCAGGACCGGCAGAGCCAGGAACACGACCAGCCGCACGTCGGCAATCCGTGCCTCTTGTTTTTCGAGACGGGCCAACACGGTCCGACGCGCCTCGAGCCTTCGTTCGTATTCGGCCTTGATCTCACTCTTGGACACGAATTGCGCCACAAAACGGCCCCAATAAATCACGGAGCCCCAGCGATTGCACTCTCGCAACCATCAACCGGCGAATCAGTTGGGACAAAGGGGCTACACCGGCTCGAACGGAAGCTGAAAACAGTAGCGTAAGGCTAAGCGTCTCTCAAGAGGGTGTCGTCAGAGAGATGGTATTTCTGATATCCGAATGCCTCTCAACAGAACGGCTACAGATTCTATGTCGTTACGACCTTTGGTTGACTAACTCTGACGACACGTTGAAGTGTCATTCCGACCGTCGTCGCGCGTCGAACGTTCCCCGAGCTTGATGCCCATTACGACGCCGACAGGCCGACGCTTACCCGAAACGCGAGCGATGGCATTATATAATGATTCTACGCCCACACTTCGGGTGCGTTTAAGAACTCTGCCATCAGGGTCTCGGAAGTCACCGCTCGAGCTCACGGTATGTCGGTCTTGATCAAACCGCAAATCGCCCGCGGGTTTGTTCCTGGAGGTGCCGGAGCATCCGCGCCGATGTGCGCTCCCAAGTGGCCCCGCGCGCGAACTCCCAGCGAAGCGTCGCGCGACCGTCATCCGAACCCTGAGCGACGACTTTGCGGATCGCCTCAACGAAGGCCGCGGGCGTTTCCACAACTTCGAACAGATCAGAGTACAGGACGCACTCGGGCAACGCCGTCGTTACGACGGGCCGGCTCGTCGCCATGTAGTCCATGACCTTGGTCGGACACGCGACACGATTGAACGGATGGTCGACGGCGTAGGGAATGAGGCAGACGTCGAACGATGCGTTGTAGGCGCCGATTTCGGCCTGCCCTTTCCAGCCGATGCAGTGCACGTTGGGCAAGGCCGTCGCGCGCTCGTACTCGCGATACCAAGTCGCGCGGGGACAGGGGGCTGGCGGCTGTCCGATGAGGACGATCGAGCCGCCGGGGAATTCGCGGGCCACGTGTTCGACGAGCGTCCAGTCGATCCGATCTTCCAGGCTCCCGACAAAACCCAGCAGGGGCCGGGGCAGATGGGCAATATCAGGAGGGGGAGGCGCGGGCTGGTGCTGCGGCGCGGGGCTGATCGCAGCGGCCGGAGCACCGTGAGGAAGGTGAACGACGCGATCCTTCGCCTTCGGGACGGCCTTGCACAGTTCGTCGGCCCGAATCTTGGCACAGAAAATTGAGAGATCCGCCTCCTCGACCAGTCGGCGCTCCAGCCTCCGGATGGCGAGTCGGCGCGACCGCCAGTAGAAACTGTAGTCATCCATGTTGTAGTAGACGAGCGCCTCAGGCTGGAGCAGGTCGCGCAGGTAGAGGTAGTGCGGATACGAGACCGCCAAGGCCAGCGGTCGAGGCGCCGGCAACTCACGGCGCCAGTCACGCACCGCCCACGAAATGGGCAGCATGCCAATTCTGGGATACGACTTCATCCAACCGGGAGGAAGGACGATCGTCTGTTCCCAAAGCGTTTCCGAAACCTGGCGGCGTGGGCAGAGCCAGTCCCGCGCGGGGCGGTTCTGCTGAAGCGCGTTGCGCCAGTCGCAGGCCTTGATCAGGAGGACCCGAACCCCCAAATCGGCCAAGGGGCTGAAGAGTCGCTCGGTCCACGTCCAGGACGCATCCGCCACCACCAGGTCCATTGCGACGGCGCCAGGCTCGGCGCTCACAGCGGGTGGGACATGATGTAGCGATGGTGCTTCGGCCTGGTAAGACGGCATCGTGCTCGTCCGAGGATCCAACCTCGTTCCTCCGCATCCGGGCGGCGCAGTGCTCCGACGATATCCCAGCGTCATGCTCGGTGCAACCGACTCGTGGAGGATAGCCGCCCGGTGTCGGTAAGCCGCCTCATGCGACTTTCGGGCGTTCTTCGGAACCCCAATCTATCGGGATTCCTTTTCCTGTCAAGTTCCGAATGGCGACCCGACTCGTCTGAGGGTGCACGTCAGCTTCTGTGCCCAACCGTATGGTGTTCAAAACGTCAATAGAGGAAACCCATTTTTCGTGTTAGCTTTCGGCAACGTTGGTGGTCTGGAGAAGGGATTTTGAGGTCCAAGGAGCACACCCATGGATGGGA
>DAIDJG010000137.1 GCA_027451445.1 Singulisphaera sp.
TGAGAATCTGTTTCTCCCCGTCGACGCCGAGCTCGTCCCCGCGCTCCTGGACGACGAGGCCGAAGGGCTGACTCGGAACCGGGGGCTCGTGTTCCTTCCCGGCCCGAAGGTCCTGGAATTCGATCCCAGACGCTGGCTCGACCCGGCCGATTGGCTGACCGCCGTTCGATTGCCGCAGGCGCGTTGGCAAGCGTGGCCCAAGGTGGCGCCGTTGGCGGAACGGATCGAAGAGATCGTTCTCGAACGGCCGGAAGAGGATCCCGAGCCTGAGCTCGAGCCCGGCGGCGCTCCGGAGACCGGAGACGACCCGCTGCGCCCGCCGGACGCCGGCACAGGAGCGAAGCTGCTCGGCGGAGCGGCGTTCGGGGCCGGGGTCGGCATGGCCTGGCTGGGAAAACAGCTCGGCATCAAGGGGATGGCGCAGCTTGGCGCGAAATGGCTCGGTGATGCCACCGCACGGGTGCCCCGTCTGAGCGAAGCGGTCATCGGCCGGCAGGCCGCTTCACTCCGGACGTTGCTCCAAGAATTCCGCGAGGGCAACGTGGACCGTGCCCTGCGGCACGCGCTGCCGCTCGGCGGGGCCGGCTCGACGCGTGGAATGGGACAGGACCTCGGCAGCCAGCTCCCGGTTCACGGCACGTCCTTCTCGCTCCGCGACCTGCTCGACACGCCCATCGTACGGGGTTCGGGTGGCGGCATCTGGTACGGCCACGACGACATCGTCGCCGAGCTCAGCCGCGAGTATCGCAAGGCGGCCGAGGAGGCGACGCGACAGGGCGATTATCGACGCGCTGCGTACATCTACGCCAAGCTACTGCGCGATTACCGTTCGTCGGTGAACGCCCTCGTGCGCGGGCGATTTCACCACGAAGCCGCGATTTTGCTGTTGGCCAGGCTGAACGACCCCGCGGGCGCCGCTCGAGAATTCGAGGCGGCCGGGGAATTCGATCGCGCGATCCAACTTTACCGAGAACAAGGGCTCCACGAATCCGCGGGTGCCCTGTTTCGGAGGATCGGCGACGAGACCGCTGCGCTCGCGGAATACGAACGTGCGGCCGATTGCCTCGTTCAGAAAGGCGATCACCTCGCGGCCGGCGAGCTGCTCGTCCGGAGCGTGGGGCGGACCGACCTGGCACTGCCGTTGTTCCTGCTCGGTTGGAGCAAACGCCCGCAAGGGAATTTCCTGCCTTGTCTCCTCCGTTCCGCACAGCTCTGTGCGGAGGCGGGCGACGTCAAGGGACTCGGGACCCTGATCTCGGAAGGCGATGAATTCTTCGAGCCCGTCGGTCGCGACACACAGGCCGCCGACTTCTACAACGCGATCGCGAGGCTCGCGCAGGACACTGTCTGGGCACCCGCCGCGCGCGAGGAACTTCGCGACCGCGCGCTCCAGGGTTTAGCGCGCAAGCTGCGCCAGCGTGCGAAGACGTATCCGAGCGTGGAAACCGTGCTTGCGGGCGTCCTTCAAACCTCGAGCGTGTGGCCCGCGAATGTGGTGAACGACGCGACCGTTGCCGTCGCGGGTCTTCGGAAGGCTGCCGAATTACCTCGGCGTAAGGCCCTGGCGCCGCCGGAGCCCGGTGCACGGGTTCGTGTTTGGTCGGGTGTGGTCTCCGCCGTGTGCGCGGCGGACGCGACGGGCGAAATCTATCTTGGGCTCCGCAGCGGCGTCGTAGTGAGCTATCAACCGAGCCATCACCGCGTGACCGAGCTCGGAACGGGCGCGCTTCCCGTGGTGTCGCTCGCGACGAACGCCGAGGGGAGCTGCGTCGTCGCGCTCCGCGCCGACGGGAGTGGGTTGGGCGTACTCTCGCGGTATTCTCGCCAGCCCGATGCGAGTTACCGTCTCGAATACGAGACCGATTCGGCTGACTTGTACGGGCCCTGGCTTACGTCCATCGTGACCTGGGGCGCCCAACCGATCTTCGGGATGTGGAATGGCCAATGGCTGTCGTTTCTCGAACGAGATTCGTTCGTAACGCTCGGATCGCTCGGCGCCCGAGACGATAAGCACCCGATGACCGCGGCGATCCTGGCGACCACCTCTGACGCGACAAACTTGTCGGTCTACACCTGCGATTCACTGGGCTGGCGGCTCATCGGCTATCCGTCGCGCTCGGAACGGGTGCTCCGACAGGCCTGGCGCCCGGGTCTTCGGGCGGACCAGGCACTCCAATCACTGGCGCTGTCCACCTGGCCGGCGACAGGCGACGAGTCGCTCATCGTGGTCGGGACGACCGCTGATGGAACACTGTTCCGATCACGACTTAAAGATCGCGAAGCGTTCTCGACCACTCCGCTCACAATTACCCCGCATGTTCCCGAGAGCGGGTTCCTCGCAGGATGTGTTCTCGATGAGACCGCATTCGTGGGGGTCTCGCCGTCGAAGATCCTGTGGTTTCACGCCGAGCGAAAGGGTTACCTGTTCGACACCACGGACCTGGCGATTCCGTCCGCAATCGCCTGCTTCCCATCGCAATCGACGCGCGAAGTGATCGTGGTGTGCCGCGACGGCTACATCATGCGCGTGCCGTTTCCGGTCGCCTTGTGAAGTGCGATCCCTTGTGTCGATATAACAGGGGCAGGGTGAACCTCTCGCCACGCGAGCGTGACGGGCTCACCCTGCTCGTGCGTGCGGCTTACTTCGCCTGGGCAACTTCCGTGTGCTGGGGCTTCTCCACCGGCTTGCCGTCGGCCGGTGCCTTGAGCGTTTTCAGGAAGCCGATGAGGGCCGTACGATCCACGTCGGGCAGGGCCTTGTAGCGCTCGAGCACGCTTTCGGCGTCGCCATGATGATTCTCGATGGCCGCTTTGAGAGTGCCGGAGCTGCCGTCGTGGAAGTAGGGCGCCGAGTCCGCAACGCCCCACAGAGGCGGGGTCTTCCACTCGGCCGGGAGTGGGTGCTCGTCCGGCAAGGGGATTTCGACGGTCTCCTTGGAGCCGTACTTGACGCTCTTCGACGGGTCGTCCAGGCGGTGGAGCAGGAAGTCGCTGTAGACGCCTTCAACCCCGCCGATGTCGGGCGTGTGGCAGGCGGCGCAGCCGACGGTGCGGAAGACCTGCTCGCCTCGCTCCGCCTGGGCACGCTCTTTCGGAAGTGAGGGCAGGATGATCGCGGGACGGGGTAACGTGTCAACAAACGCGACGAGCGACCGGAACTGCTTCGGGTCGAGGTCCGGCGAAATGTCAGGGTAGTCGTCCTTCACCATCGGCTTGGCCTGGGACATCTTGGGATTGCCGAGGCCGATCTCGTTCGCACACGCCGCGGCGACGAACTCTTCGAGCGTCGCGAATTGAGCCTTCCAGCCGAACTTGCCCACGCGCCCGTCGGGAAGGATGCGCGGACGCCCCGCGCCGACTCCGCCGAAGTCGGAGTTCAATTCCTTGCCGATCTGCGACACCGAGGTCTTCATGCTATTGTGCAAGATCGACTTGCCCGCGATCCGGTCAATCCACCCCGCACCAAACAGGGCCGTCGAATTCACGCTCTCAGTCCGGATTGGATCGAAATCGAGCCGCAAGACCTGACAGTTGCTCTCGACCTTCACCCCGAACGGCACGACCGGGAAGAACTCGCGCAGCGCCTGCTGCCCCTCCTTGTACTGGTATTCGACCGCGAACTTGTGAACCAGCCCGCCCTTGACCTCAGGATTGTCGCGCGTTGGGTGCGCTTCGAAGGCCAGGACGTTGTGCTGGTTATCGCCGCCTCCGCCGACCCCGCCCTGGAAATGGCACTCCGCACACGACCGCGCGTTGAAAACGGGGCCGAGTCCGTCACCATTGGCCAGCGGGTCATGAGGCTGCCACTCATGCTCGAAGATCGAAGCCCCCTGTGCCTTCTCGTCCGCGCTGGCTCGAGGTGCCCGCAAGACGGGCACGCCCGGCAGCAAACTCCAGACCATCCAGACGCCTAACGCCCCGAGGACCGAATATCCGAGCCGACGCCGCGTTCGATCCAGGGTGTACTTGCCCATCGTGAGGCCCTCCCGCGTGACGTTCGATCCGCTCACATCAAACCATCGGAATCAGACCGAAAAGGATCGGCCAGCCTCCGACAAGTGTAGACAGACATTCGTCCGAGGTCAAGCCGGTTCTCCTATATTTTTCGGTTCGACGACGGTCTCCGGCGCAATGTTCGACATGGGCAGGCCGGCCTTGCGCCAACCCTCGTGCCCGCCGAGGAGCGCGGACGCTCGGAAACCGGAATCGCGTAGGAACATCGCGGCCGCGCCGCTGCTTTCTTCGCTGGGACAGGCGCATGCGGCCACCACGTCTTGATCGCGCGGCAACGCGTTTGTCCGCTGTGGCAACGAATCAAGAGGCAGCAGGATCGCCCCGGGAAACGTAAATGGGTCCTGGGCGACCTGGGACGGGTGGCGCACGTCCAGAAGCGTCAACGGGGGCCCCTGATCGAGTCGTTTCTTGACTTCGAGCGGCGTGATCTTCGGAACGGGCTGGTCGAGCGAGAACGGCTTGACCTGTGCATTGGCGCTCAGAGTGGGCACGTAGCAGCTATGGCACGCGGGGAGAAGCTGCTCGAAACCGGCGAAGAGCGTCGAGTTCTCGATGCGACGCGCCTCTTTCACGAGTGGACCGATCTTCTGCCACACGGCGATCGCATAGCCCCCGACGGTGGGCAGGATGTCGTTCTCATTGATGAGGCCCAGCCTCATGAGCGTGCCGACGCGGTCGTAGAATGAGCCGACCCGGTGGAACGCGGCTTCGCCCGCTTCGCCACGGTGGGTTTTCACGAACTCGGGCCAGTTCGATTCGTTCAGCCGGTACAGGAGCCAGAGCTGGGATTCCATGAAGTCGCGGCTTTGCCAGAGCGTGTACAGCTCGTTGGTGATGGCGAGGTAGCGATCCTTTTCGGTGCCTTTGAGCTGGGCGCGCATGTAGATCGCCGTGAGGATGAACGCGACCATCGAGACTGTCGTGGCGATGGCGTTGATCATGTTCCAGTTCATCGTCGACTCCTGGGACATCCGCGGACCGTTAGCCCGCACATTGTGTCGCGGAAACGAGGCGCGGCGGCAAGGGCACTTTTTCCGGCAGATGGTCGAACGCAGGCAACCCACGCGATACACTGCACCGTCAGTTCAGCCGGGTGTTCGATCCAAGTTCCTGGGAACGAGAGTCCTCAACATGAATGCGTGGTCTTGCACATGGGGGATCCGGCCTGCGCTCGCCGTCCTCGCGGGGGTGCTGTTTTCCCCGGCTCTGCGCGCCGATGAGGCCGGTAAGCCGGCCCTGGAGCGCCGGTTGTACGTCGCCGAGCCCGGCGTTCGCAACTACCAGGAGTACGGCGGCCACGGACTCCTGGTGTTTGACATCGATCACGGGCACAAGTTCGTCAAGCGCATCCCGACCGCAGGCCTCAATCCGAAGGGGGCCCCCGACAACGTCAAGGGGATCTGCGCCAGCGCGGACACGAAGCGAGTCTACATCTGCACGACGCGGCAGCTCATGTGCATCGACCTGGTTTCCGAAAAGCTGCTCTGGGAGAAGCTTTACGAAGGCGGATGCGACCGGATGGCGATCGCACCCGACGGCAAGACGATTTATTTGCCGTCGTTCGAGGGACCGACCTGGAACGTCGTGGACGCGGCGACGGGCGACGTGATCACCCGGATCGAACCGAAGTCGGGCGCCCACAATACGATCTTTGGGCTCAACGGGCGGGAAGTCTACCTCGCTGGCTTGAAGTCGCCTCTCCTCACGATCGCTGACGCCCGGACGAACACGGCCGCGCGGACTGCGGGGCCGTTCAGCGCGAGCATTCGACCGTTTACCGTCAACGGTCGCCAGACGCGCTGCTACGTGAACGTGAACGAGCTCCTGGGCTTCGAGATCGGCGACCTGACAACGGGCAAGAAGCTCCATCGCATCGAGGTGAAAGGGTTCGAGAAAGGACCGGTCAAGCGCCACGGTTGCCCGAGCCATGGGATCGGCTTCACGCCGGACGAGAAAGAGTTATGGGTGACCGACGGGCACAACGAACGCATGCACATTTTCGACGCGACCGTTGACCCGCCTGTCCAGAAGGAAAGCATCAAGCTGCGCGGGGAGCCGGGCTGGATCACCTTCACGCTCGATGGGGAATTTGGGTATCCGTCGACGGGCGACGTCATCGAAGTGAAATCCCATCGGATTGTCGTGGGATTGAAGGACGAACAAGGCCGCGAGGTCCAGAGCGAGAAGATGCTCGAGATCGACTTCCGAGGGAGCGAGCCCGTGCGTGCCGGATGTCAGTTTGGGTTGGGGTATGTGACGGACGGGGCGAAGGCCGCGGAATGACGCCTCGGAGATCACGGTCTGTTGTCAATTGGGAGATCCGCGGAAGCACACACCGCCTCGTGACGCGAGCGCGAACGGGTGGTGTCTGCGCGGGATTGCGATTATTCTGGTGAGTTCACGTTTCGGTTCGGATGTCGCAGAGTTGGGTTGGGAAAGCGAGTTGTGTGATGTCGCGAGCGTTCGTCGGGCGGGCCGCAGTTTTTGGAATCGTGCTCGCGCAAGCGGCGTGGGGGGCGGAACCGGTAGCCGGAAAGCCTCTCGTTCCCGAGGACCTTGCGCGAGGCAAGCCGGCGCAGGCCTCGTCGAATCAGGGCGGAGACCACCTGCCGACGTCCGCGAACGACGGCGATCCCAACAGTCGCTGGTGTGCCTCCGATGCAAGTGCGCCGCAGTGGTGGCAGGTGGACCTGGGAAAACCCGAAGACCTCACGGGGTGCCGGCTGCTCTGGGAGTTCGACGGCGATGATTATCGCTACAAAGTCGAAGGATCCGGGGATGGCAAAACCTGGCGGACCTTGGTTGATGAGTCGAACGCGACCGATCGCTCGCAGGAACGCAGTCACAAGTTCGAGGGCTCGGGCATCCGTTATGTTCGGCTATCGGTGTCAGGACTCGAAAAGGGGCACTGGGCGAGTCTGTTTGACATTGAGGTGTTCGGCAAAAAGCTGGTCGCGGGCAACCCGCGGCCGTCCCGTCCCAGGACCGTCGCGGGCAAGGGCGTTCTCTCCGGCGTGAAAGTTCCGCCCGGTTTCGCCGTCACGCTCTTCGCGGCCCCGCCGCAGGTTCACTATCCGACTTGCCTCGTCGCAGCGCCCTCGGGCGAACTGTTCGTCGGCATCGACGAGAACGGCTCCCTCGATGCCAAGGCCAAGCGCGGGCGTGTTGTCCACTGCGTGGACGCCGACGCGGACGGGGTGGCCGATCACTTCAAGGTCTTCGCGGAGATGGACAGCCCTCGGGGACTCGTCTACGACGCGGGTACACTCTATGTTCTGCATCCTCCGTTCCTGAGCGCGTATCACGATGAGGATGGCGATGGCGTGTCCGATCGCTCCGAGGTGCTGGTGAAGGGCGTCGGCTTTGACCTTAAATTCCGCGGCGCGGACCATACGACGAACGGCATTCAGCTTGGTATCGACGGTTGGCTCTACATCGCCGTTGGCGACTACGGCTTCGTGAAGGCCGAGGGGCGCGATGGCTCGACGCTCCAGCTTCGAGGCGGCGGCATCGCCCGCGTCCGCACCGACGGCAGCCGGCTGGAATTGTTCGCACGCGGCACACGCAACATCTACGACGTGGCGATCGACCCGCTCGGTAACGTCTTCACTCGCGACAACACCAACGATGGCGGTGGTTGGAACGTGCGGCTCAGCCACATCATTCCGACCGGGAATTATGGCTATCCGTCGCTCTTCACCAACTTCGCCGAGGAGATCGTTGCCCCTCTCGCGGACTACGGCGGCGGCTCACCCTGCGGCTCGCTCTTCGTTCAGGAGCCCGGTCTGCCGGCCGAATATGGGAATGCCCTCTACACCTGCGACTGGGGACGCAGCATCGTCTACCGGCACCCGCTCACCGCGAACGGAGCCGGATTCAAGGCGCAGCAGGAACCGTTCGTCGAATTGCCCCGACCGACGGATATGGATATCGACGGACGAGGTAATCTTTACATTTCGACGTGGAGCGAGGGAGGGTTCAATTACAGCGGGCCCAGCGTCGGTTACGTGGTCCGGCTGTCGTACGAGAAAGCGAACCGGCCTCCGTTTCCTTACCTGAAGACGGCCACTGACGCGCGGTTGCTGGAGCACCTCGCGTCGGAGAGTCACGTGCTTCGCTTGCACGCTCAGCGAGAGATTCTCCGGCGGGGGCCGAACGCGTCGCTGCTGACTGGACTTGGTGCTTTGGCTCACGACAAGGCCCGACCGCTGGCGGTCCGGGTTGCGGCGCTCTTCACCATTGCGCAGATTCCCGGCGACCCAGCGCAGAACGCCTTGTTGAGGAGTGACGCCGACCTGACGGAGTTTGCGCTGAAAGCCCTTGCGGAAAGAGACGACGCTACGACGATTCCCGTGGAGACCTTCGTCGCAGGCCTGCACAACGCTGATCCAAGAGTGCGCCTTCAGGCCGTGGTCGGACTCTCGAGGATCGGGAAGTCGGACACCGAGGCGTCACTCGTGCCGCTCTCGGCCGACGCGGATCCGCTCGTCGCGCACGCAGCCGTGAAGGCCCTGGTGACGCTCAGGGCGATCGACGCGTGTTTCGCCGGGCTCGATTCCGGCAAGCCGCGGGTGGTGATGGGCTGTGCGCTCGCGTTGCAGTCGATCCACGATCCACGCGTGGTTTCCGGTTTGATCGCCAGGCTCAACCCGCCGTCCAAGGCTCACGTGGTGCTGAAGGCGCTCGGCGGGTGTTTCCCAGGGCTGAAATCCGGCACGCCGAGGCTGCTGGTTGGCTGTGCGCTTGCATTTCAGTCGGTCCGTTATCCTCGCGTCGCTTCGGGTTTGCTTACCCCGCTCAACGCATCGGCCGCGGAAACGCGGCGCGAGCCCATTCTCAAGGCGCTCTGCCGTCTCTACTTTCAGGAAGGTGAATGGACCGGTGCCTGGTGGGGTACGCGCCCAGACACAAGCGGTCCTTACTTCGGTCCCGTAACATGGAGCGAAAGTGACGCCATTGGCCAGGCCCTGCGGCAGACGCTCGCCGAGGCGAACTCTGACACCAAGCGCTGGCTGCTGGTGGAGATGATTCGCAACAAGATCGAGTTCGAGGAGATGGTCCCCCTCATCCTCAAGACGGCTGCGGATGATCCGAAGTTCCTCCGTCTCGCCGTCGATCTTCTCGCCGGGCGGCCGAAGCTTGCTGAGGAGTCAATCCGCCTGCTGGCCACGGTGGCTCAGTCGGAGAAGGAAGATCCCTCGCTGCGCGCACGAGTCCTGCGCGGTCTCCAGCGGCACGCCAACCAGCCCGAGGCGCTGGAAGCCGCCGTGCACTCCTTCGCGGCCATCGGGAACATGGACAATCCCGATCCGGAACTCCTCGGCGCGTGGCAAGAGTTTGCGCGCGACGAGCAGCACGCGCGGCGCATGAGCTACTTCCTCAAGGCCGCCGCCGATTGCGACCCCGGCCGTGCGGCGCTGGGGTACGCGACGCTCATCGAGATCGAGAAACACCGGCGGACCTCCGAGCGTCAAAAGCGGGAGGTGCGCGACGCTCTCGAACAGGCACGCAAACAGCCGGCGAGCACGGCCGCGTGGCTGCGGGCGGTGGGCCTGCTGCGCGACGCTCGTGCGGCGGCCGAAGTCAGGTCGTTGCTCTCCAGCAGCGACGCCGCGATTCAAAGCGCCGCGCGGTATGCGGCCAGGGAATTGAACCTCGATCGTGCACCGAGCCAGGGACCGCTGCTTGCCAAGATGCCGTTCGACGAGATCGTCTCGGGCGTGCTCAAGGACAAGGGCGACGTCCCCTTGGGCGCTCAACTCTTTCAGCGCCAGGGGTGCATCAACTGTCATACGATCTCGCCCATAGAAACGCTCAAGGGTCCTCTGCTTGCGGGCATCTCGGCTCGCTACAACCGCAAGGAACTGACCGAGTCGATCCTCAAGCCAAGCTCCAAGATCGCTCAGGGCTTCGAGACCCAGAAATTTGCGACGACCGATGGCCGTTCGTTCGATGGTTTCGTCGTCCGCGAATCGGGCGATGAGGTCGAGTTCCGCAATGGCCAGGGGGCGGTCACGGTCCTGAAGAAGAAAGACATCGAAGAGCGGGGCAAGAGCGACGTCTCGATCATGCCCAATGGGCTTGGCGACACCTTGACCATCCACGACCTTGCCTCGATCATGGCCTACCTTGAGTCACTCAAGGCGAAATGACCAGAGAAGGGGTCGCGGCGATCCCATTCCGAGAGAGGGAGTCCGTCACCAATGCGATACGCTGCGCTGTTGTTGACCTTTGGACTGCTGGCTCACGCACCCGCGACGGCCGGCGACGACACCGCTTCGAAATTTCCGCCACCGTCGGAATTACCCAAGGAGGAGGGCTTCCCCGACCCGCTCATCATGTTCCGGGGCGAGCGCGTGCGCACTCGCTCGCAGTGGGTCGAAGAGCGCCGACCGGAGCTGAAGCGGCTCTTCGAGCACTACATGTACGGTGTCATGCTGCCGGCACCGTCGTCACCTCGGTTCAACGTCGAGCGCGAGGACCGCAAGTGCCTGGACGGAAAAGCGACGAAGCGTGAAATCACGATCGTCTTCGGTCCGGCCGACGGCCAGAAGCTGCAATTGCTGCTGGTCGTACCCAACGATCGCAAAGGACCGGCGCCCGTGTTCGTCGGCGCGAACTTCTACGGCAATCACACCGCGCTCAAGGACCCGAGCATCGCGCTGCCGACCGCGTGGGTGCCCGACCGCGCTCCCGGTTCCAAGGACAACCATGCCACGGAGGCGGGCCGCGGTACCCAGGTCGACGTATGGGCAATCGACGACGCCATCGAGCGCGGGTATGCCCTGGCGACCTTTTACTGCGGGGACGTTGCGCCCGATCATCCGGGTCGCACGGACGGTCTCTTTCCAATCTACCGCAAGCCGGGCGCTCCGAACCCGGGGCCGGACGAGTGGGGCTGCGTGGCGGCTTGGGCCTGGGGGATCAGTCGGGCGGTCGATTACCTGGTGACCGACCGCGACCTCGACCGCGAACGGATCGCCGTTGTGGGC
>DAIDJG010000138.1 GCA_027451445.1 Singulisphaera sp.
CGATCCTTCGTTCCAATGTAAGGTCCAGCCCACACCCTTGAAAGCACCTGACTGGCTCCCACTCGCCGAAACCCACTCATTTCGCTCTGGTGCCCGACTCGCCGAAAAAGTGGTACCCACTCAGACCGTTACTGACAACGAAACGCATCATGGCCGCGCGAGACACACAATGACGCAGCGCCGCAGGGAGTCCAGGAGACATGGGCCGGGGCGCCCTGGGAATTTCGCCCCAGGGCTGCCAGAAATTTATACGTGCGCAATTAATACATAAATATTATCGCGTCACTCGATGTCCCTCGCACGATCCGTTGGCCTTGCGACTGCGTTGCAGATTCTGGTGTGCGACGCTTGTTGCCACTCGCACTACTGTGGTAGAGTGCGCCGTTGCCGCGAAAGAGTCTATCATCCACCTCCCCCCCAAGCTTTGCACCGCGCCCTTCCCCCTCTCCGTGTCAACGGACTGCGTCCCCCCCCTCTGCGACGTCGACTTTTCTCGGTCATTCATTTGAATTGATGCATGCTTGTTCGGCAGTGGGCGACGCGTCCTGCCACGAATCTGCACCAAACGGCATTCCGGAACATCCCGTGGTGCGGACGCATGAAGGGTCTGACATCGAGTCACGATTCTCAGGAAGCTCTCGCTGAGCGATTCGCGAGAACTCGGACTTCCTGATCATCTTTGATGCGAACCATCGTGGTTCGTCGTCGGTTCAGTTCAGGCTTATTCCGGAAGGTCGTCATCCATGAACGTCAAAGCAAGACACGGTTTTACGCTGATCGAGTTGCTGGTGGTCATTGCCATTATCGCGGTGCTCATCGCATTGCTCCTTCCTGCCGTTCAAGCGGCGCGCGAAGCGGCTCGTCGCTCGCAGTGCGTGAACAACCTGAAGCAAATCGGCCTGGCGCTGCACAATTACCATTCGACAAACGACAGGTTCCCCATCGGGGCCTCGTGCAACCAGGGCGGTATCGGCTGCACATCCTGGATCAGCATGAGCGCGCAGTCCCAGATGCTCGGCTACCTGGAGCAGGGCCAGATCTACAATGCGATCAACTTCAGCCTGAGTCCCAACAACAATGTCAATGCGACGGCCCGGAACACGTCGATCAATTCGTTCCTGTGCCCGTCGGACGGTTACGCGTCGAGGACCAGTAACTGGAACAGCTACATGGGGAGTCAGGGGGACACGGCGATTCCCTACCCGAGCCAAACCACGGGCATGTTCGCTCAGCGCTATTGCTACGGCATTCGCGACATGCTTGATGGCAGCTCGAACACCGTGGCATTCTCGGAAAAGCTCGTCGGACAGAGCGGCAATAACCTCTATCGGGGCAATGGCGTCAACGTCGCGTCAATCACGGGCGTTGCGGACGCGGAACAGAATGCGAATCAGGTTAGGAGCGACCTTGCCGCCTGCACCACGGCGTTCCGAAGTGGAACGGCCATTGTCACGTTGGGCGGCCAAAACTGGCTGTATGGCGCGACGTCAATCACGCTCTTCAACACGATCGCACCCCCGAGCTCGAACCAGTACGCCTGGGCGAATTGCCGCCAGAACTGCAGTGGCTGCTGGCCGGACGGCTCGGACTACGTCAACGCCAGCAGCAACCACTCCGGCGGTTGCAACGTCCTGATGGGTGACGGCTCCGTCAGGTTCGTCAAGAGCACCATCGCCCTGAATATCTGGTGGTCGCTTGGAACCAGGGCCAACGGTGAGGTGCTCAGCGCCAACGCGTTCTGACTCTTCACGCGGGGGCTGCCGCGATCCCCTCACGCGTGAGCTCTTCGTGTGCGCGCTACCTCCCGAGATACCATGAACGTTGCCGTGCGGTGCCCTGAACGACCTTCAAGGGGGCACCGCTCGATCCTTTGATGCAGTGTCTCATGACTGGCAAATTCGAAGGATTTGAGGACCGTACGATGAACTTCAAGAAGTAGCGTGGATTCTGGCCATGCATGAAATCTAGATGATCTGCGAGAATTACGTTGAACCCGGAACTCTTTGATTCGATACGTCGAGCGCCCGTAGGCTTCGCCGGATTACCGAGTCACCGCGTATTTGGTGCGTGGCCAGTATTCCTTCGCGGCGAATTGGAATCATGCGACGGGGTGACCGGTTCTTGGTCGCCAGCGGCCTTGAGCTCGATGAGGTGGGCTGCGGCGGCCTTGAGATGGGCCCGGGCATGTTCGTTGGCGGTCCGAGCGTCCTGCTGGACCTTGCGTTGCGCCTTCAGTGCCGCTTCCTCCTGGTCAAGGATTCGTTGCTCGATGGCCTGCTTCTCAACGAGCTCCCGCATCCGCGCGACTTCCTTGGTCCGGTAGGCAACGTTTGCGTCAGCCTTCAACAGGTTCGCCTCCGCCTGAGCAACATCCGCTTGGGCAATATCGCGCTCGGCGCGGCCACGATCGAGGCGCGCCGTGCGAAGACGTGCGCGCGCCTCTGTCAACCGGTCCTTGGACTTGGGGTCGGGGTTGTCGTTCAGCGCGAGTCGGGCGATGTCGCGGAGGGCCTGGGCTTCGCGAGACACCGCCGTGGCGGCGTCCAATGCGGCGCGAGCGCCAACGACCTTCGCCTGTTGCGCTTGCTCGTCGGCCTGCGCCGCTCGAAAGCGTTCCGTCTCCGCGTCGAGCAGCTCGGCCGGCATGTCCCCCCGCTTGACCAACTCGTCCATCCGGTCGCGCGTCTTGGAGCGGTATTTCCGCTTGGCAATGGCTAAGGCGGCCTCGGCCTCGGCCTGTTCGACGAATGCCTCGGCGGCTTTCCGTTCGGCCTCAGCAGATTTCCGATTTGCCTCTGCGATCGTGAGGCGAACCTCCGCGAGCTTGCGGTCGTACTCGGGCCTGCCGGTTGTGGAAGGCCGCGCTTCGCGCGCGGGCACAGTCGGTGGGGACACGACAGCCGGCGCCTGGGCGACCGCCGCGCGGGGAACGAGCTGCCAGGGAATGATCCCGGCGGCACCGAGCGCCGTCAGGGTGCACGCCCAGGACAGGAGCCGCCGTCGCGTGGGTTGGTGGAACGTCTTCATCGCGATGAGCCTCCGTTTGAGGGAGCCGGCGGAGCCGGCCATGCTTAGGGTAGCCTTCGGACGCGAAAGCCACTCCGGGGCGGCGACGGCGATGTTGAGGAGGATCCGTCCGTACTCCGAGGGCTTCACACCCGAAGCCCCCAGGGCCAGGGCGTCGCAGGCGGCCTCGCGGGCCGCGGTCGCCTCGCGGTGCGCGAGCCATACCAGCGGGTGGAAAAAGAACAGGGACCGGACCAGGCCCCCCAAGGCGCTCCACCACAGGTCGCCCCGGCGGATGTGGGCCAGCTCATGGGCCAGGACCGGCCGGATTATGGCCGTCGATCCCGGGTCTTCGATGAGCGCGTTGGGCAGCAGAATCGCCGGCCTGGATGCGCCGACGAGCATCGGCCGCACCACCCCCGGCCCGGCTCTCAGCTCGGGGACGCCGCGCACGCCCAGCGCGCGAGCCAGCTCGCTCAGAGCAGCGCGCAGGTCGGGGCTCGGAACCGGAGGACACGACCGACGCAGGCGACTCAGGGCGCGCCGGTCCCGCGCCGCCACAATCGCCGCGCCGACAGCACCGGCCAGCCAGAACATCAGCACCGCGCAGGCGAGACTCAGCCGAGGAAACGAGATAGTCGCGGCGGGTTCGTCCGCCACGATCGCGATCGATCCCAATTCACCGGTCGCCGCCTGCCGATCGTCGCCCGGCGCGATCCGCGTAGGAGCCGATTCCGGTGGAGCCGCCGGCAGCATCGGCAGCACCACGGGAGTTACCCAGACGAGCGCGACGATCAACTTCAAGTCGATCAGTCGCCAGGTCCAGCAAGCCACCCTCGGCGGCAGTGACGGCCGGAAACGGACAAGGACCCAGACCGCGGCGACCGCAAGACCACCCTGCCAGCTTGCGCGAAACAGCGAGCCGGACCAAAAAACCAAGAGTTCATCGAGCCTCTCGATCGTCAGTCCCATTGTCGCGTCCTCCGCGCCGGGCTTCGAGGCCGGCGACTAACTCGCGCAGCTCACGCAACTGCTCCTCGTTCAGGTCCGCGTCCTCAGCCAAATAGGCCACAAACGGCGAGACCGAGCCCCCCAGCGCTTCGACAACGAAGTCGGCGACGAGGCAACGGAGCACGTCGGCCTGGGACCGTTTCGGGTGATAGCGATACACGCCGCCCTTCTTGCGGCGGACGAGATAACCCTTCTCCCGCAGCCGCTCCATCACCGTCAACACCGTCGTCCTCGCCTTGCCCGAGGTGGCCGCGACATGGTCGGCCACCTCCCGCACCGAGACCGGATGGTGCTCGGCCACGTAGCGCAGGATCTGCATCTCCTCCCGGCCGATCGTCTCGCGATCCCTGCCCATCGACGGTTCTCTCCTCCAACGGACCACCTGACGACACGTGTCGTCTCTATCAGACTATGGTAGTAGTCAGACGGCCGTCAAGAGGGGTTCTCAGGAGCACGGCCCCGATTCCGAGGGCGTTTCGCTCAGGCGAGTTGGCGTCGGGGGTGGATGAACGGGGTGTTCCGCGGGCATAGGAGCGCGATTCCGCGGTGTCGGCCCCCGAATTACTTTGCATGTTTTGGAGCTTCCCTACCGACCTCTGCGACCTGGACAATCACCCATTGCCCGCAGCTTGACCGAAGATCCGCCGCGCCGGACAATGAAAGTGGAGAAATTGGGCTGCCACTTGCGCCCGTCTTTTGAGGAACCCCGCGATGGACGGCACCCAAGCAGTCGAGGTGATCGCTTCCTGGCGAAGAATCCTCATCGAGGGGAAAGCCGAGCAGATCACGTCCATGTTGGCGGATATTGAAGTCAGGCTCAAAACCAAGGGCTTCGAGCGCGATCCGGAAGCCGAAAAGGGCATGAACTGGCATCACCACCAGCGGAACAAAGTGTTATGCTTCGTCGGCGGCCCACTGGCCGGCCCGCGCCTTCTCCTCTGCTTGAACCGCGTGTCAGACCGCAGGGTTCGCGGCGGAACATACTCTCTCAAGTCCTCTGCCAACTCCGGTCCTAACGAAGTGGCTGCCGTCGTTGATGACGTCATCAGGAATGTGATCGTTCCGTCCGCGAACCTTCATCTCCTGAAGGTCACCCGTCCTCGCCTCGGCCCGATCAGCGTCGTCCAACCAAAGACGATGGCGGCCCTTATCGCCTTCTGCGATGTTGCGACAGGCGGCGGCCTGCCACTCGCTGATCCGTCAGAATCTGCCTGGCGACGATTCCTTATCACGGCGTCGCAAGAAGACGTTGCTTTTGATAAGGAAGAGCTGATGGATTGGTTTGTCAGCAACGGCTGGACATCGGAGGACGCCGGTAGCCTGGTGGAGCGGTTCGTCCGGGAGTCCACTCTCCTTGCCGAATACTCTGAGACCGGTGGAAGCTGACTCACATGCCGGACGTCGCCGCCGCTGCCGCTCAGATCAATCTGGCGCCTGCTCCCGTTGTCTTTCTCGATACCTGCGTCCTCCTCGATATCGTACGCGCCCCGCTCCGAGACGCTGCCGCCAATGTTCAAGCTGCCACAGAACTTTTGACGGGAGCTACGAAGGTACCTCCGACCATTTACAGTGTCATAGCATGCCCAACACCAACGGAGTGGGCCGCTCACATTGACGAGGCCATCCAAGAGTGCGAGAAGGCCGTTAAGAGTGTCAGCGCAGTTTCAGACTCTTGTGCATTCGTAGGGCTAACTGCTCTCGGTCCCATTCCTCCCGATTTGCCGACCCTACCTGACAAGTTGAGAGAGCTTTCTGAGAATCTTCTCGGCGCCGCGATCTTGCTGGATAAAGAAGCGGATGCGCTTGCCCGTGCGATCGATCGACTCATTGGCGGCCGCAAGCCGGCAAGACCAGGGGGTCAAGGAGGCAAAGATGCGGTGATCCTGGAGCACGCCGTAAGTCTCGTAGACGCACTTCTCCCTGGAGGTTTTGTGCTCCGCCGTCTCTTCGTCAGCTCAAACACCGGCGATTTCGCAACCGCCAAGATCACCGGAATCCATCCGGATATCAGACTGTCTTTTGACCCACCCAGAGACATCGGCTACTTCATCAGCCTCTCGAGCGCGGTGGCGTCGCTCAAAGCCGGTGGCTGGGTGCCATGAAGTCGCACCAACAGTCGACCGGCTTCCCGCACCATTGACCGGAGTGCTTCCTGCCATTACACTTCGGGAAGCTCAGCCAAGGGAGACTTCTGTCAACCGACCCGTATCGAGGCACCAACGAGGGAGCGCCATGAGTTTTGGCGAGGGTGGGGCGAGCGAAGTTGATTACGAAACGATGCAGGGCCGCCACTGGCCTTCCATCACCCAGTTCTCTGTGTTTTTGGAGAATCGGGTCGGGCAGTTACTGGAAGTGATTCGTGCCTTCCATGGCTCGAAGGTGCGGATCGTTGGTCTGACGATCTCCGATTCGGCGGATTGTTCCATCCTCCGGCTCGTCTTGAGCCATCCGGAGCAAGGACGCGAGATCCTGAGCCTGAACAAGCTGGCGTTCGCGGAAAACGAGCTGCTCGCGGCGGAGCTTCCGGCCAGCTCCCACTCGCTGGCAGACCTCTGCACGGCGCTTCTGCAGGCCGAGATCAATATCCACTACGCCTACCCCTTGATCGTTCATCCGCGCGGGCGTTGTGCGGTGGCGATGCACATCGACAACATCGAAGCGGCGAGCTCGACGCTTCATGCGATGGGGTTTGAGATCCTTTGCGAAGCGGACCTGTCTGCGTGATACGTGCCTCGACTCCCGGCAACGCCGGTGATTCGTTTCGCCGTCCTCATGCGCGTGATCCAGTCGGCCGCATCGGTGGGAGCACGTCCCAGGGCCCGAAAAAGGGCTGTGATCTCGGCGCTGCCGAAGGTTTCGGGAAGTAGGGCGATCGCCAGGTCGCCCGCCTCAATTCCGCGCCCGAGCCAGCCGAGTGCCAGGGCGAGAATCTCGTCGTGGTCGAACGCGAGTCCCTTCTGCGACATCGGGTCGAGCCACGATGCTTCGTCGGCGTCGTCGCCGCCCGCCACGTTTCGGAGCGAACCGGGCACGACGGCGGCGTGAGCAAGGCTGATCGTTCTGCCCCTGGGGTCTCGGCCTGGGTTGCCGAAGACACCGATCAGGTCGACGGAGCCCGCGATCTCGAGTCCCGTCTCTTCCTTGAGCTCGCGTCGCGCGGCCGTCTCGACGGACTCTGACATTTCGAGGAAGCCTCCCGGGAGTGCCCAGCGGCCTGCGAAGGGGTCATGTTTGCGGCGGATGAAGAGTGTGCGGAAGGAATCACCCGTCCAGGCAAAGGCGACGAGATCGACGGTTACGGCGGGGCGCGGATAGTCGTAACAAAAGAAACAGCGAGGCATCGGTTCAGCACTCACATTCTTGATTTTGATTGGCGAGCGGGCTCGATTTCGTCAGACTGGCATTCATGAACTCCAACGTCTCGCCGATTCCACCCTGGTCCGAACCGTCGCAGACAACCAACGCGCAACTCGACGCCATGACCGCGCGCCTTGCGGAAGCGGATGGCCCGTGCGACGAAGCCGGAGTCTGGCCGCAACGACTCTGGGACATCTTACGCGATGCGCAGGCACCAGGCTGGACACTTCCGGCTGAATTTCGAGGAGAGGCCTGCGACCGCACGACGCTGATCGAGCGCTACGCGCGCGTGGCCGAAGGGAGCCTGACCGCAGCATTCATCCTCTCGCAGCACGACGCAGGTGTCCGGCGTTTGGTCGGTGCATCCGGCCGCCCGATTGCCGTGCGCTGGCTCAACGCGATCGCCGAGGGCGCTGCGTTTACCACGGTCGGGATCTCGCAACTGACAACGTCGAGACGGCACGGCGCACAGGCGCTCCTGGCCGAAGAACGGAGTGCGGGCGGATTGCTCCTTAAGGGCATTATGCCCTGGGTGACCGCGGCTGAACGAGCTGATGTGCTTGTGACCGGCGCCGCGCTTGAGGATGGCCGGCAGGTTTTGATCGCCTTGCCGACGGATCGCCGGGGGCTGACCGTTCGTCCTCCCTTTGCGCTGGCTGCGCTCGATGCCTCGCGCACGTCCGAGGTGGTTTGCGACAATGTGATCGTCAACGACGAGGAGATTCTCGCGGGGCCTGCGATGGACGTCATGGCCCATGCGAGTGCGGCGGGGACCGGCGGTCTGGAGACGTCTGCGTTGGCATTGGGTCAGGCGCTTGCCGCCTTGAAAGCGCTCGCGGCCGAAGCGCCGAAACGGACCGACCTGGGCGAGCCCGTTGAGGCGCTGGCCGAGGCCTGGTCCCAGGCGTGGTCTGCGCTCCTGGCAGCGGCCCGGGGCGACGCGGGGTCGCCGCAACCGGGGCAGGTCCGAGCGCAGTCGAACGCACTGGTGCTTCGGCTCACTCAGGCCTATCTGACCGCCCGCAAAGGAACCGGCTTCCTCCGGAGCGAGCCCGCGCAGCGCTGGGCGCGGCAGGCGCTTTTCTTTCTGGTTTGGTCGTGCCCAAGCCCCGTGGCGCAAGCGGCGATCCGCGACCTTGCCGGTCTGTGTCCCGCGGGTTGAATGCCTTATCAGTGGCTTGGAGTCTGTCCCAAGAGTGCGGGATGCGTGGAAATGGGGACTGGCTCCGGACGTCTTCGGACGGTGCCTGTCCCCATTTCCACGCATCCCGCTCCGCCGAAAAAGGGGACAGGCACCTCGAAGACTCGGAGCCAGTCCCCTTTTCCGGCTCCGCTCCACCTCCGGGACAGACTCTTACTGCAACGTGCGCTTGAGCCCCTCCTCGAAGTCGACCACGGGACGGTATCCGAGCACAGCCGAAACGCGCTCGAGGCTCGCTTGCGAGTGGAGCACGTCTCCCTCGCGAGGAGGCTGGAATTCGGGCGCAAGGTCGGTTCCGAGAATCCCATTGATGGCCGCGACGAGATCCAGAAGGCTAATGCGACGTCCCGTCCCGACGTTCAGGGCTTCACCTCCGAGCGGTTGCTCGACCTTCATCGCGGCAAGATTGGCGGCGACGACGTTGGCGACGTATGTGAAGTCACGAGTCTGCTGACCGTCGCCGAAGATGAGCGGTCGCTGACCGGCCGCCATTCGCTTGGCGAAAAGCGAAATCACGCCGCTGTACGGGCTCGACGGATCTTGCCGCGGGCCGAACACGTTGAAATAGCGCAGACTCACGCCGTCGAGTCCCATCGTTTGCGCATAGACCCGCACATAGTGCTCGCCGGCAAGCTTGCCCGCGGCGTAGGGACTGAGTGGGCGTGGGAGCATCGCTTCGTGTTTCGGCAGTTCTTCCGTCTCGCCGTAGGCGCTACTCGAGGCGGCGAACACGACTCGCTTGGCCCCCGCCCGCCGAGCGGCCTCGAGAACGTGAAGCGTGGCGGTCGGACCGGTCGAATGCGAGAGCAACGGCTCGCGCACCGATCGGGGGACGCTTGGAATCGCCGCTTGATGGAAGACGTATTCCGCGCCGTCCACCGCTTTCGAGCAGAGATCGAAATCGACCAGATCGCCTTCGAGGAATTCGAACCGGCCTTCCAGATGCGCCAGGTTGGCGCGGTGGCCCGTCGCCAGGTTATCGACGACGCGTACGCTTCGCCCTTCGTTCAGCAGAGCTTCCACCAGATGAGAGCCGATGAAGCCGGCGCCACCGGTAACCAGAACGAGTTCGCGTGCCATCCAGACTCCCGAATATGGATTGTCAGATCACGATCTCGATTGCGATCGATTCGTCGAGACCATCGCCGACTCGCCGATGCACGGCATGACATCATAACGTAACAATCACAGCTTGGGAAAGTCGCACAGCCCTTCGACATACTCGCGGCTGCCGTCATTCGCCCAGGAGTCGAGCTGAGCGGTGTCCTTGAGCTGCTGCCCGCGCGCACGAGCGACCGCCAGAAATGAGCACGGCAGGTCGGGCAGTGAGGTGAGATCGCCCCAGAGTTTCTCGAACTGCGCAACCGGGAAGACGTCCTCCTGCCCGTGGCCCCACCGGCGCTTGACGTCCTTGATCGTGACGTAGGTCGGCACGCGAGCGGCCATCGTGCGTACTGCGGCGGCAACTTTCGCGGGGTCGAATTTCAGATCCCCGCGCGTGAGCTCAAAGGCACGCAAGAGGCTGTCGACGTTGACCCACGTCGTCAGGGAATTGTAGTACCGCAGCTTGAACTCGGTGTCTTCCCGAGGCTGGGCGAGGCCTTCCAGTAGCCGGAGCCGGCCGCCGACCCGAGCGAGACCGCCACCTCGGTCGTCGATTCGCCGGGCGATCACCTCGAAAGCCACGGTGGCTTCCGACTCCATCGCGAGGCCGAGGATTCCCGGATCGAGCGCTGCGCCGAGCGTATCGATGTTATGCACGAGCAGCCAGCGCAAATGGGGTGCCGACTCCAAGAGCCGCGCCAGGACCCCGTTTCGCAACAGGTTGGGAACCTCATAGAAGTGGCCCGGCGGGTTGAACCGCTGGATCGGTACGTTGTCGGTGTAGTCCTTCCCTTCGCCTTGTTCGCGGGCCCAGGCGAGGATCGCGCGCCGGCCGGCCTCGCGGACCTTCTGTTTGTTCTCATCGAGCGTTTCGTGTGCACCTTCCTCCCAGAGAAACGTCAAGTCGCGTGTCATCGGGATGAGGCGCTGGCCGATCGACTGCCCTGGCGACAGAAAGACGGGGCCGTTGTGGCCGTAGTTCCGCGTGCGTGCCAGGTGTCGTTCCAGGGCGCGGTGCGTCAGGTAGCTGGTCGTGATGACGTGCGGAATCACCGCATGGAACGTTCGCTGCGCCTGGCTGGTTTTGGCCAGGTGGATCTCGATGAACGCACGATGACGTCCCTGGAGCATGACGAAGGGGTTGACCGCTTTCACCACGCCGGCCCCTGTGGTCCAGCGGCTGCCGACTCCCGCGGCCAGGGTGACGACCGCCACTTCGCCACGCCTCAGGGCTTCGGTTCCCAATTGCACGGCCGAATCGGGGAGCGGTTTCTCGCGGGCGTCGATCAGGTCGGAGTCCTCAACATCACGGACTTCGGTATCGACGGAGAGACGATTGCGGGCCAGGCCGATCCGGCCTCGGATGAGATCGTCGCGAAGTTGTTCGTGCTGAACGCCGTCGAACCCGTTTTCGCGCCGGATGCGTTCGGATGCCTCGTCCCACGAGGCCGCGGCCGAGTCGGCGGCGGCGCGGGTGACCGGGAAGAGGTTGTTCACGGTGGTGCGAAAAACGCGCAACAATTCGTCGGTGTCGGCGCAGTGGCTGGTGAAGTGGTCGACGTCGGACTTGCGCAAGGGGTTCACGGCTTCGGCCCGCTCGGCGATCATCCGGGGGACCTGGAGCGTGTAGTAGCGCGGCGGCATCATGGCGCTCGCGCCGTCCTGAAGCTCGGCCACGGTTCCCAGCGGGTTGATGCGGAAGTCGTAGACCACGGGCTCCATCGCGAACGGCAAAGCGTCGTCCAGCTCCGATTTGACGCGTCTCATGATCGCCGAGATTTCCTGGCGGAACGCCGCCTGGCGCTCGGGCGCGACGAAGAAGGCCATCCCACCGCCCGACATCCCTCCCAGCATCAGGAACCCCCAGAAGTCATCGCCGAGGGCTTGCCGTGCTTCGGCGATGATCGACTCCGTGAACTGGTTGCTGACCCAGGGGATGATTCCTTTGAGCGGACCTTCCCAGTTGCGCATGGTATTCGCCCCGATGGTGCGCACGTCCGCCTCGAGCACAGCGCGGACGATTTCCTCGAAGATCCCCAGGGCGTCTTGCCGCACGCGCCACTCATTTGCGTTGCGCAGCAGATACTTGGAGGTGACCATGTTGAGGATCGGCCCCACGTTCTGCGCCATGCCGCCGTGGACGAGGACCAAACTTTGCGCCAGGAGCTCCTGGAACCGGGCGCCGCTCCCTTCGTTCAGGAGCTCGTGCGACGGCAGGAGCCGGCCGCGGCTGATGCCCCACTCGGGGTCGGAGTCGGCGGCGTCGACCCCTCGGATCAGCTTGACGCCGGGGAAAATGCCCCCCGAATCCTGCCATCCGCCTCCGGATCCGCCGAGCCATTCCCCGAGGATTGCCCGGGCGACGACGACGGGTGCCTCCATCGGCTCGAGCGGGCCTTCCAAGCGCCGCGTCTGACCCGTGGCGCGCATCAGGAGCGAAATCAGCGAGGCCAGGAGGTTGGTCGATACGGCGAGGCGCGAGCCTTTCGGGATGTCGTTGACCTTGCTGACGATCTCGAGCCCAAATCCCGGTCGAACGATCCGAGCGAGCAAGTCGTCGAGGCGGGTCGCCGTGCCCTCGAACGATGGTGGGATGAAGCCCGAGGCGATGACGCC
>DAIDJG010000139.1 GCA_027451445.1 Singulisphaera sp.
CAGCACGGGAGGCTCCTTCCTCATGCGTTTGGCGAATGTTTGGTTTGGTCACCTCCATTTTGTCCAAAGTCGCGGAAAGGGGGGAGCCTTCCTTTCGACCCCCCGCCGCTCCGAAAAAATGCGCAACTTCAAAACCCACAAAGGGGGGAGGGAGCTTAATCGTTCGTCCGCTTCGGCTTAGGGTTAATTGAACGGTATTGGGGGTAGGGGGGGTGGGGCTTAGCGGCCCGATATCGGTAAGTCAGCCATTGGCGGCTCGCTTGCGCCTAACGGCTCGCGGGCACGGGACCAGCCGCATACGAGCGTTGACTCCCCACCCCCCCTACCCAAGGGGGGGAGTAATACGTTGTCGCGTCGCCCACGGGGGATTGGCCGTCCCGTGTGCGCGACGCAAGCGTAAGCCGCTCTACGCTTGCAAAACGGCGTCACCGCAATTGGTCTGACTAAACCCCATGTTCTTGTTGGCATCGTCCCCAGCGCTCCGCCCGCTCCAACCGCCCCGTAAGCGCACGAGCCGCTGCCGCCCGCCGACTCGAGGCGTTGTCTGACCCCCCCGCAATCCCCAAAAGATCCTTGGCCAACTTCGCCGTCTTGCCCGATACCTTCAAGCCTTTGAGGTACGTCGACGCGGCAGTCGCTAGACTTCCTCCCGTCTCGACCAGCAGCTCCTTCAGAAGCTCCAGCAGCACATGGAGATCCTTCGGCGGAGTCGAGAGCCCTGCGAGGACCGTGTGCAAGCCACCCACGACCACGCGCGCGTGCATCGCCGAGACTCTTGCCGCGTCCCCCAGCGCCTTCGCCAGGCGGCTGGGCTTCGCGCCCCCCTCCGTCAACAGCGGCAGGAGCGCCTCACCCAGCAACCGACCGTCGAGCCGGCCGTCGTCGACGGCAGCGACCAGCACATCGACGGCCAGCCCTTGCAGCTCGACCGTGTTCGCCGAGAGGGTGCCGGCGAGCAAGAGCCCGGCCATCGGGTGGAGCGGGACGTCGGGATCCAGGAGCGGCTCGAGATACGGCCGGTAGGGCAAGGCCTCGCTCGGGGTGCAGTCGCGACCCACGAGCCACTCGGCCCCCGCCGCAAAGAACGGTTCCCGGTTCAGGGGCCAGAGCGTTGCCCCCCAGCTCACCTCCGGCCCGAGCAGCAGCGCGCGATGATCGTGAAAAAGCACGGTGGGCAGGTCGTGATCGTAATTGGAGGGCAGGGGGGGCTCGTGTGCGACCAGGGTCGCGACGAACCGCATGCGCCAATCCTCGACCGCGCCGGGTCCCGGCCGGAACGTGCAGTGGCCGACACGACCCGCGTCCGGCCCGAGACCGGGATGGCGTGCCTCAACGAGCGGATCGTCCGCAAACGGCGCCCTGGCCCTCGCGGCGGCGACCCAGAGCTGTGGGTCCGCCCCGACCGTCTCACCGGTTCCGCCCAGGGCGTATCGCAAGGCCTCGGCAAACGAGCCTTTCAGCCCTTCGGCCGCGCGCAAAGCTTCCGCCCGGGGTCCCGGGTCAGGAGCCAGCCGGAGCAATGCGAGTGACTCGTCCAGCGAATCCGTCGGCAACGTCGTCGACACCCCGCACCTGACACGCTCGACCAGGACGCGCGGATCAATCCAGCCTCCCCGATGCGTCGGCGCGCTCAGCAACGGGCCGGCCTGCCGCCTGGCGACGCGTTGAGCAATGCCATGCACGTGCCGGACGACCACGCGGCGCAGGGAGCCGTACTCGGGTACATGCGTCAACAGACTGGCTTGCCCGGTGATCCATGCCATGGCCAGGTCACACAGCGGTTCTGCCAGTGGCGTCTTGATCCAATCACGCTTCTCCGCGCGGGCACGGATCGGACCGGTGCGCACGGCGAAGTCGCCGGGCGTGCGGTCGCAGAGCCGTGCCACGCCGTCGAACAGGCGCTCCACCTCGTCCGCGTCTCCGGTATTCTCCAGAACGGTCGCGAACAGCCCGATCAACTCATCAAGGTCCGCAACGGGCACGATCCGGCGCTCGGGATCGAGCCGGGGGACCTCGGTCTCGAGGAGTTCGAGTGCCGGCACCTCACCACCGCCTTGCTTCACGAGCACTTCGAGAGCGGCTGCAACCCCTGACCGTCGCGCGAGCTCCGGGTCGAGCGCGAAGGCCCGCGCGAGCACGCCGTCCTCCTCCGCGGCGGTCGCCGCCGGCACGGGAGTGGGTGCAGGCTCGGCACCAAGCCACGATTCCAGACGAGCTCGCAACGACGCCGCGACCGTTTCTTGCCGAGCCCGCAGCAGCTCCCTCAAGGCGAGGTCAGCCTGATCGCCGTGTCGCTCGATCAGGTCGAGCGCCGCCTTTTGAACATCGGGCGACTCATGGGTCAGCGCGTCGACGGCCAACGCCGCCACACGCGCCCGCACCTCCGGAGCACGCCGCGCCGCGTGGTCGATCAGGTCGAGCGCCGATCGGACGGTCCCCTTGGTGCGCGCCAGCAAGGCCGGGCCGACACCGGCCACCACCAGCGCCGGATCGAGCCTCTTGGCTTTATCGAGCTCCGCCAGTGCCTTGAGCGCGAAGGTGACTGTCGATGCATTACGGCTGGCCGCTAGACCCACGTAACGGCCCGCGCGTTCGGCCTGCTCGTCGAGGGTAGGCCGGAGGGTCTCGTGCATCAGGGCGAACCAACGCGCGCGCACTTCGGGATAGTCGCGCTCCAGAGTACCGAGGCATGCGTCGAGAAGCCTGGTCCGTGAAAGCCGCCCTTCGTCCGCGAGCTGGGCGAGCGCGGTCTCCCAGCGGTCCTCCGGAGAGACATCCGGGCCCATCGGAAAGAGCGAGCTCTGCCCCCGCCTGGGCTCGGTTTCGAGCGACTCCCAAACTTCCTCGTTGAGCAATTCCGGGTCGTCGAGCAACCCCTGGTAAACGCCCTTGCTCTCGGGATAGGGCGACTGGATCGCCTGGACCATCCACTGGATGTAGAGCGCCGAGCGCGGCCTGGCGCAGAGCCCTTCACGAATCAAGCGGCGCACGACGCACCACCAGTCGAACATGATATAATCCCAGCGGCCAAGCTGACCCCACGAAAGGATCATCTCGACCCACTCGCCCACCCACTCCGGGCGCCTGGCCGAGAGGACGGCGACCATATCATCGATCGGAGGAAGGGCCTGGGAGCCGAACTTTTTCAGCTCGCTGGGTAGCGCCGTGGCCAGCACCGCGACCTGCGCGGGTCGCAACCGTTTTCGGAACGCCTTACCGGCCGGCGAAAGCCGATTGTATTGCGCGTCGGACCAACCGTGGAACTCGTCCGTCAACGAAGGCGGATCCTCCGCCATCAGCGCCTTGAGCTGTGCCGCGGCCGTCTTCGCGAGTTTCCGCCGGTCGGCCTCCGTCGCCTTCGCGAACAGGACGATGCACCCCTCGGCGTCCTCCGCATCGAGCAACGCTTGCAAATCCGCAGACGTCATTCGGCCCCCTCCGCGTTATCAGCACCCAGTACGATCTGAACGGCGAGCACGTGCTTACAAGGCCCGCGCTCCCCCTGGTGTTTCGCATACCAGGGGCAAGTGCATGTGGTTGCGTCCTCGGTGACGAGGACCCGGTGCTCGACACCCGTCCCCGGCACGAACGCCTCGACCCGATCGGCCTCGCGCCGGGTGAACCGGATCCCACCGCCAGCCGCAAGCGTGCGCGCATCCTTGAGCCGGGGATGGAGCGACTCGACCAGCGTCATGTCGAACGGCAGCTCGCGATGGAAGTACGCCCCTTCGGCCAGGTCGAACCCGACCAGGCCCCGTGACCCCAGAGCCGCCAGTGCCAGCGAGACCTCGTCCGCCTTGAGCCCAAACTCGCCGGCCAATGCCGACGGATCCACGCGCGTCTCCCAGCGCAGCGAGGCCCGCACGCGCGGCAGCACTTCGGCCCAGCGCTCACTCGCGAGGGATGAAAGCGCCTGCCCCTCGCCCGAGAACCCGCGCGAGACTTCGGGGCTAAGCACCAGGTGAAAGCGGGCCTCATCGAGCACCAGCTCCCAGCTACTGGCGCCCGAGGGCTCATCGTTGTAGACCCGTAGCGTCCGCGCATGCCTGGCCAGCGTCTCCAGCACCCGGAGCCGCCCAACCCCTCCCAGCCGCACCCCCCCCGCGGCCTTCGTCTGGCTGAGCCTCAATCCCCGCCCGCTCGGCACCACCCACGCCGACCCCGGCCCCGCTCCTCTCGGCAGCGCCCTCAAGAACCTGAGCGCCTCCGGCCCGGGAACTTCGAGCCGTCGCGCCATGCGGCTCTGATACGTCTGGACCTCCACAAACCCCCTGAGCCAGCGCAACGGCAACGCCACCTTCCGCTCGACGACCGCTTCGGTCCCCCTCGACACCGTGACCGCATCGGCCCCGATCGCCAGCCCCATGTCGTCGCTATCGCGCACCCGGGCCAGGGCCGCTCGCATCGGTGCGTTGAAGTCGACGTTCGTCGTCCCCCGTCCCGTCCGCTCCCCTTGGAGGGCAGGGGGGAGCAGGTCGACCCTCGCATACGTGCTGCAACACGACGAGAACGCCTCGAACCGCACCACGTCATCGCCGCACGTCACCACCGGATCGGCCAGCCTGAGGATCTTCGCCAGCATCGCCGGCGG
>DAIDJG010000140.1 GCA_027451445.1 Singulisphaera sp.
GGCATCCTGGACCTGTTCCCGCCTGACTCGTCGGAACCGGTCCGCGTCGAGTTTTTTGGCGATGAGGTGGAATCGATCCGCCCGTTCGATCCGGAAACTCAACGCTCCCACGATCGCTGGGATTCCGTCACCATCACGAGCTTGCTGCCGCTCGACGGCTCCGATCCCAGTGCGCTGGCGCATCCGGTGGACGTGTTCCCGCCGGGCACGTGGGTCGCGCTCGTGGAGCCTGCCGATTTGCGTGAGGAGGGCAAGCAATACTTTGCGCGTGTGGCAGACCCCAGAGGGTTGTACACGGTCGAAAGCACGTTCGCCCGGCTCTTGAAACGGCCGTCGATCACGCTGTCGACGCTCGCGGCCAACTCGCTGGAGACGACCTGCCACCTTCGGGTGGAAAGCGTCGAACGGTTCTCGGGCGAGCTCACCAAGGTCAAGGCCGAGCTCGACAGCGCCGCGGCGGGGGATCACGTGCTGATCGCCTGCCACAACGCGGCCGAAGCCGAGCGGCTCGGCGAGGCCTTCGCGGACACGGCCCTGGCATCGAGCGGACGACTCCATCTCACGGTGGGACGGGTCCGGTCCGGCTTCCACATGACGGACGCCCACACGCTCGTCATCGGCGACCACGAGCTGTTTGCCCGGCCCGACATCCGGCGCCCCACCACGCGGCGACGGTACGAGAGCCGGGCGATCGATAGCTTCCTGGACCTGAACGAGGGCGACCTCGTCGTCCACGTCAACCACGGCATCGCCCGCTATCGCGGCTTGCACATGGTCGATAAGTCGGTCGAGCATGCTGAGGAAACGCTCCTTCTCGAATTCGCCGAAGGGACGAAGCTGTATGTACCGATCGCCAAGATCGACCTGGTGCAGAAGTACGTTGGTGGCGGGCGCGGAGATCCTGCGCTGTCGAAGATCGGCTCGTCGGCCTGGGAAAAGCGTAAGAAGAAAGTTGCCGACGCTGTTGTCGATCTCGCTGCCGAGCTGATCGACATCCAGGCGGCACGTGCCAGCCAGCCGGGCATTGCGTATCCTGCGGAAGACTCGCACTGGATGGCTGAGTTCGAAGCGGCCTTCCCCTACGAAGAAACCCCCGACCAGCTCACGGCTATCGAAGCACTCAAGGGCGATATGGCCAAAGAGCGGCCGATGGACCGGCTGATCTGCGGCGACGTCGGTTACGGCAAGACTGAGGTCGCGATGCGTGCTGCGTTCAAGGCGGTCGACGCGGGGAAGCAGGTTGCCGTCCTCGTTCCCACCACGATCCTTGCAGAACAGCATCACCGCAGTTTTAGCCAGCGGATGGCGGAGTTCCCGTTCTCGATCGAAGTCGTCAATCGGTTCCGGCCCCGGTCCGAGATCAAGGACGCCCTCAAACGAACGAGCCAGGGGGCCGTCGATATCCTGATCGGCACCCACCGGCTCGTGCAAAAGGATGTTACGTTCAAGGATCTCGGCCTGGTCGTGATCGACGAAGAACAGCGGTTTGGGGTTGAAGACAAGGAGTGGCTCAAGTCGCTCCGATCGACGGTCGACGTCTTGACGCTCTCGGCCACGCCGATCCCACGTACGCTGCACCTGAGCCTGCTGGGGATTCGCGACATCTCGAACCTCCAGACGCCACCTCCCGACCGCAAAGCGATCGAAACGCGCATCCACCGCTGGGACGATGAGACGATCAAACGGGCGATCCATCGCGAATTGAACCGCGACGGACAGGTCTACTTCGTGCACAATCGCGTGTACGACATCCACATCATTGCCGACCGCGTGCGGGCGATCGTCCCCGAAGCGCGGATCGCCATCGCCCACGGCCAGATGACCGGCGAGGCGCTCGAACGAGCGATGCTGTCGTTCATTCGTCGCGATTACGACATCCTCGTTGCGACAACGATCATCGAATCGGGACTGGATATCCCGAACGTCAACACAATCTTTATCAACGAAGCGGACAAGTACGGACTCGCCGACCTGCATCAGCTTCGAGGGCGCGTGGGCCGTTACAAGCACCGCGCCTATGCGTATCTGCTGCTCGAGTCGGACACTCCGGTCACACCCAACGCGGTCAAGCGCCTCAAGGCAATCGAGGAATTCACTGAGCTGGGAGCCGGTTTCAAGATCGCCCTCCGCGACCTCGAGATCCGCGGCGCGGGCAACATCCTCGGTGCCGAACAGTCGGGACACATCGAGAGCGTTGGCTACGAGCTTTATTGCTCGCTCCTGGAGTCGGCTGTTCGTGCTCTCACGCACCAGCCGCAAAACGCCATGTTCGACTGCTCGATCGAGCTGTCGTGGCGGGCTTATTTGCCCAAGGACTACGTACCGGGGCCCAGGGTCAAGGTCGAGCTGTACCGCCGTCTGGGGCGGCTCCGGAGCTTCGAGCGATTGAAGGACTTTCGCCAGGAGCTGCTCGATCGTTTTGGTCCGCTCCCACCGCAGGCCGAGAACCTGCTCGCCGAGGCGGACCTGCGTCTGCTCGCGGGTCGCTGGCAACTTGAACGGATTCACGTCGAGGACGAGTACGCCGTATTGACGTATCGCAATCCCAAGCGGATCGCGGCTCTGGCTCAACTCCATCCGGGTCGCGTTCGGGTCGTCGACGAGAAGACCGCGTATGTTCCCCTCGACCTCGATCAAAAGCGGCCTCCGGGGACACTCGTCGCGGGAATTGTGCGGCCTCTTCTGGCGGCGAGTTGAGAACGCGCGGTGTCGGGCGTGACTATGGCATCCGCCCCGGCTTCACACCATCGGCGCCCTTCGACGCCGCCGAACCGCCGTCCATGTGCTCGATCCAACTCCGCAATTCGTCCAATGCTGCACGATCGATCTCGTGGGTTGCGAGCGGCGGCATGTTGAACACATCGGCACGGCGCTTCATGCGCAGAAACACCATCGATCGCTCCGGGGCGCCCGGTGAAACCAGTGAGGCATTCGCGATCCCGAGGTTGTGCGTAATCGGTCGTCCTCCGATCAGCCCCTGACGCGCCAGAGGCGTCTCGTAGCGAGCGTCGAATTGAGCGCGCACGCCTCCCGGCCGATGGCACTGGGAGCAATTCGCATCAAGATAGGAACGCACTTTCTGTTCGAGGCTCGCCTTCGAGTCGTCC
>DAIDJG010000141.1 GCA_027451445.1 Singulisphaera sp.
TCGTGCACCCCGACCAGCGGGATGGGTGGCCGGAGCAAAGGGGAGCGCAGCTCCACGTGCCCCGGTGGGCCGCGAGACGCTTCCGGGGCACGTCGGCCTTCCGGCCTCCTCTGCCCCGGCCACCCCAGGTTTCCCACATTCGCGCACAATCCGTTGGGCGCCAGGGGTTTTTTGACGCAATCGGTTGGTGGTTCACGTTCGATCCTATAGACTGCATAAGCCACAAAACCCGACACAACTACGATCCTCAAACGCGCCGAAGTCCGCAAGAGGCGGTGACCGACGAGCGCACGAGTCCCTCTTTCCAACGCGACCGACCAGCGCGCGCCGACTGCCAGCGCGCGAACTCCTGCGAATTCGTTCCTGGCGTGCGAGCAGAATCAGCCTGAAAAACTAGGTGCGCTCCCGTCCAACGACGAAACCGCCATTGATTCTTCAACGTCGGGCTACTAAAATCCCTTTCATTACTATCTTTATGCGGAAACCGATCTTTTCTGGGCTCAGACGGACCTGACGGGAGAGAGCGGATAAGGGGGTTGAGTGCGATGGAGCCGAGTGGGGGCGCGGCGAAGCCGAGCAAGGTTGAAGCGATCAAAATCGCGAGCCAGTATCTGTACCAGCAGATTGCGGACGAGTACCGCAACGGACTCTCGCACATGAGCGAGGACGCCGCCACTGTGCTCAAGTTTCATGGGTCGTACCAGCAGGATGACCGCGACGTACGGACCCAGATGAAGCGCGAGGGCAAGGAAAAGTCATTTCAGTTCATGGTACGGATTCGCGTTGTCGGGGGCAAGTTGACCGCCGCTCAATACCTGATGGCCGATGAGCTCGCGCGCCGGGTGGGGAACGACACGCTCCGGATCACCACACGCCAGGAGTTTCAGCTTCACGGGGTGTTGAAGGAAGACCTCGCCTACACGATGCGGACCATCAACGAGGCGCTCCTTTCGACCCTGGCCGCGTGCGGTGACGTCGAGCGCAACGTGCTCTGCTGCCCCGCTCCGACCTCCGATGGGATCCGCACCGCCATGCAGGCCGACGCCGCTCGGTTCGCGTCCCACTGCGCCCCACGTGCGTCGAGCTACTGGGACATCTGGGTCGATGGCGAGAAGATCGGCAACTCCGCCCTACCGCCTCAAGGGCCGATCCTCGTCCCCACGGCGGGCGACGACCCGGTCGAACCGATCTACGGCAAGGCCTATTTGCCTCGTAAGTTCAAAACCGCGTTCGCCCTGCCGGAAGACAATTGTACGGATGTCCATGCGAATGATCTCGGTTTTCTGGCCGTCGTCGAGAACGGCGAGTTGAAGGGTTACAACGTCCTGGTGGGCGGCGGCCTGGGCACTACGCCGAGCGCCCAGAAGACGTTTCCCTTCCTTGGGGTCCCGCTCTGCTATGTCGACCGGGAGGGGATCCTCGAGATCGGCGAGGCCGTGATCAAGGTCTTCCGCGACTTCGGCAACCGTTCCGACCGCAAACGAGCCCGCCTGAAGTACATCATCTACGATTGGGGCCTGCCGGCGTTTCGGGCCAAGATCGAGGAGTACGTCAAGCATCCCCTGGACGACCCGAAGCCCGTCACCGTCACGGACGTCGACGACCACCTCGGCTGGCAGGAGCAGGGGGACGGCAAGCTGTCGCTCGGCATTCCGATCGAGAACGGCCGAATCAAGGACGAAGGAACCCTGCGACTGTGGAGCGGCCTGCGGGCGTTCTTCGAGAAGTACCAGACCCCCGCGCGGTTGACGTGCCAGCAGTCGATCCTCCTCATCGACCTCGAGCCCTCGTGGAAGCGCGAGATCGAGCGCTTGCTCGAAGAATACGGCATCGCCCAGGTGGAACGGGTCTCGACCGTCCGCCGCTGGTCGATGGCCTGCCCCGCCATGCCAACGTGCGGGCTCGCCGTGACCGAGGCTGAGCGGGCCTTGCCGACGGTCATGGACGAACTGGAGACGGAGCTGGCCAAGATCGGCCTCGCGGGTGAGCGCATCACCGTCCGGATGACCGGCTGCCCGAACGGCTGTGCCCGGCCCTACAATTGCGACATCGGCCTGGTCGGTCGCTCGGCGACCCGAAACGCCGACGGCAGCCCCGGGCCTGGCACGTACACGATCTTTCTCGGCGGCCGGTCGATCGGCGACCGGCTCAACGTTGAGTTCAAAGACTACGTTCCGTTCGAGCGTGTGGTCCCGGAACTCGCCCCGGTTTTCGCGCGCTTCGCGGCCGATCGCCAGCCGGGCGAGACGTTCGGCGACTTTTGCGATCGCGTTGGGGTCGAAGCCCTCGCGGGCGAACCGGAGCCAACCCCAGCCTGAGGTGTCATCGTAGGCCTTGGGCTCGAACGCGGAGGACGGGCATCATGGCGCTCTCGACTCCGCTTCGCCAGCAGCTCGAAGCCGCTGCGCGCGCTGTGAGCGAGCGAGCGTACTGCCCCTACAGCCAGTTCCGCGTGGGGGCCGCGATCCTCACCGGAGACGACGCGATCTTCACCGGCTGCAATGTCGAGAACGCATCGTATGGCTTGACGATCTGCGCGGAGCGGAACGCCGTGTTCGCGGCGGCCTCCCACGGAATGACGCACGTCCGCGCGGTTGTCATCTACACCCCCACGCCCCACCCGACCGCCCCTTGCGGCGCCTGCCGGCAGGTGATCAACGAGTTTGGCCCCGACGCCGAAATCATCAGCATCTGCGACAGCGACGAGGTTCTGCACACGACGCTGGACATCCTCCTGCCCGATGCGTTCGGACCCAAAAACCTCGGTTGATGGTTCGTGGTCTCTTGGCGCAAACTCAGGGAACGCGGTCAGCGCAGAATGTTTGCGCTGACACCGGTCTGGCCTCGAAACGCCGGGAGATCTTCCCATGCAAATCGCCGTCACCGGAGCCACCGGCTTCCTCGGCCGTTACATCGTCAAGCACCTGGTCGATCAGGGCCATCACTGCCGCTGCTGGTACCGGCCGACGAGCGACCGGTCGGACTTCCCGGTCCCGGACAGTTCCGTGACGTGGCTGCCTGGCAATCTGGTCGATGTCCGCGCGTCCGACAGCCTGGTCGCCGGCTGCGACGCCATTGTCCACGCGGCCCTCGAGCGTCCCGGTGCGGGATTCATGGGGGCCGAAGGCGACATCATCCCGTTCGTCGAGGCGAATCTCATCGGCACACTGCGCCTGATCGAAGCGTCTCGTGCCGCGGGAGTCGGGCGTTTCATCTTCATCTCCACGTGTGCCGTCCACGACGTGATCCTGAGTGATCGTCCGCTCGACGAAACACACCCCCTCTGGGCCAAAAGCCACTACGGCGCCCACAAAGCCGCGATCGAAGCGTTCGTTCACAGTTACGGCCTGGGCCGGGGTTATCCCATCTGTGCCCTTCGTCCCACGGGCATCTATGGTCTCGCCCATCCTCCGCAGACGAGCAAGTGGTACGACCTGATCGCCACCGTCGTCCGCGGGGAGGACGTCGAAACGCGCCGCGGGGGCAAGGAAGTTCATGTAGCCGACGTCGCCCGCGCGGTGGGCGTGCTGCTCAATGCCAACGTTGAAGCCATCACGGGCGAGTCGTTCAACTGCTATGACCGCTACACCTCCGAGTACGAAGTCGCCACGATCGTCCAATCGATGACCGGAAGCGCCGGGGCGATCCGCGGAGTGCCCCCGTCGCCGAAAAACCAAATCGCGACGGACAAACTACGCGCCCTCGGCATGCACTTCGGCGGTCTCCCGTTGCTGGAGCAGACCATTCAGGCGATCCTCGATACAATGAAGCCCGTATGAGAGCTACTGGCTCCCCGTTTCTGAACTGAGGCATGGAAAGCTGCGAGGATGGATGGGCCTTCTCGTGAGACCAGGGCCGAACGAGGATGCCAACGCGACGAGGGTCGTACGGAGTGTTGAGATGTGTGCTGTAGCCGCCGCTCCTCAGATCACGCCCGAAGAGTTCTTGGCTTTGCCGGATCATGAACGGTTCGAACTCGTCGATGGTCAACTCGTGGAGGCGAACGTGAGCACCCTATCGAGTTGGGTCGGAGGAGTCGTCCATGTCCGGTTAAGCGTTCACGTGACATCCCTGAACCTTGGGTATGTCTGGCCCGCGGACCAGATGTATCGGTGCTTCCCTTCGGACCCGGACAAGATTCGTAAGCCCGATGTCTCGTTCATTCGTCGCGAGCGCATTCGCTTAAGTGGGGCCGATACCGGTTATTGTGCCGTCGCGCCGGACCTGGTCGTGGAGGTTCTCTCGCCGAACGATTTGGCGTATGACATCGACGAGAAGATCAAAGAATACCTTGAGGCCGGCGTCCTCCTCGTCTGGGTCGTCCATCCTGTGCTTCGAATGGTCTATGTTCATCGTGCGAACGGGTCGGTCACCGCGGTAAGAGAGCACGAAGAGTTGAGCGGTGAGGACGTTGTGCCCGGTTTTGTCTGTCCTGTTGGCGGACTTTTCCCGCCGATCGAACTCAAGTACGAGTCGCTGACCCCACCGGCTCAACCTTGAGTGGTGCCGTAGCGTTCGCGCCGTAATCGCGTTTTCGACTTGCCGATGATAGCGACGTCGGCATACGCCCGTTCTCACTCGCGCGCCGAAATACGTGCCCGGCACTCGCGTCCGCCCAGTTGCAGCCGCGTAAACCTAAATCGTTAACGAATTTAATGTTCGGAGGCACCATGAGCGTTCCGGCCCCGCTACCCCCTAACGAGGCCGAGAGGTTGGAAGCGTTACGCGGCTACGACATTCTCGACACAGGGCACGAAAACGCCTACGACGACATCGTAAGGCTTGCCACGTACATCTGCGGCGCACCGATCGGTATGGTCAGTTTGATCGATGAACACCGTCAATGGTTCAAGGCGGTCGTTGGTATCGAAGCTACTGAAACCCCGCGCGCTCCGTCGATCTGCGCACACGCGATCCTCCAGGACGACCTGTTTGTCGTACCTGACACATTGGAAGACCACCGATTCGAGGACAACGAGTTCGTGACCGGAGAGCCGCGTATCCGGTTCTATGCCGGTGCACCGCTGAAAACGCCAAACGGCCACAACCTGGGCACCCTCTGCGTGATCGATCAGGTTCCGCGCAAGCTCACCGACGCGCAGAATCAAGCTCTTCAAGCACTGGGCCGGCAGGTGTCGTCGTTGCTCGAGCTCAGACGGTACTCATCCGAGCTCCGAGAGCGCATCGAGGTCCAGAAACGTCTGGAGCGCTGCCTCGAAGAACAGCTCACGTTGGCCCAAAACCTCAATTTGGAGCTGGAGCGCGGTCAGCAGGCCCTGAGCCAGGCGAACCAGAGCCTGGCTGCCCTCGCCCGGACCGATGCGTTGACCGGCTTGCACAACCGCCGGGCACTCACCGATCTGCTCTCCAGCGCCTTTTCCTTCGCGAGCCGCGGCGGCCTGCCGCTGAGTGTGGTGCTGCTCGACGTAGATCATTTCAAATCTTACAATGACACGTTCGGCCACCCCGCAGGCGACGATCTCCTGCGCACGCTGGCCGAATTGTTACGCCGCGAGATCCGCGAGCACGACGTTGTCGCTCGGTACGGCGGCGAGGAGTTCATCCTCTTGCTCCCAGCCACTGACGCCGAAGGTGGTTGCTGGCTCGCGGATCGGCTACGTAAAGCCATCGAAACGTACGATTGGCCGTTGCGTCCGGTCACGTCAAGTTTTGGCGTCGCCACCACCTCGCACGCGACTCCCGAGCCGGCCAGCCTCGTCGAAGCGGCGGACCGAGCGCTCTATCAGTCCAAGCGACTGGGGCGCAATCGGGTCATGCACCACGTGACCTTCGCTGCGAACGAGCCCGCTATGGCGACGGCTTGAGCCCACGCCGACTGTATCGAAAGACGCTGAATACGAAGCGATCGCACAGTCACTGCGGCGTTCGATCAATTCAAAAACAAGAACAAACCTGACAGTCCGACAAAACCGAGGAGCAGCGCGACCAGGCTGGTAACGATACCGGCAACGGCCCAGCCTCCCCCGCTTCGAGCGCGGAGTCCAAACACCAGGCCAAGGATCGACCCGGTGATGATGATGAGAGAGGCCATCCCAAACCCGCCCAGAAGGAAGCCCTCCGAACTGAGGAACTCCGCAACCGTGAAGATCAGCGGATAGCCCACGAGGACGCCTCCCAGCATCGTGAGGCCGAGAATGCCGCTCAGCCTTGCCGTTCGTGAATCGACGCGCCGAGCGGTCCGCTGGCCCGTGTAAGAAACGGTTACGCGCGGTGGGCTCACATCGTCGTCCGACGGTTCCGGAATGAACGCCTCCGGCGGATCCAGGCGCGCGAGTAGCGCCAAAATGTCGTCGCGATCCCACTCATGATCCTCCCGTTCCAGGAGCTTCTCGTGGATCTGCGACTCAACCTCGCTCACGATCGCCAGCCGGTCTTGCCGGGGCATCCGCCCCATCAACATCCGATCAATCGTGTCGAGCCGGGAATCGATCAAGACTTGCAGCGAGGCCGGAAGCTGGATCGTGACGATACTCATGAAAGCGCTCCTTCAAGCAATTTAGATAAAGTTTGCGAAACCGTCCTCCAACTCTGGGCCAGCGCCCGGCAATGGCGCTCACCCTCGGCCGTGAGCCTGTAATAACGGCGCGTCGGACCCGCCGGCGACGCCTCGGCGCGAATCGCCAGGAACCCGTCCCGCGCGAGCCGCGTCAACACGGGGTAAACCGTGCTCTCTGTGAATTCAAGCCCCTCGAGCCGCTGGAGCTGCTCCACGATCCGATACCCATACGTCTCACCCCGAGCGATCGTCGCCAGCACCGCCAGCTCGACAACCCCTTTGCGCAGTTGCGTTTCCCAACGGTCACCCATCGTGGCGTGCTCCAGTACCTACTACGCGTCGCATAGTAGCCAAAGGATCTTCATTGAGTCAAGAGCCGATATCGGGGTGGAGGATATTCCTGAAGTCGACTGACGCTCCCCTACGAGCGCTGGCCGAGTGGACGCAGACCACCCGCCGCGATACGATGCTGATAAGATCCTTTGAAGGAGAACGCGATGGCGAATCTGACCATTCCCGAAGACATTTTCCGTCGTCTCGCCGCGCGCGCGAACGCACTCAATATGACGGTGGACGATCTGGTCACGCCGGTCCTCGATCGGCTCGCGGACAGCGGAGATCCGCAGGCCGAATCTCAATCTCCTCTCACGGGAGCCGCATGGCAGGCCGAGCTCGAAGCGTGGAAACGCGACGCGGAGAGTCGGGCGAACCGCTATGGGCCGGGATTCAGCCTCGACGACAGCCGTGAGTCGATGTATCGAGAAAGGGAAGATGCCCAGCTTTGATTCTTCTCGACACCAACACCGTTTCGCTTTTTTAACTAGTGATTAACGTTCGTATTGCACACGGCATTGTATCGAATCACGTCTTTTACACGCGCAGGGAATCTGGTAACTCCCCCCTTGGGACTTACGGGTTAACTCAACGCTCCGCCCAGTCTCTTCCGAGACGCGAACATATTAACTCCCACACTTCCCAATTGGGGGAGTTATATGATCTGCCGTTGTGGTGGGGGTGGACTATGGATCAGCGGGATCCCTTGAACTGCGCCTTCTCGGGAGCGGGTTTCCTCGGCGCGACACGGAGGTCCTTCACGACCTCCGCTCCCGCTTTCAGCTCCACCAACTCCACACGTTGACCTCCGCCAGCGGCCTGCAGGACGTTTAGTTGATAATTGCCCGCACCCAGACCGTCGGCGGCGAAACGCCCATCGTGCTCATCGATCGGGACCATCATCGATTCGCCCGTCCCCCACGAAAGCATGACCCGACTACCGGGGAACGGTTTGCCCGCGTCGTCCAGCACGTGCCCCGAGAGTTTTGCCTCAGGCTCGAGGAACACGTTCAATTCCTCCTCACTCTTTTCCCAGTCGGCCTTCGCGCGTGCGAACCCCTTGGCCCTCACGATCACGATCCCCTTGCCAAAAGCCAGAGCGGTGAAAGCGGCCCAGCCCTGTGCGTCGGCGCTCGCCGAGACGCTGTCGGCCCATGTACTTTCGCTGTAAGAACCCCACTGGAATCCGCCGGCCCCCTCGTGTTGAATGATGGTCACACGCGCACCTTCGACGGGCTTCCCCTTTGCCTGAAAGACGCGGACTCGCAGCTCACGTGGCGCCTGCAGTTGGATTTTCAGTGCATCGGCCGGATTCAGGCGGCTGATGGGTTGAGCCTCCACGCGGTCGACCTCGCCGGAGCCAAGCCCGTCAGCGATTACGGTCAAGCGGTGGAAGTTCCCCGCGGTCAGCCCTGAGATCGTGAATTCGCCGTCGTCGCGAGTGAATGCCAGGCCCGTGCCCCCGTAGCCGGCAAAGTAGCCGCCCACCGGTTCACCGGCCTTGGCCCCCTTCGGAATTCCCACCTGAACCCGGAAGTTGCGGACTGGGTTACCCACGAAATCGACAACGCGACCCCGAATGGCGCCGCCGTCAAGTAAGGTAAAGACGTTCTTCGATTCGTCATCAACCGAGAGCGGCCGGGCGCGGACCGCGCTGCGCTCTCTGGCGATGATGTCGCACGCCACGCCCGGAGGCACCCCTTCGAGTTGGAATCGGCCATCGGGATCGGTGCGCGCGTGGTGCTCGTCGAGATAGACAAAGCCTCCCCAGTTTGGTTTGGGGTTGTTGATACGAGGCGCGACGCGCGCGCCCTCGATCGGCGCTCCGGAGTCGTCCACGACCCGCCCTCGAATCGTCACGCCAGCCTTCAACTCGACCATCACCGTGCGGTCGCCGCCCGCCTCGACCAAGGGAAAACTCGGGGCGAGTCCTTTCGACATCACGGAGAGGACGTTCTCCGCATCGGGCACCCCCTGAAGCCGGAAGGTTCCCTCCGCGTCCGTCTTCGTTTCGGGGACGCTGTCGCTGCTGACGCGCAAATCCCAGCGCACGACCGCGGCGATCACCGGCTTGCCGTCCGGTCCCACCACCTTGCCGGACACGTTGCGCCGATGGACGAGCGGGGCAGCAGCCTTCGAGACGCGTCCCTTAGTCGGATCGGGTCGAAGGGTAAAGTCGACCCGCGCGGGGGTCGCCGGATCAAGGACGACCACGTCTTCGCGTTCCATGTCCTGATAGCCACGACCGCGCGCGGAAAGCCGGCCCGTCCGGCCCAGCGACTTGCCATCGTACGAGAACGTCCCGTCCTCGGCGCACTTCTCCCAGAGTGCCGAGCCCGAAAAAATGCTGCCGGAGGTGCGCAGGCCGACGGTTGCGCCCGGAATCGGTTTACCGTTTTCGTCGACCACGCGGCCGATGATCTTGCCCGCCTTCGGCAGTTTGAGCTCGAGCACGGCGTCGGGCCGGCCGGTGGTGTCGAAAAGAATGCGTCGGCGTTCATATCCAGGGCAGACCGGGTAAGCTTCGTGGTTTGTGGAGGCGATCCCGGGCGCGTCGAAACGTCCCTCGGCGTCGACCTCCAGGCGCCGGGCGTCGTTGAGCGCAAACGTACCCTGGGTGATCGGCTTGCCCGTCTCAGCGTCCAGCAAGCGACCCTTCAGGTTGGTGGGCGCCCCAAGCCGAATCGACACCGGTGCAGGGTCCTTCCCGGCTTCGACGTGGGGAATCCCGTCCCAATCGACCTGGCCGCCTTCCCGGCCGCGGAGCGCAAACACGCCGCACGTCCCCGAGCCAGTTTCGATCGAGAACGCGCCTGCACTATCGGCAGTCGCCTCGTGGCGCTCGAGCGGCTCCATGAACCCGATCTTCGCGGCCCAAACCTTCGCCCCCGCCGCCGGTTTACCCTCGCGGTCGACGACGGTCCCGCGCAGCGTGGCCGACCCGGCTTGATCCGTAAGCGTGAATACTGCCAGGACCGCGATGCACGCGCAGCGGACCGCAAACCGAGAATGATTCGGTGTGCACATCATCAATGTCTCCCCTGGATTCGAAAGCCAAAGACAATTGTCTTTGGCTCTGCTCCGGAGAGTGTCGCGCGCAGCGATCTTGTTGGCAAGGCCGTAGGTTACACTGGTGGTTCATGGTCTCGGCTCTCGCAACGGACTCCGATTGATACGTGTTCGGAGCCCGCAGCGTGTGCGACTTAACCGATAGGTAGGGTGGGTCGGAACGCCGCGCAGCGGCGCGAGGCCCACCGACCCATGCGGCCCGAGTGGTGGGCCTCGCCGCCCTGGCGGGCGGTTCCGACCCACCCTACGTGCCGCTCCCGACCGCCTGCGACTCAATGCTGGACCGCACACCGCAGTCCATCACCGCGTGAACGTCAGCCCCGGATCGTCACTCGGTGCGCCCAGGGCATGGAAGTTCCAGTGCGTTTCATCTTTCCAGCCAACGTTGCCAACCAGAGCTCCCCCTTGACCGCTCTGCGCCAGGGTGAGCACGCCGCCCGTGAGCGACCAGTTGCCGGCGATGTCTTGCGGCTTACCGTTCGCGGTGACCTTCCATGTAAAGGTCCCGTCATCCCGAACGTTGAGGTTGATCGTGGTCTGCTTGGCAGGGGTGGCTTTCCACGATCCGGTGATGGTTCCCTCTTTCGCGGAAGCCGCCGCAACCGGGTTGGGCGCGGGCTCGGGAGTCTCGCCTGGCGGGGACAGTTGTTTGATCAACTGAGCCGACAATGTGTCGCTCGGCGTGAGACTCAGGACTTCCCTGAGCTGAGCCACCGCCGAGTCGTTGTGACCCTGGGTGAGGTAGTGGTAGGCCAGCACGAAACGGGCGCTCGACGACTTGGGGTTCTTCTTGATGTATTGCTCCAGCGCTCGGACCTGCTGGGTGTAGACATCCACACTCGGGTAAAGTCCCGCCATCGTGGTCCAATCCCACCCCGGACCCACCGAGAGCACGGCATAGAGCGGTGTGGCGGCCTGTTCGTACTGACCCACCGCGAAGAGCGTCAAGGCGCGGAATTCGTGGAGCGTCGCGTCGTTCGGCAGGGTCTTCAGGGCCTCGTCGGTCAGTTTCAAAGCGGTCGCATAGTCGCCGTTCTTGAACGATTCGCGCGCGGAGTCAAACTTCGCGACCGCCGGATCCGCGACGTCCGCGGGTGGCGGGCTCGCTTGCGTGTCGAGCGGTTGCGAGTAGTCGAAGGTCGACGCGGGGACCGTGACGGCCTGCGCCGCGCCGCCGTCGACCGGTTGCTGGATCACGATCGGCTGAGCGGCCGCTGCGCCATAGTAGGGATTACCATACGAGGCGTACCCCCAATTGAAGAGTGACGATCCTAATCCCCACGCCGTTACGCCAACCGCCGTGCCAGCGGCGAAGCTCCCCCAGTTCCAACCCTGCCCGTTGTGGTAGCCGTGCCAGTAGCCGTTGACCCAACCCTGGTGGTATCCACCGTAAGCCCCTCGCCAGTTGTTGTACGCCGGCGGCCGCGCACCAAATCCCGGGTCCACCCGGTTGCCGACGAAGTTGTTCTGGCGATTGTTGATGTTGATGTCGCCCCGATTCACGACGTTGTTGTTGCCGCTACGGTTGATCACATTATTGTTGCCGCGGTTTGCAATGTTGTTGTCGCCGCGATTCACCACGTTATTGTTTCCGGCAGGACGTGAGTCGACCCCAGGGCGGTTGCCGACAGCCGGTCGGTCGGCCGTCGCGGGCCGGTTGGCCACGTTCGGACGGTCACCGACGTTGGGACGACTCCCCGTGCCCGGGACGGGTCCGGTACTGGGCCGCGTACCGACGTTCGGACGGTTGCCCGCGCCAGGGGTGGGCCCCCCGGCGGAGCGAATCCCGACTGAGGGTTGGTTGCCACCGGGTCGGGCCACTGGTCCCGCACCGCCGCCACCGCCTCCTCCAGGGCGACTTGCGGCGGGGCCGGCTCCACCGCCCGGCCGGGCGCCACCGCCCATCCCACCTCCGCCCATGCTCGGACGAGGCGCACTCACGGCGGGGCTGTGAGCAAAGCCACCTCCACCGCCGCCAGCGCGCATGCCTCCACCACCGCCGCCACGACCACCACCGCCGCCACGACCAGCGTGCGCGGCGATGGGCAGCAGCACGAGCGCGACGGCCGCGACGATGGCCCCGAGACGCTTCCAAGGCCTGAAAATCATCACGCGAATATCCCCCTTCGAAATTTTAAGTATTGATTCCCTGGTGAGTTATCGACGGTTGGCGCGCGAATAGGGAAAGCCCTGGGTGGCTGGGGTCGAGCCCGCAGGGCGAAGCCCCCGGACGTTTGGGCCGCTCGCACGAACCGGGGGCTTTGCCCTGC
>DAIDJG010000142.1 GCA_027451445.1 Singulisphaera sp.
TGGGGTGGGGGGGCCGTCGCACGGTTACTGGTTGCCCGGAACCCCCCACCCCAACCCTCCCCCACAAGGGGGGAGGGAGTTCTGATGCTTCTGTGTTTTGATTGGTTGTCGCCGTGCGCAATCCAACCGTTCGGCGCTCTAGCACACGTCCGCCGCCGATGTAAATGCGTATAGAGCGACTTTCTTGCCTGGCAAAAACTGTCATCCGTGGTAAAGTGGAAATTCTGGAGGACTATCGATGATAACCATGAACATTTCCCTGCCCGAAGAAATGAAGGCGTTCATCGAGACGCGGATCGCCGCCGAGGGTTACGCATCGGCCAGCGAGTATCTGCGCGCTCTGATTCGCGATGCCCAGAAGCGTCAGGCCAAGCAGGAGCTCGAGGCCAAGCTGCTGGAAGGGCTGGAAGGCCCCGCCGTCGAAATGACGCGCGAGGACTGGGACTCGATGCGACGTGAAGCGCTCGAAGGACTCGCCGGCGAAGCGATCCGCCCATGAGAGACAAGGGCAAGGTGAAACGCCGCCGCGGGGCGCAGCAGGACCTCGTTGCGATTTACCGGCGTTACGCCCGCGAGGCGGGGATCAAGGTTGCGGACAAGTTCTTTGACGCGACGGAAGCCGCATTTCGTCGCCTGGCCCGCGTGCCCGGTCTGGGCACCCGCTACGATCACGACCATCCCGCCCTCGCCGAACTTCGGATTTCTGCCCTTTCTACGCCCTTCAACGCCTACCTGATCTTCTACAAACCGGTAGCCGGCGGGGTTGAAATCGTTCGCGTCCTGCACGGTGCGCGCGATACTTACGGCATCCTTGCGGAGGAACTCGGCATTGAGGAAGGCGCTGGCGGTGATCAGGCAGGGGAGTAACCCCATCCGGGGAATCCTCGCCGCACACCCCATACAGGTCACTTGAATTGGTTTGGAAGAACTACGCCTGCTTCCATACCTGACCAGAATCCCTGGGATCGAACGGATCCAACGGGCAGCCGTCCCTTACCAGCATCGCTTCACCGAGGCCAAACATGCCTTCGGGCTCGTGGTGAGATTGGTGCAGACCTCCGGATTGTGTTACAATCCTCAAACATTCAGTGGAAACGACGAGGCCTGGAGCACCGCAATGCTACGACTGTTCGGCAATTCGAAGCGGCTGTGCGACGGGCTCACCCGGCGAGATCTGCTCCAGATCGGCAACCTCAGCGCGTTTGGGCTGGGGCTCAGCCACCTGCTGAGAGGAAATGACGCGGGTGCGGGCATGACAGCGGCGTCGCGGCCAGCGACGTTCGGGAAGGCGAAGGGGTGCATCCTCCTGTTCCCGTATGGGTCGCCGCCCCAGCATGAGACGTTCGACCCCAAGCCGGAGGCCCCTCTCGAGATCCGTGGGGAGTTGGGTTCGATCGAGACGAGCGTCCCCGGGCTCCGGATCTGCGATCGCCTGCCGAGGATCGCCCGGGTGTTGGATAAGGTCACGGTCGTGCGCTCGATGACCCATCCCTACCCGTTGCACGGGCTCGCCTACGCGGTCAGCGGTATCCCAACCTACACGCCGGCGATCGAGACCGTCATTCGAGAGCCGCGCCACTGGCCGTTTCTGGGGTCGATGGTCGACTACCTCGACGAGCAACGCTCGGCGCCGGGTACCAGGCCGCCGATCCCCCGCAACGTTGCACTGCCCTGGGTGCTCAACTCCAGGGTCAGCGACCTGGGCCCGCTGGCCGGTCCTTACGCGGCGTTCCTGGGGCAGGCGTACGACCCGGTCTGGACCGACTTCACGGGTAAGGGGACAAAAGTCGCGCCGAAGCTCAAGGACGGCCAGGCCGAGGCATTTCACGATCCCTATTCCGGGGCCGATGGCGACGGTCATTTCGTGATCGCCCCGGAGGGTCAGCTTGCCCAGGACCTCCCCGTCGCTCGGATCGCGCAGCGGCGGTCGCTGCTGGAGCAGTTCGACCAGGCGCGGCTGTCCCTCGACACGCTGCAACGGTCACCGGCATTCGATCGCCATCAGGCCAATGCGTTCTCAATGGTGACCGAGCCCCGGTTCCGCCGCGCCCTGGATGTCCGTCTCGAGCCGGCCGCCGTGCGCGAACGCTACGGGATGACGCTGTTCGGGCAGTCGTGCCTGGCCGCGCGCCGGTTGATCGAGGCGGGGGGACGGTTCGTGACCGTCTTCTGGGACTGCTTCGGCCTCTTCGGCGGCGGGGCGTGGGACACGCACGCCAACCACTATCCACGGCTGAAGGAGTATTTGCTCCCCGGCTTCGACCTCGCGTACTCCGCGCTGCTGAACGATCTGGACGAGCGGGGCATGCTCGATGAAACCCTGGTCCTCTGGCTCAGCGAGCACGGCCGCACGCCGCAGATCGATTCCAAGCCCGTCGGCGCAGGCCGGCATCACTGGTCCCGTGTCTATTCGACGGCCTACGCCGGCGGCGGCATCGGCCGAGGCCAGGTCATCGGCGCCTCCGACCGCCTCGGCGGCGATGTCCGCGACACCCCCGTCTCTCCCAAGGACATCCTCGCGACCGCCTTCCACCTCCTGGGCATCGATCCCGAGACCACCGTGCCCGACCGTCTCAACCGTCCCATCCGAATCGTCGGCGAGGGGAGCGTGCGCCCGGAACTGTTCTGATCGTCGGCCAATGACCGGACAGGATAAGATCCCAGGACAGGTTGGCGTCGGCAATAAACACTCGGTGAGCCTGGCCGAGATGGGGAATACTGGGCTGGGGCGCCCTCGGGATTGCGCCTTGCGGCGACCCAGCCCCTTTTTCCTTTTGATGATTTAATTTGTTCCATCGACGGTGTGACCTGAGTCAGACCACGCCCTCAGGGCTCCGACGCACGGGCCAGCCTTCGTTTCCGGTCATCCAGGAGGCGGTGGACGTCGTTGCGCGTGGGATCGAGGACCGTCGCCCGCAAGGCCGCCTCGTGGGCGTTCTGAAGGGCGCGCAGCGCGAGGACCTCGTCGTCGTCCCGCCAGGCGTTCTTGGCGGTCTGAATATGGGCCTCGCTCAGGGTCATATA
>DAIDJG010000143.1 GCA_027451445.1 Singulisphaera sp.
CGATGCCCCCGGACGTTTGGGCCGTCCGCACGGACCGGGGGCATCGCCCTGCGGGCTCGACCCCAGCCACCCGACCCCCGACGGGTGTCTCCTAAAAACATAGCGCGCACCAACTGGCGAGCGCTAGGGACATTTCGTGCGCGGCCCGTTTTGCCGTTGGGAATCGTCGCCACGCTCGTGTTTTTTGCTTATGATAGTCGCAGGCACTGGGAGCGTTCGACATGGCAGGGCCAGCAGTTGAACCGATCGGTTGGGAAAGAGCGCTCATGGCGGCGGAAAAGGTCAAAGAGCGGCTACGCAAGGCGACCCGCGCGCTCGAAGCGGCCGCCGTACCCTACGCGGTCGTCGGTGGCAATGCCGTCGCCGAGTGGGTCGGCCGAGTTGACGAGGACGCCGTCCGCAATACACGCGATATTGATATCTTGATCCGCCGGCCCGACTTCCCTGCGGTAAGAGCCTGCCTTGAAGCGGTTGGGTTTGTTTATCACGAAATCCTCAACGTCGAGACCTTCATCGACGGCCCGCAAGGCAAACCAAGCAGCGGAATTCATGTCCTCTTCGCCGGTGAGAAAGTTCGGCCGGAGGACGAGTACGATTTACCTGATATCAAAGAATCGGAGCGAGCCCTCGAATTCCAGGTCGTCAGCCTGGAAGCACTGCTATTGATGAAGCTGACTTCGTATCGACTCAAGGACCGAGTTCACATCCTCGACATGATGGGCGTCGGCCTTATTGACGCGACTTGGCTCGCGCGATTGCCGGCACCGCTCGGTGATCGCTTGCAGCAGTTGCTCGATGACCCGAACGCGTGATGAGGAAACCGGTGTCAAATCGGTTTTCAAGCGAAAACAGATTTGACACCGATTTGCTCCGACACCGATTTGCTCCGGTGGGCCTGCGGCTTGCCCGACCGATGAGCGGTTCAGAGACAGACCGGCGATCAGACGAATCAATCGGAATTTAGACACTGTAGCAACGTCACCGGGTTGTCTTGGCGGTCGCTGACACGGAAGGGGAAAGCCGAGGCCGTTGCCCACCCCCCCAACCCCCCCTTCCCAAGGGGGGAGTTTAAACAGACGCGCACGCGTTTCTTACTCCCCCCCTTGGGAAGGGGGGGTTGGGGGGGTGGGGATCAGCGATCGAGCACACCAGTAGTGCGCGCCGATGTTGTCCGTTGGCCTCTGCGCTGCTCCAGCCAGTGAACCCACCCGGTAACGATGCTATAGACTCGGAATTTACACCAATTCCCCGCGCGCTGACTCCAACCATTCTTGCCCTTGTTGATACAGCGACGGATCCGCGGTGTCCCGCTTCCAGATCCGAAGCAGTGACTCGTGCAACGGGACCAGCTCCGCAATCACGCGCTGGCTGATGGCGTCATCGATTAGCCCGCGCGACTTCAGGAAGCGAAGCCAGGCCGGCATTGCCAGGAACAGGGCCGCTGCACGGTGGTCGAGCCCGTTCATCCACGCCATCATTCCGGCGAGGTGCGACTCGAGCGTAACGCGCTCGGGACAGAGCTGGTGGACGGGGGGAGGTGGTTTCGGCAGTTTCAACCCGGGATTCATCATCTGCTCGAGCATGCTCGGGCGTGGGTCAAGCTCGCTCTTCTGTCGCCGCATGAAATAGCTCAGAAGTTCCTCGCGGACCAGCTCCCCTCGTGGATAGGGCACGCGCTCCTCGCGACGCAGATAACCGACAAATTCGCCGATGAGCCGAGCCAGATTGGCGGCTCCCCGGGTGTGCGACGGTCTCCCCTGGTGCTCGTCCTCGTCCCAATCGTCCCGGCGCTTTTTTCGGGACGACTTCAGCACGAAGTCCTCGGCCTTCCACTCGCGGGTGGACTTCCCCGTGAGGTCCTCGATCATCGCGCGCAGACGATCCTCGCGTGGGTCATCGATGAAGAAACGGACACGCTCGAGGAAGCGAGGATCGGCCGGATCGGGCGCGGCCGTGTGCTCAACATACTCGAAGATCTCGTACGAGACCCCTTTCTCTGCGAACTCGGTGATGCCCCATGGAACAACTTTTTCGGACGCCTGCACGAGCGGCCAGGCGCTGCGCAAAGCGGCAACGATCGCATCCAGATGACCATGAAAGGCCAGGACATCCGTCATGCGTTCGAAAGTGTCGATGTCCTTCCCGGCGGTGGCGGCGAGTTCCAGCGCCAGCGGTCCGACACGGTCCCGCAGGCCTTCCGCGAGCGCATCCTTCAAGCACCAGGACAAAAAATACGGCGCCTCGTGCGCGAAGGCCGCAGGCTGGCGCTCGCGGAGCGCATCGACCCATGTCGCAAAGCGCGTGCGGTGACCGCTTGCAATGGCCTCGTTATGCAGCACTTGGAGCATCCCGTAGGCCATTTGGCCATCCATCACCTCAGCGTCATCGAGGGCCTTCAGGAAAATCTCGATGCGACCTTCATCGTCTGCCGCCTCGAACTCGTGCCAGACGGCATCCGCTCGCTCGTCGGCCGGGTCGCGCGGCAGGGGTGCGGGCGGAGTGTCGTCAACGTCCGCGGTGGTCCATCGCCGCGAGGGTTCAGGGGCTCGCTCCTCGGCGGATTCCACCTGCCTGGGTGGCGCGGCGGCGATTTCCGCGGCTCGCGTCGCCGCGGCCTCCTGGTCCCTGGCCAGGCAACATTTCTTGTACTTCTTGCCACTGCCGCACGGACAGGGGTCATTGCGTCCGGTCTTCATGGGTCCGGTTCCTGCCGGGCTGGTTGCGCATGCGCAAGGGTCAAACGTTGAGCGGCCTTCGCCCCAGACCCCTATTATCGTGCACGGCCCCGGGTGGGTACATACTGGCCAAGCCTGAAATACGAGGGATTGGCGCAGTCAGGCTCGACAAGGTCGAAGGGCACCCTCGACGGTGTTACGCCTCGACTCGCTTAAGGCCGAACGGGAAACGTGGGACAGAGACGGGATTAGGCCGGGTCGCCCTGGGCGAGCGATCGCCCAGGGCGACCCGGCCCAGTTTCCGAGCACGCAGCAACGCCGTCGGCGAATCAGAAAGAATCGTGCCCGGTGTCAACTTCGAGACAGTTCGTCGGGAGATCACGACGGAGCAGGCGTTGGACTTGCTCGGCTCCGAGCCCTGGAGACGATTGGGGCGTCGGAGTACGGAAACCGTCCGTAAGGTTTTCTGAGTTTCTCTTCAACGTTCGCTAGAATACGGTCACCGCGAGTCGTCACGGACGAAGACACGGTTGACGCAGAAATACCGCCCGGCCTGCGGCCTTCCTTCGATCTCAAGGCGGTAAAGCACAAGCCCACAAGGAGACGGTCCACAGGGAAGGGCGACACCGATAATGGCTTCGTCCTCGCTCGCACGAAAGACACGTAGCGGTCCGGTGCAGCGATTCCATCGGATCGCCATCGGACCACCGAAGTCCGTTCGATATCGGATGGTGTTCGTGTCGGTCTCGCTCGTCATCATTTTTTCCGCCTTCGTTGCGGTCATGGTCGTCCTCGTCGTCGTGGGTGTCGATCCGCTCGTGAAAGGTTCTCCTGTCCCACTTGTCTCGTTTCTCCCGGATGAACTGTGCCATCCTCGGCACGCTCGTCGGCCCAAAGTGGAGGCGATCGAGAGTTTCATGCCGCCGTCCACGATCTCGTTCACATAAATTAAGCCTGACTCTCGCTTACGAGGCTACCCCATTGACACCTCAAACCGCCCTGGCTCCATGCTCATGGATCGTGATATGAGGACCCATTGCTAGGACCCGATGATTGCCGCCGTGGTTCCTCATTCACTCGTGTGCGTCTCACGGACCGCGGTAAGCGGGGGGAGACCATGGGGTCGATCGGAGACGAAATCGCCTGCGTTCTTTCCGACTCGAAACGCAAGCCGAACCGGTTCGATCGTTACGATTTCGCCGCCGACGCACGGCGGCCGCACCTGGCGGTCAATAGGCTCAGCGCGAGTGGACCTTTCCCAGACACCGACTTCAGCTTTGCTAGCAAGGTCCTTTCCCGTCACATACAGTATTCGTCGTCGTCGTCGTTGCGTCGATCGGCAGAGTGAGAAAACCGTCTGAGGATTTCACCCGAGGAACCTGCTCGGCAATTCGCGAAGGAAACTGAGGGAACTCCCTGATCGATGGGGCTCACGTATGAGAAAACAAACGTTTAGAAAGTGGTGCCAGCGAGGTCATTTCGGCGCCAGCCAGCCCTGGCGCAGCGCGAACTGAATCACGTCCGCCCGGCTCTTCACACCGAGTTTCTCCATGGAGCGGAGCTTGCGGGCAAAAGTGGTGTCGCATCTGTTTTTCTTGCGAAAACAGATGTGACACCGGGAATGGATCTTGATGTGACACCGGGAATGGATCTTGCGAATTGCGCCGGCACGTCGGGCGAGGACAATAAACGTCGCCTGGAACGCGTCGTCGGCATCGTTCGACTCGCGGAGCACGTCGCGGCAGACGCGCCAGACCATCGGCCCGTGCCTCTCGACCAGCGCCGCGAAGGCCGGCTCAGCGGCTGCGCCGGCCGCCGCGAGAAAGCAATCGAGCAGCTCGCCGTCCGATCGCCCGACGGCGCTCCCCGCTTCCAGCAGCGTCCGAAGCTCTGGCCCCACCGGTCCTCTGGTCCCGCTTGCCAAGGTGTGTCGCTCCCGATTGCGGCCGTGATTTCTGTGAGTAGTGGCGCGTGGGCAGCCGGCCAATCTGACTTTTTGGGGCTACCACAATGAATGCGCGAATTCCACACGGTATCGCGCCGCGCCCTTCGTATGCAGCGAGAACCTCGTACCTTCGCCTCCCCTGGCTGGAGAATCGTCTGTTTTCGCGTAGCGGATGGGGGCAATGTCGCGCTAGTGGTTTTTGTATGTTCCGCCCCAAAGAGACCAAATATGATAGCTTGTGGCAACGCCACAGGCTATCATATTTGGCCACTTTGGGGCGAAGGGCAAAGCCGCGTTGATCCGGGAAGCAAACACTGGCGCGCAACAAATCCCGAAAGGGCTGTTTCCCCTCTCGAACGCAGTTTTTTTATCGCCAACCTCGCCATCCCGACTGTGCGGTACGCAACGCCGAAGTGCTCGACTCACCAGCGCCAGAGCGCCGTGCCCCAGTTCAACCCTGCCCCGAACCCGGAGGTGAGGAGCAAATCCCCGCGCTGGATCTGGCCGTCCTGGATGAGCTCGTCGAGGGCGATGGGGATGGAGCCGGCGGAGGTGTTGCCGTAGCGTTCGAGGTTCTTGAAGACGGCGTCGCGGTGGAAGCCCAGGACGTCGCTGGCGGCGTGAATGATGCGGACGTTGGCCTGGTGGGGGATGAACCAGCGGACGTCGGGGATGGACGAGCGAGCGTGTTCCAGCACGGCCAGGGTCGAGTCGGTCAGGATCCGCACAGCCCACTTGAAGACGGCCCGGCCGTCCATCGTGAGGTAGTGGAGACCCTGGTCGAGGGCGTCCGCGGTCGGAGGGATGCGGCTGCCGCAGGCGGGGCGGCTGAGGAGGTCGCCGCCGGAGCCGTCGGAGCCGAGTTGATAGGCGATCAGGCCCTGGTCGCGGTCGCCGGGTGCAAGCAAGACGGCGCCGGCGCCGTCGCCGAAGAGAGGGAAGCTTTTCTGGTCGCCCGGATTGATCACGCGGCTATTGCAGTCGCCGCCGATCACGAGGGCCCGCTCGCTCGTCCCTGCGGCGACGAACTGCGCGGCGGTGATCAGGGCGAACACGAAGCCCGCACAGGCGGCCTGGATGTCGAACGCCGGACAGTTCAGCTTCATGCGATCCTGGACGAGGTTCGCGGTCGAGGGGAAGCACATGTCGGGCGTGAACGTGCCGACGACGAGGAGGTCGACATCGGCGGGGTCGCAGTCCGCGGCTTTGAGACAGCGGATCGCCGCGTGGGCGCAGAGGTCGCTCGTGGCCTGGTGGGGGAGGGCGAACCGGCGCTCGTGGATGCCCGTGCGGTTGACGATCCATTCGGGATCGAACCCGTGCGACTCCTGCAAGTCGAGGTTGCTGATTACGTTGTCGGGGACGTAGCACCCCGTTCCCAGGATCTGCACGCCGGTCAGAGAGCGCGTCCGAGGTTCGACATGGAGTTGGCCGTTGCTCATGGGCAATCCGCGGCGGTCATAAAGCGATTCTTCGAAGGCTCCCGAGCCCGGGCCCGCTTTCCCTATCCTGGAGCGAAATCCCAGACTATCCGTTCCCCCATCGGTCGGGAAGGGAACGGTTCTTGAGGCGCAGGGCGTGAACCCTTGGCGGGGTGGCCCTGGCCGCCCGCTGCGACCACTCCGTCGCAACTCAAGATCTGCCGACCGCTGAGAGGTCTCGGAATGCTCTCGGGGAGTTTCTGACTATACTGTGTGTTGAACAAACTGACCATAGCAAAGCCCTCCCGACGTCCCAGCCTAAACGGTGTGCCGTTCATCGGTTGGGTTAGCAAGTCGCGGGAGCAAGCGGGGACGCGAACATGCCCGACCACTGGATTCGGCTGCGAGGCGGATGGGAGTGGCGCGAGGCTGGGCTACCGGCGCGCAAGGTGTCGCTGCCGATGTCGTGGTCTCCCAGATTCATGGCCGTGTTCGAGTTGGTCCGATCCTTTCAGCGCCCGCCGATCGACCCGGGCTGCGAGTGCGTTTTGCTGAGCCTGGAAGACGTTGACGGTCTGGTGAGTGTTTGGCTTAACGAGGAAGAAATCGCCCGTCCCGAACCCGGGGCCACCTCGTTGATGATTCCGATCGATCGACCACTCGCTGCGCGCAACACCCTTGTGCTGAAGGTTGACCCTGGCCGCTGCGGAGGCGTCAACGAGTTCTCCTCGCCGTGGGGAACCATCGCGCTGGTCATCCGACCCGCGGCTGCGGGGAGCACTGCGCAAGGCTGAGTCGCTTGGCGAACCGACGCCTTTTGCTTTAGAATAGGAGCGTGTCCGGCGGGATGACGGGCCGTCTCGCGCAGCACCAAAGCGCCCAAGAGCGTGATCCCATGGAACAGGCGACGAATAACCCCTATCAATCCCCTCAGTTCCCGGACGAACCGCACGAGTTCAACACGCCCGAGACGGAACGTGAGCGGCAACGTTTGACCTATCAACTTTGCCGGCTTGGCTTTGGGCTCCTTTCGGGGGCGCTGGTCGTGGCCAGCGTCACATCGGTGCTCGGGCTGTTGTTTTTGTTCATGGGCCGGGGCGGGGTTGGGAATCAGATCATGGAGTCGGCCATTTGGAAATGGTCGCATGTGCCGGTTGTGTGGGGTTCCCTGATCGGGGCCTACCTGCTGTGGGGGCGTTGGAAGGCGCGCGCCTGGCAGCGGCGGTCGGGCTTGCTGTTGCTCATGTGCATCGTCGATGCGGCGCTTTGGTTCCTCGAACACGCCAACGAGTTCGGACTGCATGAGGGCCGGGTCGACTACCTCTGGCTCCGGAATGAACTCGGGGAGGCGCTCGGGTGGGCCGAATTCGCCCTTTTGGCGACGCTTTCTTGCCAGATGCTCGCCCATCTGGGCGTCGAGCAGGCTCCTGAGGCGGGCAAAGCCACGCGCTCGCTCGCGGCGACAGGGGCGGTCGTTTGGATGATTTTTTTCCTACAGTGCACGGATTGGCGCAACCTTGGGGCACAGGATCACCCGCGCATTCGAGGCGCGGAAGGAGTGCTGCTGTACTTCGGCACGCACATGATCTTTACGCTCGTGCTGATCCAGGTGACCGCGCTGACGATCGCCGCGACGCGCCAGTTGAACCGCGTGTTGCTGGAGATGGACCGCGAGGATCGAGAGCCCGAACTCCTCCGGTCGTCGTCCGAGCTGGGGGAACCGCCGGGCAAAAAGCCGCAGTCGAACCGCGATTCGTGGGATTGAGAGGCGCCGAGGCGGTTTGTAGGGCGGAGCGTGCGCACCCTACCTCAGTCCGCCGCATTCTCCTCCCCATACGCCCCAACCGGCAGGAGCTCGCGGAGCGATTTCGGTAGCGGGAAGTGAACGTTCTCTTCGCGGACCCACTCTTCCTGCATCGTCGCGCCGTAGCGCTCTTCCAGGTATTCGATGCACTCCTGGACCACATCTTCGGGGGCGCTGGCGCCGGCGGTGATCAACACGGTGTCGACGTCGTCGAACCATTCGGGCCGGATCTCGGCGACGCCGTCGATCAGGTGCGCGTGCGGTCCCAGGGCGCCGGCGATCTCGGCCAGCCGTCGGCTATTTGAGCTGTTCTGACTTCCCAGCACCAGCACAACGTCCGCCTGCTTCGCCAGCTCTCGCACGGCTTCCTGGCGGTTCTGAGTGGCGTAACAGATGTCATCCTTGGGCGGGTTGGCGATCTGGGGGAACTTCTGACGCAGGGCAGAGATCACAATGTTGGCGTCGTCAACACTCAGTGTGGTTTGGGTGAGATAGGCGATCTTGGCGTCAGAGGGAAGATTCAGATGTTTGACGTCGTCGGCCGTTTCGACGAGGACCATGCGGTCGGGGGCTTCGCCCATGGTGCCGATGACCTCATCGTGCCCTTCGTGGCCGATAAGGACGATCGTGTAGCCTTCCTTGGCGTACTTGACGGCTTCGAGGTGGACCTTGGTGACGAGGGGGCAGGTGGCGTCGATGGCCTGGAGCCGGCGCTGGCGGGCTTGCTCGCGGATCTGGGGTGAGACGCCATGGGCGCTGTAGAGAAGGGGGGCGCCTTCGGGGACTTCCTCGAGGGTTTCGACGAACACGACGCCTCGGCGGAGGAAGCGTTCAACGACGTATTTATTGTGGACGATCTCGTGGTAGACGTACAGCGGGGCGCCGAAGATGTCGAGAGCGCGTTCCAGGCACTCGATCGCCATGTTAACCCCAGCGCAGAACCCTCGGGGGTTAGCCAGAATGATTTTCATCGGGAGGGAATCCTCTCCAACTTCGTCAACTCCTCATCGTGAGGCCCTTATCCTAAGCGTTTTGCACCAAAAGGGAAAGACGGCCTCAGGAAGGGTTTTGCCCGTGTCGCGTTGGCCCTGCGCGGGACCGATCGCCAGGAAAAATAGGAATCGGCTCAAGTCGTTCGAGCGCGGTGCCGAAACCAGGAATACGGCACTCACCCTTTCGTGAGTGCGCCTTCGGTTTTGGAAGTGTGACACGCGTGTATTCAGGCTCGAAGGTCAGAGGCGGGCGGAGCCTGGCTTTGCGGTCGAGGCCTCGGGTGGTCGCTTTTCGGAACCGGCCTCCTCAGGAGGGAAACTCACAATGCGCACCTTGAGTCGACAATCCGCCATCCTCCTGCTTCTTGCATCATGTTCGCTCGCCGGCTGTACCAGCACGTCCGGCATCCGCACTTCCACTGCGCCCAAAGCCCGGACCGTGGTCTCGATCGGCGACAAGCCCTTACCCGTCGTTACCGGCGAGCCGGGGTCATCCGTCGCGGCTGACGACTATACGCCCGAGCGCAAGCCTGCGAATGAAGGTCGCGTCTCCGGTCGCGTCTTCGACGAGAAGGGCCAGCCCGTTCCGAACGTGCAGGTTCGTCTCGCGCTGGGCGGTTCGTCCGGTGGCAAGATCGTTCGCACGACGACCGACAAATCCGGCGCGTTTACGCTCCGGGGGCTCCGGCCCGGAAGCAATTACACGTTGATCGCCGAGCTGAAGGACGAAGACCAGGGGCTCTTGACCGGCCGCACCGAGGTCGAGGCACCCGACGGCGACGTTCAAATCAGCCTCGCCCCGGACGGCGCCGACGCCGCCCAGGCGACGAGCCGGCCCGTGAGCCCGGTATCTCGACCCAGGAACGGTCAGAATTCGGGTGACGACGACGAGGATGTTGAGGACGTTGGCAAGATCCCCGTGAAGCCCAAGCGAGACGACACCGCGCCCCCGGCTGAGGCCGCCGAATCGCTGTTGCCAACCCGGGCGCGCGGCGCGGTCAAGACGACGCCATCGAGCGCTCGCTGGCACGCGGGAGACGCTCCTCGGACCGCCTCATCGGCGACGGACGGGAGCGCAGCAACTTCCCGCAGTGCGGCCCGCGAAGAGTCGGACACCGCGAACGCTGATGACGGAGACTACGATGATGGAGGCGTGAACCCGCTGCCTCCCGCGCTCGAGCCCGACGCCGTCGCGCCTTCAGGAAAGGGGGGCGACCCTTCGGCGTTCGAGGACGCCCCGGCGGACGAGTCTGCGGATCGTATCTTCCGGAACGCGCGCAAGCCCAAAGCGGCCGCGCTCGATACGATGCCCGGGGCTCGCGTGATCGTGCCCGAGAACTACTCTCCGATCGCGCTCGCCGACAAGCCAGCGCCGCTCGGACGTTTCGTTCGGACCGCGCCGCCGCCCTCCCAGGCAACCAAGCCCTCTGCCGTCGAGGCCCCGCCGGCGGTCCCCTGGTACGAGGCGCAACCGAAAGAGAAGGCACCCGCGGTGGCCGCAGCGGCCCCCTCCGAGTCGACATTCGTCGTGCCGGCGCCCGAGGCTCCCCCCAAGGAAGAGCGCCGACGACCCACCTGGCGAGAACTGACGGCGAACCTGCCGGCCGGTCCTGTCCAGCTCGACCAGATGGTGGCCGAGACTCGCGGCGAACCGACGACCGCGGAAGGGAGGCTTCGGCCCATCGTTGCGGAAGGGACGACTCGTCCCACGCGCGCAGACAATCGGCCGCCACAGGGTCCTGCGGCGTTCTGCCGGTTCGATTCCAAGTCGAGACGGATTGTTGATTTTCAGCTCCCCGACGTCGCGGGGAACCCGGTGCGGTTGCAGGATCTGGACGCGGACCTCATTCTGGTCGACTTCTGGGGGTCGTGGTGCAAGCCGTGTCTTGACTCCATTCCGCACCTCGTCGACTTGCAAAACCGCCTGGGAACGAAGCGATTGAAGGTCGTCGGCATCGCCTGCGAGCAAGGCCCGCCGGCGCAGCGGGCTGCGACGGTCAGCAAGACGATGAAGCGCCTTGGGATCAACTACGCGGTTTTGATGAGCGGCATGGACGGCGAGACGTGCCCCGTGCAGGAAGCACTCCACATCCAGGCCTTCCCCACCTTGATTCTGCTCGATCGCCAAGGGCATATCCTCTGGCGCGACCAGGGCGCCACGAACGCGACGCTCTCGCGGCTCGATCATTTCATCGCCGCGGCCACCAACCCGGACACGACCCGCCGCTAAGAGTCTGTTCCAAAGGTCCCTTGAGCGTGGAAACGGGGACTGGCTCCGGCCGTCTTCGGACGGTGCCTGTCCCCATTTCCACATTTCCACGCCCGCTGCGCCGGCAAACGGGGACAGGCACCTCGAAGACTCGGAGCCAGTCCCCGTTTGCCGACTCCGCTCCACTTTCGGGAAAGACGCTATTAACCGGATGTTCAAGTGACACCGGATAGAGTCCCGAAATCGCGATCTTTCGCGTTGCGAACGACCCGCGCGCCGAGTAACGTAGCGAGGTGTGGACGTCGCATCGCGGAATCGGCATGCGTTGCCGGGAAAGCTGTTTTCGGGGCTTCATTCATGTCCCTCTCGTTTTCGTTCGGAAAGCTGACCAGCAACCAGAGCGTCGGGGTCGATCTGCCAAAGCCGGAGACGCCGTTCCGGATCGTCGTACTCGGCGACTTCAGCGGGCGGGCCGCCCGGGGCGAAAAAGGGTCGGCCGACGACATCGGACGCCGCCGTGCGCGCAAGATCGACCGGGAAAACTTCGACGACGTGATGGCCAAGGTTGCGCCCAAGGTCCAGTTGCCGATCGGGTCCAAGGGCAAGCCGGTCACGGTGTCGTTTCAGACGCTCGACGATTTCCATCCCGACGGCTTGAACGCGCGCATCGACGCGTTGCAAGACCTCTACGGCGCCGAGGAAAAGACGCCGTTCATGAACAAGATCCTGCATCACCCCAACTTCCAGGCGCTGGAGTCGGCCTGGCGGGGGCTCGACTGGCTCTTGCAGGGAGTCCAGAAGCACAAGGCGGTCGAGGTGCGGATCATCGACCTCTCGTTCGAGGAGCTGATGGCCGACCTGTCGGCCGCGGAGGAGCTGGAGGCAAGCGGGCTCTACCAACTGCTGGTCGACGTCCCGGCCCAGCGTGGGGAGGCCGATCCCTGGTCGGTGTTCGTGGGGAATTATCTGTTCGAGATGACCGGCCCTCACGTCGAGGCGCTGGGGCGGATCGCGAAGGTCGCGCGTCAGGCGTCGGCTCCGTTCCTGGCGGGAGTCACTCCCCAGGTCTTCGAGCCGTCGTTCGCGCTGGAGGAAGACGAGGAGGCCGCCTGGACCGCCCTGCGCCAACTTCCGGAAGCCGCCTTGCTCAGTCTGGTGGGACCCCGGTTTCTCGTGCGCGTGCCGTTCGGTGAAAACACGAGGACGATCGACGCGTTCGAGTTCGAGGAGTACACGAAGTCGCCGGACTGGCGTGGTTATCTGTTCAGCAACGCGGCGCTGGCGTGCGCACGCTTGATGGCGGAATCGTTCGGCAAGGATGGCTGGGCCTTCCGGCCCGGCTCGCAGCTCGACCTGGGCGGCATGGCGATGCACGTGACCCGCGACGAGGACGACGAGCCCGTCGCGACGCTCGCGGAGACCTGGCTCACGCCGCCGGTATCGAAACGTGTCGCCGCGTGGGGCATCATCCCCTTGTTGTGCGTCAAGGGCCGCGACGCGGTACAGCTCGCGACGGTTCAGTCGCTCGCCTCGCCCGCGAAGGGGCAGGCCGCGAGCCCGCTAATGGGACGCTGGAACCAATCGGGCAGCGTGCAGCTCCCGCGCAGTGGAGAAGCGCCGTTGGCGGCCGCAGCCGGTGCGGCTGTCGGTGTGGCCGGTGCGGCAGCCGCAGCCGCGGTAGCCGGTCGGGCATCGACTCCTGCGGGCTCGCCTCCCCCCGCGTCGTCGAACTTCTACGATTCGGTTCCGGCGCCTCCTGCAACGCCTCCGCCCGCGTCGACGAACTTTTACGACACAGTCCAGCCGGAGCCCCCGCCCAATCCGGCCTTCCAGAGTGCCCGCGCCCTCGCGGACACGGTCAGCTCCGATGAGATGCTCAATGATGTCGTCTGGCCCGAGTGGTCCAAGCCGCCCAGCCCCGATGGCGACGACGAGAGCTCCGACGATGATGACTCGATGTCCGACCTGGACGACCTGGGGGGAGACGACGATTCGAGCAGCGACGAGGAGGATCCCGAACTCGCCGCGCTGATGGGCGACCTCGACGGCGGCGACTCAGGCGACGAGGAAATCGACCCCGAGCTCGCCGCCCTCATGGCCGACCTGGGTGACGCGGAGGAATCCGCTGACGAGGAGATGGACCCTGAGCTCGCCGCCCTGATGGCCGATCTCGACGAGAGCTCGTCGGAATCGACCGAGGACGAGGAGATGGATCCCGAGCTCGCCGCCCTTTTGGCAGAGGCCGAGTCGGACGAGGAGTCCTCTGAAGAATCCTCGGAGGAGGCCGACGAGGAGATGGATCCCGAGCTCGCCGCCCTTTTGGCGGAAGCGGAGGGGGACGAGGACGAGGAGACATCGACCGCTGACGAGGAGATGGATCCTGAGCTCGCCGCCCTTTTGGCCGAAGCGGAGGCAGAGGGGGACGACGACGAGGAGACTTCAACCGAGGACGATGAGGAGATGGATCCCGAACTCGCCGCCCTTTTGGCAGAAGCTGAGTCGGAAGAGTCGAGCGACGAGGAGGAAGAGACCTCCGAGGATGAGGAGATGGATCCCGAGCTCGCGGCCCTCCTGGCGGAAGCGGAGGAAGAGGGGGACGACGAGGAGGAAGATGAAGAGGACGACGAGTAACGCGGCTGTCGGCTGAACCGCGCTCGGACGCTCAACCCGCCGCGCACAGCCCACAATCTGCTCCAAGGCGGAAACATATTAACTCCCCCCCTTGGGAAGCTGGCGACCCGACACTTTTCACGGGGGGCCGAAAAGGCACACGGCATCGGCTGGCCAGCCGACGAGAACGAACATGGCGACGGTGGCTGAAAAACAGCCTTGTTCGAGCGATCGCCGCCTGTTGGA
>DAIDJG010000144.1 GCA_027451445.1 Singulisphaera sp.
CTTGCACTTATGATCCGACAGGCGATGATCGCTCCAAAATGGCTGTTTTTCAGCCACCATAGCCTTGTTCGTTCCCCAGCAAGCTCAGCCATTCGCGGTGTGCTTTTTGGCCACCGGGTAAAAAGTGTCGGGTGGCCAGCCCACAGAGGGGGGAGGGCGGCAAACCAGGGGTTTCGACGTGCTATAGCTCGACCCCAGCCACCCACCTCCACTGTGAAGCTGCTGCTCCGACGTACACAAACCGGCGAGCGTTTACACCTTCATTTAAGGAATCAATCCCAATGAGCCGCCAAAGCAAGTCGAGCCGCCTCGGCGGCCAGGGCGGGCGTCTTGCATTCGCGCTGGGCCTGGTGCTCGTGGTTGTGATGGGCGCTCCACGCACTTACGCGCAAACGCCTGTGTCGATTTCTGCCCCGGGTACCGCGGTTGTGGAGACGCCGCCCGGCGCGCCTGCGCTCGCGCCCGAGATCCAGATCGTACGCTTCCACGGCCCCGAAGGGGTCAAGGCCGAGGTGGTCAGCCCGGCGCCTGAGGCGGTGCCGGTCGGAGACGGCCACGGAATGCTCACCGTGGGCCTACGCGTGGGCGTGGCCTACCGGCTCCGGCTCACGGACTTGCCCGGCCGCGCGGGCGCAGATCTCTATCCGGTGATCCAGATCGTCGGCCACCTCCACCGGCCCGAGGGCATTGACGCGTCCAAGTTCCCGATCCGCATCGCGTTTACGGAGGACGACTTCGTCGAGGCCGTCGATAAAGGCCGCCTTGTTACGCAGGTCATCTACCTCGAGGACCCCGAGCTCGCTCTGCCTGTGAGCCTGCCGAAGGACGAGATCCCGGTGGTCTCGGTGAGTCCGGCCGAAGATCCGCTCAAAGTGGCGCTGGCGCTCGGACGCGTGATGGCGCTCGTGCAGACAGGGGGACGGAAACCGACCGCCGAGGAACTGAGCGGTGGGGGGCCGAGTGTCTTGCTCGACAGCGGCACGTCGACGCCGAGACACTGCCCATTCGTCGGCACGTCGGGTACGCCTTGTCCGCTCGCGTGTGGTCCGGCCGTCGGCCGTCCGCCTGAGGCTGGGAGAGCCTGGCTGCCGCGCGACGAGTTCCTGTGCGACGGTGGCGACCGGGGCATGCCCGCGCACTTCGACGGCACCGCGAGCTTGCGCGGGATCGACCCGCGCGATGCGGTGATTCAGTTCGACGACGGCCGGCGTCCTCGGTTGCTACCGACGAACATCGTCTGTGTGTACGCACCACGGTTCTCCGAGGTTCGGATGAGCGTCGGCCCGAACGAAACGCTGCTCGTGGAAGGGCCGTTGCGAACCCAGTTCAACGCGCGCCCTGCCGACATGGACCTACGTCAGCGCCCCAATCGGCTCATCCAGAACCAGGGCGCGGAGGCCAACCGCGTGCGGTTGCGGGCGTCGGGCTTGGCGGCGCGGCTACACGTTGGTGAGCACGAGGAACTCCGCGTGTTGACCGGGTTCGATACCATGACTCACATTGCCGGCCACGTCTTCACGGCAGGTGCCCAGAACCTCAAGCTCAGACAAAAGGCTGGGGGAATCCAGGAGAGGAACCGGCTCGAGGGGATCAAGATCACCGAGAAGGTCGTGCTGACCGGGATCGTCGAAGGCGCAGGCGAGCAGGTCATGACCTGGCCCGCGCGCGAGACCGTGGGCGTCGAGACCCCGCCGAATCGGCCGGGCCTGGCGGTCATCAAGCGAGTGAGCGCGAGTGAGGCGGAGCCGGGCGATACGCTCACGTTCGTCATCCAGTACCGCAACATGGGGAACGTTCCCATCCGTTCGGTGACCGTTACGGATAGTCTCCTGCCTCGCCTCGATTACGTGCCCGGTAGTGCCCAGGGGCCGAAGGGGACCGTCTTCACGACGGGCGAGAACAAGGCCGGCGGGGCCGAGCTGCGCTGGGAGTTGCCGGGCGCGATCCCGCCGGGAGGCGAAGGGCACGTGTCGTTCCAGGCGACCGTGCGCTGATAGCGCGCGAACCGAAGCGTCCGGGGGTGCGAAGCTCTGCGACGGGCTTCGCTTCCCCGTTTTACGCGATCCGGACGTTTTCACTTTACCGGCGACGGGCACACGATCATTCTAAGATGTCGCTCGCCCACCATTGCGCCGGCCTCGAGCCCGATCCGCCTCTGAGCAAAAAAAGGTCACGTGATGTCGTTTGCTGATGATCCCGAATTCAATCCCTATGCTGCGCCGAAGAGCGACGTCGAGTTTCTGGATGAGGACGACCACTGCTACCTCGTCCGTGATAATGCAGGGTTCTGGCTGCGAGTCGCGGCGAGCATCATCGACCAGGTCGTGGTGACGGTACTGGGAATGATGGTCCGTGTGCCGTTCGCGATTTTCCACAAGATCATCTTGGTTGACTCTCCCCAGGGTAGGGCAAGGATCGGCGACCCGCTGGTGGTCGTTCTCGGGTTCCTCCAGCTCATCGCCTTGGTTCTGCTCTCGATGATCTATTACGCCGGGATGGAGAGTTCGAGATACCAGGGCACCCTGGGTAAGATGGCCGTTGGCATCCAGGTGACCGATCTTGACGGACGCCGCGTTTCCGGGAGTCGTGCCGTTGGGCGGTTTTTCGCCAAGGTCCTTTCCAACCTGACCTGCGGGATTGGCTACCTGATGGCTGCATTCACGGAGCAGAAACAAGCGCTTCATGATCTGGTGGCCGGGACGCTCGTCATTCGTCGGTGAACGGTCAATCGCCGCCGCGCAAGGATTGTTGTTGAACACTCGTCAAATCTGCGATAGAGTTTGGGGGACGACGCGATGACTTTGGTCGCGACGTTCCCCACCCGTACCCCGTGTCGAGGCAACGCCTCGCGGAGGTATTCTCTTGATACGCGTGCTGGGCGGACCGAAACGATTGTGCGACGGTGTCACCCGACGCGACCTGCTCCACGTGGGCTCGCTGAGCCTGCTCGGGCTGGGTCTTTCGGAGTTTGGCGTTCCCCACGCCGACGCCGCTCCTGCTCGGCCGTTGATTCAAGACGGATTCGGTAAGGCCAAGGCGTGCATCCTGTTGTTTCTGTACGGCTCGCCCAGCCAGCTCGAGACGTTTGATCCGAAACCGGATGCGCCTGCCGAAATCCGCGGCGAGCTCAAGTCGATCGCCTCTCGAGTGCCTGGTCTCGATGTCTGCGAACAGTTGCCTTATCTCGCCCAGGTGATGGATAAGGTCACGGTCCTGCGCACGGTTTCGCACCCCTATCCGCTCCATGGCGTCGCCTTCGCGACGACGGGGATCTCTCGCATCGATGCTCCCTTGGAGCTGAACCCAAGAGACCCCGCACAGTGGCCATTCATCGGCTCGGTCGTCGACTATGTCGATCGCAGCCGTGCGGGCCGCAACGCGGACCGTCGGGACGTGCCGAGAAACATGGTGTTGCCCTGGGCTTTCAGCAGCCAGCGAGTCGGCGAAGTGGCGCGCTCCGGGCCTTACGGCGGCTTTCTCGGTCAGGCGTATGACCCGATTTGCACTGAGTTCGTTGGCAAGGCGACGAAGACCGCCAAGAAGACACTCGCGGAAAAGACATGGAACGATCTCGAGCCTTATCGAGGTATTACGCCCGAAAGCCGGCTCCAGCTCGACGGCGTGTCGAGTCTCGCTACGGGTCTTACTCTTGATCGTTTGGATCAGCGGCGGACGTTGTTGCAGCAATGTGAGGATGTGCGCCGGGAGGTTGACTCCCAGGTCGCGCGATCGGGAATCGACCGGCATCGCGCGATGGCGTATTCGTTGCTCGGCTCAGACAAGCTCCGGCAGGCGTTCGACCTGGGCCAGGAGCCGGATGCGACCCGCGAGCTCTACGGGATGACCCTCTTCGGCCAGGCCTCGCTGACCGCGCGGCGGTTGGTCGAAGCGGGCGGGCGGTTCCTGACCGTCTTCTGGGACGAGTACGGACTCGCCGGCACCGGCTGGGACACGCACTGGGACCACTTCCCGCGGATGAAGGACGAGCTCCTGCCCGGCCTCGACCGCACGCTGTCGGGTCTCCTGATCGACCTCGATCGTAGGGGAATGCTCGACGAAACGCTGGTCGTTTGCCTGAGCGAGCACGGCCGCACCCCGAAGCTCAGTACCGGCCGGGGCGGTGGCCGCGACCACTGGTCGCGCTGCTATTCGGTCCTCATGGCCGGCGGTGGCATCGCCCGAGGCCGCGTCGTCGGCCGCTCGGACAAGATCGCCAGCGACCCTGTGGAACGCAGAATCTCGCCCAAGGACATCCTCGCGACGATCTACCATCTGCTGGGTATCGACCTGAATACGATGCTCACTGACCGTCAGGGACGACCACTCTCGCTCATGCCCGAAGGTGAAGTCATCCCGGAGGCCATTGGCTAGAACCAAGAGTCCTATCCGCAGATGTCGCAGATTTTCGCAGATTAAGGAGAAGAGCGAAGATCGTCAGTTTGGGTATATCAGATGGCGCATGGCTGACGACGTGCGGTAATGCGTCATGCTGGCGATTTCTCGTTCGATGTCTGCCATCTCTCATTTTGCATCTTTCAGGCCAATTCCTTATAATCATCAATCTTATCTGCGAACATCTGCGTCATCTGCGGATAACCTCTTTTCCAGGATCCCATCGTGGCACTCGAACCTTACATCGACGCCCATTCGCACATCTGGACCCCTGACGTCGCGCGCTATCCGCTCGCGGAGGGCTTCAAGGTCGCTGATATGAAGCCGCCGTCGTTCACGGCCGAGGAGTTGCTCGCGCAGTGCCGACCGGCCGGTGTGGGGCGGGTCAATTTGATTCAGATGAGTTTTTACGAGTTCGATAATCGTTACATGACCGACATGATCAAGCAGTATCCCGACCGCTTCGTCGGCACGGCGATCGTTGATCCGCTCGGGCCCGATCCGGATACAGCCATGCGGGCGTTGCTGCCGCAAGGGGTGCGCGCGTTTCGAATTGCACCGAATTACAGCAAGCTGCCGCCGGCTCGCTGGTTGGAACCATCCGGCTACGCGACGATGTTCGCGACGGCGGCGAAGACGGGGCAAGCGCTAAGCTGCCTGATCAACCCCGACGCGTTTGGCGAGGTCGATCGCATGTGCCGGCGGTTTCCCGACACCGTGGTCATCATCGACCACCTGGGGAGAATTGGCGTCAGCGGCACGATCGAGGAAAAAGAGGTGGACGCCCTCTGTGCGCTGGCGAAGCATCCGCGGATCTTCGTGAAAGTCGGCGCGTTTTACGCACTCGGAAAGAAAAAGCCGCCGTATCTCGACCTGGGACCCATGATCCACAGCGTGGTGCACGCGTTCGGCGCGAAGCGCTGTATGTGGGAGAGCGACTGTCCATTCCAGGTCGTGCAGGACCGCTACAAGGAAAGCATT